>NZ_JBNYXY010000013.1:0-237882 GCF_051380895.1 Janthinobacterium breve | reverse complement strand
GTCCCACCCCTTCCCATCCCGAACAGGACCGTGAAACAACTTTGCGCCGATGATAGTGCTGCAACCAGTGTGAAAGTAGGTTATCGTCAGGCTTGTTATTCGTAGTAGAGAAAAACCCGATCAGAAATGGTCGGGTTTTTTTCGTCTGGCAATTCCTTACCACTCCCCTCCCGTTTTCAGGCACCCACAAGGTGCATTGTGCATAAGACGCAACAGCCATCCAATATTTATATAAGTACTTATATAAATGCTGCTACTATCACTACATGAAACAAGGACTCGGAACACAACTACGCCACCTGATCGAACTGCTGGACGGCGCCGTCCAGCAAACCTATGCCGACGCGGGCCTCGATTACCGGCCCCGCTACACGCCTGTGATGCGGGTACTGGCGCAACAGCAGAGCGCGACCATCGGCCAGCTGGCCGAGCTGGCTGGCATCACGCAGCCGGCCGTCACGCAAACGGTGGCCCTGATGAAAAAGGAAGGCTTGCTGCTGGTGGCCGCCGGTGGCGACGATGGACGCCAGCGCGTGGTACGTCTGAGCAGCCAGGGCGAGACACTGCTGCCCCATCTGCAGACATGCTGGCAGGCGACCAAGTGCGCCGCCGACAGCCTGGATGCGGAACTGGCATTTCCCTTGTCCGCGTGCCTGGCGCAAGCCATCACGCTTCTTGAACAGCGCTCATTTGGCGAGCGCATCCGCGATGCAAGCAAGCAGGCAAAAGCAACTCCCTGAAAACTTTTTGAGGAAAGTGACGATGGACAACACCCTGAGCATGGCAACAAAAAAATCCCCTCTGGCGCGCCTGATGGCTTATCCCCTGGTGCAGATTGTGCTGGGCATGGTGCTGACCTTTGCCCCGGTGCCACTTACCATGATCGTCGCCTCCAAGCTAGTGGACAAGTCCTACCGCATCCTGTGGCCACAATTGCTGGCGGCAGTACTGGTATGGTTCGGCTACCAATTCTATGTGCGCAGCATCGAAAAACGCCAGCCGGCCGAATTGGCAATACCGGGCATGGCGCGCGAGCTGGGGCGAGGTCTGCTGCTCGGTACCGGACTGGTCGTCCTCACTTTTGCCGTACTCGCTGCGCTGGGCGTGTATCAGTTTAGCGGCGTCAACGCGCTGAGCGTCTTGTTGCTGCTCCCGCTGGCCGAACTGGTGTTGGTCGGCATGGCCGAGGAGATGATGTTTCGTGGGGTACTCTTTGGCGTGACCGCACGTGCGCTGGGCAGCAAGGCTGCCATCGTGATTTCATCGCTGCTGTTCGCCCTGGCCCATTTGCCCAATGCCGGCTTTTCCTTGCTGGCGATTGCCGGGCTTGTAGCGTATGGCGTGCTGCAGGCGGCGCTGTACATGCAGACGCGCCGTTTGTGGGTGTGCATCGGTACGCATGTCGGCTGGAATTACTGCGTGGGTCAGGTGTTCTCATCGACGGTGTCCGGCCATGCGGATACCGCCGGCTTGCTGCGCGGCGAACTGGCAGGCAATGCCATGCTGACTGGCGCTGCCTTCGGCGTGGAGGCTTCGCTGGTGACCGTCTTGCTGATCAGCGCCGCCGCCGTCTACGTGCTGCGCCTGGCTTTTGCCAGCGCAGCACGCACGCCGCCAAACTAGGCCGCTGCGCCCGCTTATTGCTCGGTCGCTACCGGCGTGGCGCCGCTTCTGGCGACCCACTCGATCAGCGCATCGACAGCCGCGCGGCCATTGCCGTTGCCCACCAGATCGCTGTTGATCATGGCGACCACCACGCACAGTTGATTGTTGGCATCGGGCACATAGCCGGCGATGGCTACCACATTCTTCAAGGTTCCCGTCTTGATGCGGGCCCGCGTGGCTGCCGGACTATTCAGCAGGCGCTTGCGCATGGTGCCGTCCAGCGCCACGATGGGCAGGCTGGACTGGAACTCGGGCGCCCACGGGCTTTGCTGCATGGCTTGCAGCACACCGGCCATTTGCGCCGGCGCAATGCGGCCCGTGCGCGACAAGCCGGAACCGTTGTCGACTAGCATGCCCTGGGTGTCGATATTGTGCCGCTGGAACCACTCCTGGATGACGAGCCGCGCCCGGCTGGCCGTATCTTCCGGCGCCGCCATGGCAACGGGGCGGCTGCCCAGCCAGCCATCGCTTTGCAAGCTGCCCAGGCTCAGGAACAAGGTGCGGGCCAGGGTGTTATCGGACGTCTTGTTGATATCTCGCAAGACCTCTGGCAAGGCGCGTGCCACGTGGTCGGCCAGCATGCGCGTGCCGACCGGTTCGGCCATCGGCGGCAAGCCCGTAAACGGCGCTTCGCGCACCGTGCCCGTGATCGTGCCGCCCAGGCGTTTCCAGGTGGCGCGGAACAAACGGTCCGCATAATCGTTGCGATCGAGCACATTGATGCTGGTGGCCTTGTTGCAATTTTGCGGGAAGGTGCCGTGCAGTATCACCTGCAGCTTGCCGCCCGCATCGCGCCGGTATTCGGGCGGGCGCCAGCCATCTTCCCATCTGGCGCAGCTGCCCTTGACCAGCTTCATGTCGCTGGTGATGCTGACATTTTCGAGCGGCGGCTGCATGAGGATGCTCAATTGCCGGTCCGTCGAGTTCATGTTGATATCGAGCAAATTGGTGTTGAGCAATAATGCATCGGGAATGACGTTGTAGCGGAACTCTGCTGACTCATCGAACGGCAGCGCGCCGATATCGGGCCGGGCCGGCTGGAACAGCTGGCGGTCGAGGATCAGGTCACCCTTGATTTTCACGATGCCCTGGTTGCGCAGGGTTTGCAGCATGTGCGCCAGCACGTCCGCGTTGAAATCCGTGTCGGCGCCGCCGCGCAGGATCAGGTCGCCCTTCAGCACGCCATTGATGACATCGGCGCTGGTGCGCAACTCCGTGCGGCCGCGGAAGATGGGACCCAGTTGCTCCAGGCCCACGGCCGTCGTCACCAGTTTCATGGTGGAGGCGGGCTGCATGCTGCGTTCGGCGCCATGCGATAGCACGGTGGTATTGCCGCGCAAGACGATGGCGCCCATGGCGTCTTCGGGAATATTCGCGCTGCGCAACAGCAGGCTGACGGATTCGGGCAATTGCGCGTGGGCAGTCGACAGGCCAAGACCCGCCAACAGCGCAGCCATCAGAACAGGACGTAACATGGTGCTCCTTAGTGGAAAAAGACGTAGGCGACAAAGACGGCCGTGACCACGCCAGCGAAATCGGCGATGAGGCCGGCCGTGATTGCATAGCGCGTCTTGCGGATGCCCACCGAGCCGAAGTACAGGGCCACGATATAGAAGGTGGTGTCGGCCGAGCCCTGGAACACGCAGGCCAGGCGGCCGACGAAGGAATCGACGCCATAGGTATTCATGGCGTCGATCATCATGGCTTTCGAGCCGGAGCCGCTGAGCGGCTTCATCATGGCCGTCGGCAAGGCGGGCACGAAGTCCGTATTGATGCCCAAGTTGGCAAAGAACCAGTTCATGCCACTCATCAGGAAATTGAACACGCCCGCGTTGCGGATCACGCTGATGGCCACCAGCATGCCGACCAGGTAGGGAATCACGGTAATCGAGGTCTGGATGCCGCCTTTCGCCCCCTCGATGAAGGCGTCATACACGTTCACCTTCTTGCGCAGGGCGCCGATGATGAAGATGGCAATGACGCTGATCAATACCAGGTTGCTGACCACTTTCGAGACCAGCTCGATTTCCTGTTTCGTCAGGTATTGTGTGAAGTACCAGATCATGGCCACGATGGCGCTCGTCATGCCGCCCATCCAGCCCAGCACGACGCGGTTGAGCAGATTGATGCGTTGCTTGATGGACACCGTGATGATGCCGACCACGGTGGCGACATAGGTGGCGATCATGCAGGGGATAAAGATGTCGGACGGGTCGGCCGCGCCGAGGATGGAGCGCTGCGCCATGATGGCCAGCGGAATCAGGGTCAGGCCCGAGGTGTGCAGCACCAAAAACATGATTTGCGCATTCGTCGCCTCTTCCTTGTTCGGGTTCAAGGTTTGCAGGCTTTCCATGGCTTTTAGACCGAACGGCGTGGCCGCATTGTCCAGGCCCAGCAGGTTGGCCGAGAAATTCATCACCATGTGGCCGGTGGCCGGATGATCCTTGGGAATTTCCGGGAAGATGCGCGAAAAGAAGGGCGCGATCACTTTCGCCAGCCAGCCGACGATGCCCGCCTTTTCACCGATGTTCATGATGCCCAGCCACAAGGTCATCACGCCCGCCAGCGGCAGGGCGATATCCATCACGCCCATGCGCGCCGTTTCGAACGTGCCATCGATGATGCGCTTGAAGATATCGGTATCGCCAAGAAACAGCCACTGCAGCACTGCGGCCAGGAAGCCAACGAGGAAAAAGCCGGACCAGATGTAATTAAGTGCCATATGCGATCAGTTCTGTGTGTCGGGAGTGAAAAATGTCTGCAAACAAAGTATAGGGGCAGCCCGATACGAGTTGATGAAAGAATGCAGCAATCGCATGCCAAAAAGTTATAAGCTGGCAGCCTGTTTTCATTGGCGCCCCGTACTGTGCCCGAGTAGTCTCGGTGATGCCTGTTCTTCACGTTTGTTTGCTACCCCTGTCTGCACTGGATCACTGATGATGTTTTTACACAAAACCGCCTGCGCCGCCGGCCTGGCCCTGTTGACGCTTTTCAATGTGCCGGCCCACGCCACCGCCGATGTGGCGCCCGCCACGGTGGCCCGCGCCGGCAAGACCCTGCACTTGTTCCTCAGCACTAGCGAGACGGGCCTGGACCCGGCCGTGGCCTCGGACCTGGCCAGCCTGAATTTGATGGAAAACATCTTCGATCCCCTGCTGCGCTATGACTACCTGGCGCGCCCGGTGCAGCTGCAGGGCAACACGGCGCGCGGCTTGCCAAAGGTCGAGGATGATGGGCGCACGTATATATTTCAGATACAGCCCGGCGTGTACTTCACGCCCGACCCCGCTTTCAAGGGCCAGCTGCGCGAAGTGACGGCGCAGGATTATGTCTACAGCCTGACGCGGCTGTATGACCCCAGCCTGAAGTCGCCGTGGCTATTCTTGCTGGAAGACAAGCTGGTGGGCGATGCGGCCCTGAAAGCCAAATTCAGCTACGACACGCCGATCGCCGGCTTGCAGGCGCTGGACAAATACACTCTGCGCATCCACCTCAACGCCATCGACCCGAACTTCCTGTTTTACCTGGCCATGCCGGCGACAGCTGTGGTGGCACGCGAGGTAGCCGAAGCGTATGCGGCGCCGGGGCAGATCGGCAACCATCCCGTGGGCACGGGGCCATTTCTGGTGAAGGAATGGAAGCGCAGCGACAAGATCGTGCTGCAGGCCAATCCGACTTTCCGTTCCACCGTGTTCCATACGCAGGCCAAGGCGCTGGCCGCCTTGCCGCTGGATGCGCGCGCCATCGCCGCCGCGCTGGAAGGCCAGCGCTTGCCCCTGGTCGAGCGCATCGAGGTGCGCATCGTTGAGGAATATCAATCGCGCATGCTGGGCTTTTTGAAAGGCGAATTCGATTACCTGGAGCAAGTGCCGGAATCGATGACGGACATGGTGCTGGAAAACGGCGCCCTGAAGCCAGCGCTGGCCGCCAAGGGCTTGCAGTTGACGCGCTTTCCCGTGCTGCAAACGTATTACATGTGGATGAATATGGACGACCCCGTGCTGGGCGGCACGACCAAGGACAAGCTGGCCCTGCGGCGCGCCATCGCCCTCAGCTATAACAGCCGCGAAGACATCGCGCTGTTAAAGAAGGGCCTGGCCTTGCCGGCGCAATCGCCGCTGCCGCCCAATGTGCTCGGTTACGACAAGGCTTACCGCAGCCCAGTCGGCTACGATCCCGTGCTGGCGCGCGCCCTGCTGGACCGCTTCGGCTACAAGGCGGGTCTGGACGGTTTCCGCACGCAGCCAGATGGCACGCCCTTGATCTTGAGCATGCATACGGAGCCGAGCACGGTGGGACGGCTGCGCGATGAGTTGTGGCGCCGCAACCTGAACGCCATCGGCCTGCGCGTTGAGTTCAAGAGCGACAAGAAGACGGAAATCATCAAGGCGTCGCGCCTGGGCAAGGTGCAGATGTTCGAGACCAACTGGATCGCCGACTTCCCCGATGGCGATAACTTTATGCAATTGTTGTATGGCGGCAACGTTGGCCGCGCCAACTATGCCCGCTTCAACTTGCCCGATTACAATAAACGCTATGAGGAGGCGCGCCTGCTATCCGATACGCCGCGCCGACGCAGTCTGTACTTCGACCTGTTTCAGCTGATCCACGCTTACACGCCGTGGGTGCTGCTGACGCATCCCATCTCTGCCGACCTGCAGCAACCGTGGCTAAAAAACTACAGGCGCCACCCCGTGGAATTCACGTCCTGGCGCTATCTGGACGTGGATAAAACCAGGGCTAGCCCCGCAGGCAAGTGACCACGCCGTTGAAAAGGGCATTCATTCCAAAAAGTTATGGTTAGGAAAGCATTTTTCATTGGCTGGCCGCGGATGCATCGCGCTACTCTGAAAATGAAAACAAATAAAGTCATGCGCAAATGTCATAAAAAAATGTACTGCGAGACAGACGTTGCGACATATCTAACAGCCTGACTTGATAACTCAAGTTTCGATTGCCCAACAAGGAGAAGACCTGTGAAATTGAAGAAGCTAGCGCAGTTGGTGGCATTGATGGGGGTGGTGGGGCCGGTAATGGCACAGGACGCGGTGCCGCCAGCGATGCAACGGGTCGAAGTGACGGGCAGCAGCATCAAGCGGGTGGCCAAGGAGGGCGCACTGCCGGTGCAAGTCATCACCTTTGACCAGATCGAAAAGCAGGGCATCACGACGACCGAGCAGCTGGTGCGCACCCTGTCGGCGAATGGCACGGGCGCCGATAACATGACTTCGGGCAATAACGTGTTTGGCGCCGATGCCGACAGGGTCAGCGGCGGCGCCTCGTTCGCCTCGCTGCGCGGCCTGGGACCATCGAGCACCCTGGTGCTGTTGAACGGCCGCCGCATCGCCACGCACGGCGCCAGCGGCAAGTCGGTCGACTTGAACTCGATCCCGTTGGGCGCGATTTCACGTGTGGAAATTCTCAAGGATGGCGCCTCGGCCATCTACGGCACGGACGCCATCGGCGGCGTGATCAATTTCATTCTGAAAACCAATTACAGCGGCGTGGAAGCGTCCGTCTCCACCAACGACACGCAGGCTGGCGGCGGCGCCACGCGTCGCGCGTCCATCCTGGCGGGCACGGGTTCGCTGGAGTCGGACCGCTACAACATCATGGCCAGCCTGACCGTCGACAAGGCCGAGCGCCTGAACGGCAGTGACCGCTCCTTCGTCAACGGCTACCAGCCGGGCCGTGGCCTGTCGCCCGATACCACGGGCACGCCGTTTGCCAACCAGATGGCGGGCGCCGGCACGGCATTGAATACCTCGTTCCAATTACCTGGCGACCCGAATAAATACCTGCAAGCCAATCCGCTGAGTTTCCAGGGCAAGTGCGACAGCATCGCCGGCATGTCGCAGTACCAGACGGCGCTGTGGAAAGACGTGACCTCGCCGCTGCGCACCACATATTCCTGTGCGTATGACTATGGGGCCGACTATGTGCTGCAATTCCCTGTCGAGCGGGCCAATCTGCTGTCGCGCGGCACGTTCCAGCTGGCGCCCGACCACCGCATGTTTGTCGAAGTACTCGGTTCGCGCACCAAGGCCACGGCCATTTTGACGCCGATGCAGGTGCAGGCGACCGTCGCCAACAAGAATTTATATCCGGTCGGTGGCGCGTATTATCAGGATCTGTCGGCCTACATCCCTTCTTTCGACAAGACCAAGCCGATTTCCTATAAATGGCGCGCCAATGACGTGGGCAACCGCACGCAGGAAAACACCACCGACAATGCCCGCGTGCTGGTGGGCTTCGAGGGTAACTTTGGCAAGTGGGATTACAAGGCTGGCATTTCGCGCGCCGAAAGCAGCACCAAGACCAAGCTGACGGATGGCTATTCCTACACGGACAAACTGTACGCGGCACTGGCCAGCGGCATCATCAATCCGTGGGTGGGCGCGGGCCAGAGCCAGACGGAAGCGGCCAAGCAATTGATCGAATCGACCAAGTTCCGTGGCGACTTCCAGCATGGCAAGACGACCCTGACGCAGATCGACGGTTCCGTTTCGGGTGAGCTGTTCCAGTTGCCGGCCGGTGCGCTGGCCATGGCGGCCGGTTTTGACTTGCGCCGCGAAGGTTACAGTTTCGGGCAAGACGTTGACGCCATCCAGATCCTGCTGGCGCCGGGCAATGCTGCATTGAAAGATGCCAGCCGTACCGTCAAGGCCGTGTATGCCGAGTTGCTGGTGCCGGTCACGAAGGACCTGGAAATGCAGCTGGCCATCCGCCGCGACGATTACAGCCTGGTGGGCGCGACGACGAATCCGAAAGTGGCCTTCCGCTACCAGCCGACCGACTTCCTGCTGTTCCGCGGTTCGGCCAGCAAAGGTTTCCTCGCACCAAGCTTCCAGCAGCTGTATTCGGGTTCGCTGAGCCAGGAATTGCCGAACGGCGTGATCGACCAGGAAGGCTGCGCCAAGCATCCGGGCGTGCCCGAGTACTGCTCCATCGACCGCCTCGACTACAAGACGGGCGGCAATACGAACCTGAAGCCGGAAACGTCGAAGCAGGGCAGCGTCGGTTTCGTCATCGAGCCATTCAAGGGATATTCGGCCTCGTTCGACTACTGGGCCATCAATACCAAGGACCGCATCCTGAACCGCACGCCGCAAATCGTGCTGGCCAACTACCAGGCGCTGAACCAGTACATCCACCGCAATCCGGACGGCACCATCGAGTACGTGCAGGCGGGCTGGATCAATGCGGCAGGCAGCCGCGTGCGCGGCCTCGATGTGGGCTTGCGTGGCGAAGGCAAGATCCAGGACGCGAAATGGACGGCGACCCTGGACGGCACGTATATGGACAGCTTCAAGTTTGCGGAATATCAAGGCCAGGAATACCAGGAGCTGGTCGGCAAGTTTTATACGCGCGACCTGTACCTGCGCTGGAAACACAATGCCAGCTTCGGCGTATCGCGCGGCGACTGGAGCGGCTTGCTGATCCAGAGTTTTTCGTCGGGCTACAAGGACCAGGTGCCGAATGGCGGCAAGGGGTCGCCGCCGCCAGGCTTCAAGCCGGACGTGTCCAGCTACACCACGTATAACTTGTCGGGCACGTACACGGGCTTCAAAAATACCACCATCACCGTGGGCATCCAGAACTTGTTCGACCGCGATCCGCCATTCACCGCGCACAACGTGGATGAAGTGGTGGGCGCCGGCTGGGACCCGCGCGTGGCCGACCCGCGTGGCCGTTCGCTGTCGTTCCAGCTGAAGTACAAGTTCCTGTAAGGCAGCCATGCCGGCGGTGATCCTGCCGGCATGCTAACCTCGTGCGGCGGCGCCTGGCGTCGCCGTTTTTTATTCCAGGAAAGGGCCGCATGTCCAGTCAGAGCAATCTCAGCCGGCGCCGCTTCGGCGGCTTGCTGGCCGCCACGTTGGGGGCGGCAGGCACACCGGCGTGGGCGGCGGCCGCGCAAGGGAAGGGCAAACGCATGCAACAGCAACACGCATTGATCAAACCGGCGCGCCTGCGCGACGGCGACCTGGTGGCCATCGTCGCACCGGGCGGTTTTACGGATGAGGACGCCATCGCCAAGGCCCAGCGTAATATCGAATCGCTGGGACTGCGCGCCAGCCTGGGCGCCAACATCCGCGCCGTGCACGGCAACTATGCGGGCACGGTGCAGCAGCGCCTGGACGACTTGCACGCGGCGTTCCGCGACCCGGAAGTCAAGGCGATCTGGGCCATCCGTGGCGGTTCAGGCTGCATTTCGCTGCTGGCGCTGCTCGACTATGCCTTGATCCGCTCCAACCCGAAAGTGCTGATCGGCTATTCCGACATCACGGCCCTGCACCTGGCCATCGGCAGCCAGACGGGCCTGGTGACTTTCCACGGCCCCGTGGCCTCATCCACGTTTTCCGACTACACGGTGACGCAGCTGCGCAATGTGCTGATGACGCCGCAAGACAGTTACACCATCCCGATGGCGCTGGATAACCACCGCCGCGCGCAGACGCAGCCGAACTTCGCCATCCGCACCGTGCATGGCGGCCAGGCGACGGGACGCTTGACGGGCGGCAACCTGTGCATGGTCAGCGCCTTGGCTGGCACGCCGTATGCGGCCGATTTCCGCGAGCATATTTTGTTCCTCGAAGAAATCAATGAAGTGCCGTACCGCATCGACAGGATGTTGTGCCAGCTGGACCTGTCCGTGGGGTTCAACAAGACGGCGGCGCTGATGCTGGGCATTTTCGAGCATTGCGAGGCGGCCGAGGGCGACACGGCGCTGACCCTGGATGCCACCCTGGACCAGCATCTGCAGCCATTGAAGGTGCCGGCCGTCAGCGGCTACTCGTTTGGCCATATCCGCCACCAGTTCACGCTCCCAATGGGCATCCTGGCCAGGCTGGATGCGGACCGGCAAACCTTGACCTTGTTGGAGCCGGCCGTCTGCTAGCGCACGGTACAGCAGGGCGATTGTCAGTATGCTAGTGTGATTGCAGGCGTGGCATCAGGCTGCGCCGCCTTCTTCACCGCCCCGACATGATCAACCGCCACGCCAGTACCTACATCCTCAGCCATCCGCTGGCCTTCGTGCTGCAGGTGCTGAAGGCTTTCCGCGCCAACCAGGGCTTGCTGCTGGCGGGCGCCGTCGCGTATTACTCGCTGCTCTCCATCGTGCCCCTGTTGATGCTGGTGGTGGTGGCCCTGTCGCACGTGATTGCAGAAGATGAGCTGTTGCGGACCATCGGCCATTACCTGGAATGGCTGGTGCCAGGGCAATCGAAAGCCATCGTGGCCGAAGTCGCGCATTTTCTCAACAACAGGGGCGTGATCGGCTGGCTGCTGCTGCTGACCATGCTGTTTTTCAGCTCGCTGGCGTTTACCGTGCTGGAGAACGCCATGAGCGTGATTTTCATTCATCGCGTGGCCATCCGCCGCCGCCATTTCCTCATTTCCGCCGTGCTGCCGTACTGCTACATCCTGTGCCTGGGCGCGGGCATCCTGCTCATTACCCTGGTGGCGGGCGGCCTGCAGGTGATGGGCGAGGAAAGCGTGCGCTTTTTGCGCCACGACTGGGGCCTGGAAGGCGTGTCCGGCGTGCTGCTGTATTTGCTGGGGCTGGCGGGCGAAATTCTCGTGCTCAGCTCGATTTACCTGGTCATGCCCGTCGGGCGCCTGTCGATCACGCATGCGCTGATCGGCGGCGTGACGGCGGCCCTGCTGTGGGAAATCGCCCGCCATGTGCTGGTCTGGTATTTTTCCACCTTGTCGCAGGTCAACGTCGTGTATGGCTCGATGACGACGGCCATCGTCGTCATGTTCAGCCTGGAAATCGGCGCCACCCTGCTGCTGTTGGGCGCGCAAGTGATTTCCGAATACGAAAGAGTGGTCCGTGGCGGCGAAGAGGACAAGCCGCTGGCGCTAAGGACTTGATTTAAAGTATGGTTTCAATTCGTTATTGCACCGCACAAAAAGCTGTGCTATACTCCGTTCAGTGATTGAGATTTGGCAGCAAATCATCTCACCATCCAGTTTCAGCGCGGCGACCGACAGGTGTAGTGTCGATGGCGTGACAGAGCGAAGAGTGGATTTTGTAATTCCGGATACGATGGTCGATTTACACCTTGGAGTCACCATGCAGATAGCATGGGAGTCCGAAAATCAGGAGGCACTTTGCAGATAGCACTGGCGTCCATGACACGATTAAAGCATTGGTAATACATTGGAACGAAGCCCGCGCTAGCGGGCTTTTTTTTCGTCCATAGTTGGCAGTCGCTCGGGGTCAGACCCGGCGGGTCTGACCCCAGCATTTGCCGTTGGGGTTACAACGCCCGCGCAATCAAAATCTTCTGAATATCGCTGGTCCCCTCGTAAATCTGGCACACGCGCACGTCGCGGTAGATGCGTTCGACGGGGAAATCGGACACATAACCATAGCCGCCGTGCACCTGGATGGCGTCCGAGCACACTTTTTCCGCCATTTCCGACGCAAACAGCTTGGCCATGGCCGCTTCCTTCAGGCACGGCAGGCCCGCATCCTTCATGGCTGCCGCGTGGCGTATCAGCTGGCGCGCCGCTTCGATCTGCGTGGCCATGTCGGCCAGGCGGAATTGCACGGCCTGGTGTTCATAGATGGGTTTACCGAAACTTTCGCGTTCGCGCGCATAGCTCAGGGCCGCTTCGTACGCGGCGCGCGCCATGCCCACGGCTTGCGAAGCGATGCCGATGCGTCCGCCTTCCAGGCCGGACAGGGCGATCTTGTAGCCTTGTCCTTCTTCGCCAATCAGATTTTCCGCCGGAATGCGGCAGTTCTCGAACAGGATTTGCGCCGTGTCCGACGAATGCTGGCCCATCTTCTGCTCCAGTCCCGCCACGATGTAGCCCGGGGTGTTCGTCGGCACCCAGAAGGCGCTGATGCCGCGCTTGCCGGCCGCCTTGTCGGTGACGGCCATGACGATGGCCACGTCCGCATACTTGCCGCTGGTAATGAATTGTTTCGTGCCGTTGATGACGTATTCATTGCCGTCGCGCGTGGCCGTGGTGCGCAGGGCGGACGCATCGCTGCCCGTGTGCGGTTCCGTCAGGCAAAATGCCCCCAGCATGGCGCCTTGCGCCAGCGGACGCAGCCACTGTTCTTTCTGTGCATCGTTGGCGTACATCATGCCGATGCTGCACACGGGGCAGTTATTCACGGAAATGATGGTCGAGGTGCCGCCATCGCCGGCGGCGATTTCTTCCAGCACCAGGGCCAGCGACACGTAGTCGAGGCCGGCGCCACCGAGCGCTTCCGGCACGGCCACGCCAAAGGCGCCCAGCGCGGCCAGTTCCTGCAATTCTTCCTTGGGGAAATGATGTTCCTTGTCCCAGCGGGCCGCATTGGGCGCCAGGCGCTCGCGCGAAAAACTGCGCAGCGCTTCCTGGATCATTGTCTGTTCTTCATTGAGTATCATGGGACGTCGTCTCGTTTGTTTTTATGGTGGATGCGGGAACTACCAGGCGATGGGCTTGCCATCGTAGTTGCGGAACACGGCCTTGTCCGTGGCCGGCAGGCTGCCCAGGGTGGCGCGGATGCCGGCAGCGCTTTGCTCGGGCGAAATATCGGCGCCGGCGCCGCCCATGTCCGTGCGTACCCAGCCCGGGTGGAAGGCCACGCAGCTGACGCCTTGCGGGCCATGCACGAGGGCTGTGTCGATCAGCACGGAATTCAAGGCGGCTTTGCTGGCGCGATACAGCGAACCGCTGGGGTTGCCGCGCTCGCTCAAGGAGCCCATGTGCGAAGACAGCACGGCGAGTTTCCCTTTGGCATTGCCGACCAGCGGCGCCAACATGGGCAGCAGCCGCATGGCCGCCAGCACATTCGTGTGCATGACGGCATCGAAATCTTCTTGCGTAGGGGAGCCGTCGTGGCGGGGGCCATACACGCCCGCGTTAAGGATGGCCACGTCGAGCCTTTCATCGTCGAGTTTCCAGCCCAGGGCGGCACAGCCTTCCACATCCGTCACGTCGAGCTGGTGCGCTTCCGCTCCCAGTTGCCTGAGGGCATCGCAAGCATCGGGCGTGCGCGCCGTGGCGATCACTTTCCAGCCATCGTGACGGTATTGACGGACGATTTCGTGGCCGATGCCGCGCGAGGCGCCGATGATCAATGCGGTAGGCATGTGTTTTCTCCCTGGAATGAATGAAAGGGCGCGCGCCTGGCCATGCTGGCCGTGCGCGCCCGTGCTTCAGTGCAGCTTATGCCAGTTCGATCGCCATCGCCGTCGCTTCGCCGCCGCCGATGCACAGGGCCGCCACGCCGCGTTTGCCGCCGGTTTTCTTCAAGGCGCCCAGCAGGGTGACGATGATGCGCGCGCCCGAGGCGCCGATCGGGTGGCCCAGCGCGCACGCGCCGCCGTGGATGTTGATCTTGCTGTGCGGAATGTCAAGGTCGTGCATGGCGGCCATCGGCACGGCGGCGAACGCTTCATTGATCTCGAACAAGTCCACCTTGCTGCTGCTCCAGCCCGTTTTGGCGTACAGCTTCTTGATGGCGCCGATGGGGGCCGTGGTGAACTCGTTCGGCGCCTGCGCGTGCGTGGCGTGGCCGTGGATTGTTGCGATGACGGTGCAGCCGAGTTTTTTCGCCGTCGATTCGCGCATCAGCACCAGGGCTGCCGCGCCATCGTTGATGGACGAAGACGAGGCGGCCGTGATGGTGCCGTCCTTCTTGAACGCCGCTTTCAAGGTCGGGATTTTTTCCAGGCGGGCCTTTTGCGGGCCTTCATCGATGCTGACGATGGTGTCGCCGCTGCGGCCGGAGACGGTCACGGGCACGATTTCCCATTCGAAACTGCCATCCTTCGTGGCCGCCTGCGCGCGTTTCACCGATTCGATGGCAAACGCATCCTGCGCTTCGCGCGTGAAGCCGTACTGGCTGGCGCACTCTTCGGCAAACGTGCCCATCGAGCGGGCATTGCCCTTTTCATCGCGGGCGTAGGCGTCTTCCAGGCCATCCATCATCATGTGGTCATAGATCATGCCATGGCCGATGCGGTAGCCGCCGCGCGCCTTCGGCACCAGGTAGGGGGCGTTGGTCATCGATTCCATGCCGCCCGCCACCACCACGTCGGCGCTGCCGGCGAGCAAGGTGTCATGCGCGAACATGGTCGTCTGCATGGCCGAGCCGCACATTTTCGACAGCGTCACGGCGCCCGTGGAGTCCGGCAAGCCAGCCTTGCGCAAGGCTTGGCGCGCGGGCGCCTGGCCCTGGCCGGCCATCAGGCAATTGCCGAAAAACACGTGCTCGACGGCATCCGTCGCCACGCCGGCCCGTTCGACGGCGGCGCGGATGGCCACGGCGCCCAGGTCGCTGGCGGTGACGTTGGCAAAGTCGCCCTGGAAGGCGCCCATGGGGGTGCGCGCGGCACCGACGATTACGACTGGATCATTCATGTTGGATCTCCGGTTGGGGGTGGGAAGGTGCTTGCTTACAAAAACGCAGATGCTGCGGATACGGGAAGACGTCCTCGATATGGCCGTCTTCGATGCGCTGCTTGCGCGCCTGCCAGTATTGCGCTGTCAGCAGGTCGGCATGGTGCTGCATGAAATAGTGGCGGATGCGGGGATTGCCCAGCAGGAAAGTGCCAAATTGTTCGGGAAACACATCGTGCTTGCCGATGGGATACCACGGTTCGGCCGACATTTCCTCCTCCTCCGTACGCGCCTGGGGGATGACGCGGAACTGGCAATCAGTGATGTACTCGATTTCATCGTAATCGTAAAAAACGACACGTTGATGACGGGTCACGCCAAAGTTTTTATACAGCATGTCGCCGGGGAAAATATTCGCCGCGACCAGCTCCTTGATAGCGTTGCCGTACTCGACGATGGCGTGTTCGACCAGATCATCGCGGCCTTCCTTTTCGGCATTGCTCAGCCACATGTTCAGCGGCACCATGCGCCGCTCGATGTACAGGTGGCGGATGATGATCTGCTCCTGGTCTTCTTCGATCAGCGAGGGGGCGAACTGCTTCAGCTCGGCCAGCAGTTCTGCGGCAAAACGGGCGCGGGGAAAGGCCACGTTGGAATACTCAAGCGTGTCGGCCATGCGGCCCACGCGGTCGTGGTGCTTCACCAGCAAATACTTTTGCTGGACTTGCGCGCGCGTGGTTTCCTTGGGCGGCGGGAAAAAATCCTTGATGACCTTGAAGACATAGGGAAACGACGGCAGGGCAAACACCAGCATCACCAGGCCACGGATGCCGGGCGCGCTTTCAAAGTGGTCCGACGAGTGTTTCAGATGCTGCAGGTAGTCGCGGTAAAACAGCGTCTTGCCCTGTTTTTGCAGGCCCAAGATCGTATAGATTTCGCTGCGCGGTTTGCGCGGCAGCAAGCTGCGCAGGAATTGCACGTAAGCTGACGGCACTTCCATATCGACCAGAAAATAGGCGCGCGTAAATGAAAACAGCACGGCAATCTGTTGCTGCTCGAACAGCACCGTGTCGAGCACCAGCTTGCCATGACGGTTGTGCAGGATGGGCACGACAAACGGGTATTCGCGGTTGCCGTTGATGCCTTTGCCGACCAGGTAGGCGCCCTTGTTGCGGTAGAACAAACTGGTCAAGACCTGGAGCTGGTGGTTCGGCTCCAGCCGGTCGCCGCCGAACAGCTGCTGCAAACGCGCTTCCACCTGGGCCACATCACGCTCCAGGTTGGCAAATGCGCAGTCCAGCTGGAAGTTGCTCAGCATGTGCGTCAGGGTGGGGCGCAAGCCATCCTTGCCGGGGTAATACACGCGGTAGGTGGGCGCCGGGTCTTGCGTTTCGATGTATTCCGTGGAAACGACGGGACGCACGAAAATATAGTCGTTATTGAAATACGTGCGGTGCAGGATGTTGCAGCAGACGGAATTGAAGAAGGTTTCCGCCAGTTCCGGCTGCTTGTGCTCGGTCAGCATGCCGATGTAGTGCAGCTTGAGTTCGCGCCACACTTCGTCGCTCAACTCCGACTCTTCGTACTCATCTTCGAGCATCTGCACGCATTCCTGCACGCGTTTGTCATAAAAGTCGATGCGTTCGCGGGCCGCCGTCTGTGCCGCGCTCCAGGCGCCTTGCTCGAAATACTGCTTGGCGTGCTGGCTGGTGGCGCGGAACAAACGGTAATGCTTGTCAAAGCCGTCGCGGATGGTGCGCGCGATATCGAATGCAATCTGGGAGGAAAGCAATTTTGGGAAGGCAATTTGCGTCATATCTGTGCTCGCATGAATAGCTCATCACCCAGTCGATAACCGCGCGCCCGTGCTTACTTGGTTTCCGCAAACAGTTCGCGGCCTATCAGCATGCGGCGGATTTCGCTGGTTCCGGCGCCGATTTCATATAGCTTGGCATCGCGCCACAGGCGGCCGGCCGGATACTCGTTGATGTAGCCGTTGCCGCCCAGGGCCTGGATTGCTTCGCCCGCCATCCAGGTCGCCTTCTCCGCACTATACAGAATGGCACCGGCCGCATCCTTGCGCAACTGGCGCACGGCTTCCGGCGTGGTGGCGCGGTCGCAAGCCTGGCCCACGGCATACACATAGGCCTTGCACGCCATCATGGTCGAATACATATCGGCCAGTTTGCCCTGCATTAATTGAAATTCGCCGATGGCCTGGCCGAATTGCTTGCGGTCATGCACGTAAGGCACGACCAGGTCCATGCAGGCCTGCATGATGCCCAGCGGACCGCCGGACAGCACGGTGCGTTCGAAATCGAGGCCTGACATCAGCACATTGACGCCCTTGCCCAGGCCTCCGAGCACATTTTCGGCCGGCACTTCGCAATCCTGGAACACCAGTTCGCCCGTGTGCGAGCCGCGCATGCCCAGCTTGTCGAGCTTTTGCGCGATGGAAAAGCCCTTGAAATTCTTTTCGATCAGGAAAGCCGTCATGCCGCGCGCGCCTGCTTCCAGGTCGTTTTTCGCGTACACCACCAGCACGTCCGCGTCGGGGCCGTTGGTGATCCACATCTTGGTGCCGTTCAAGACCCAGCGGTCGCCCTTGAAGTCGGCGCGCAGCTTCATGCTGACGACGTCCGAGCCCGCGTTCGGTTCCGACATGGCCAGGGCGCCAATGTGCTCGCCCGTGATCAGTTTCGGAAGGTACTTCGCCTTTTGCTCGGCCGTGCCGTTGCGCTTGATCTGGTTGACGCACAGGTTCGAGTGGGCGCCGTAGGACAGGCCGACGGAGGCCGAGGCGCGCGAGATTTCTTCCATGGCGATGATGTGCGCCAAATAGCCCATGCCGGCGCCGCCGTATTCTTCGCTGACGGTGATGCCGAGCAAGCCCATGTCGCCCATCTTGCGCCACAGGTCCATGGGGAACTGGTCGGTGCGGTCGATTTCGGCCGCGCGCGGCGCGATTTCGGCGGCGGCAAATTGTTGGATTGCTACTCTTAGGGCGGCGATGTCTTCGCCGTGGTCAAAGGTCAAGCCTGGGAGATGGAGCATGTCGTCCTCGTCGTTATAGTGTGGCGGTCATGGATGCCGGGTCAGTGAAGCTATGATACTCAGTTGTGACGTTTACGTAAACGTAAAGTGAAGCGCGTAAAGCGAGCTCGCGCGGCCAAGGTCTGCCGCGTGGCCACTCAGCTTGTTGACACCTTGTCCATGTCCAAATCCGCCAGCATGCACGCGCACGCGTCTTCATGCGCGCTGATTTCCGCCAGTGCCATTTCGATATCAATGCGCTGCTGCTCCAGCGTCTGCCGGTGCTGCGCCAGCACGCCCAGGAAACGGTCCATTTGCGCGCGCGTGTCCTTCGGCGACTCGTACATGTCGACCAGGCTCTTGATCTCTGACAGCGTCAGGCCCAGGCGCTTGCCGCGCAGGGTCAGTTTGAGGCGGGTGCGGTCGCGCGGCGTGTAGACGCGGCTGCGCCCGCCGGCGCCTTCGCGCTTCGGGCTGAGCAAGCCCTGGTCTTCATAGAAACGGATGGCGCGCGCCGTGATGTCGAATTCCCGCGCCAGTTCGGTAATGGTATAGGTCGTCATTGCTGCGGGCGGTGTCGGTTGCATGGGCGATCGGTCAATAGATGGGGTGCTGCGAGGCAGGCGGGTGGCAAAGTGCCGTTTACGTCAACGTCAATACTATTGTAGCGTGCCCTGTCCGTGCTGCAACAAAGAAAAAAGAGGGTGTGGACAGGCAATTTGGCGAATAAGACAACAGTTGCTGAAAATAAATTGATTCTTCTTGCGCAAACACGATTAATATCGAGAGTTGGTGGCCAATATGACACCAAAAAGAGCTTTCCTGGCATAACGGCGACATTCTTTTCGCTGCGATGGCAGTAAAATTTTTGAGTGCAAATTCTTTCCAGTAGGCACGATCAAAAAACAACGTTTCACTATGAGGACGTTGTTTGGATTATTTCCATATTGGAAACTGAATAGCCCTTCTGAAAACTTTGTCTACAAGAAATTGTATGACATGGGCATTGCGCGTCTCGATAGAGAAGGGCATTATCCGATACCGTACGTTGTAATGCCAAACCGAGGCTTTGAATCGTGCTGCAGTGCGAAAATCAAGGCTAGCCGCGAATTTGAACCGAAGCCACACAGAATCACAAGAGAAAATTCGGCCATATTCTTACCCGAAAAGGCCGGCCGGAGTGTTAATTGTTAATTGATACTATTTTCAAATGTAACAATCTGTATGGTCATTCAAGAAACTGACTTTCATGTTACAACATGAAATAGTACACCTATGAATTCTTCTAACGAACGCGAAAGCTTCAGCCAGCGACTTCAGTTGGCTCTCAAAAACGCCCATTACTCTCCAGACAGCCCGACCAGACTGGCCCGGGAATTCAACATCCGTTTCGACGGACGCCCGATTACTGTGCATGCAGCTAGGAAATGGTTAGTAGGCGAAGCAATTCCCACGCAAGAAAAATTGCGCATGATTGCCCAATGGTTGGGCGTTCCGGCGGAATGGTTGCGTTTTGGCGGCCCGGAAAGCGCCACGCCGAATGGCGAAGCGGGCAGCGCTTTGTCGCGTTTTGAGTCCGCCGATGTGAAATTAATTGCCGATTTGCAAAGATTGGATGAACATCATCGTCAAATCGCGCGAGAATTTATTCGCATGCTGGTCAGAGTCAACTACCAAAAGTAAGCATTCAGGCCATCCCCGGCCGGCGCCGTCCGCTTTTTGCTGACGGTGCTCCTCCTGTTCTTTTATTTGCGCAGCGTCATACTGGAGACATGATTTTGCCGCACAATAAGATCTCGCATGTTGCGCTGCAGCGGAATTATTTGACAATAATCCCGCACGCAGCGGCGCAGCGGCCAATACCAGCGCATAATCACATCAGAAGTAGCCAGTTCATCCACTACGGAGCCGAGCATTTGAGCCGTCTTATGAAAAGTAACTACAGCAATACCGCGCAGCTGAAGGACTTGATGACCGTGCCCCCCATGACTGCCGCGCAACATGCGGAAGTCATGCGCAAACGGATCGCCCACCGCAGGATGGTTGAAGAAGCCAGGGATTTGAAGCAGGCCAGTGCAGTTCAGTTCGAAAAACGCTGAGTGGTGGATGCCTGAGCTAAGCTGCTGCGCGTCGCGCCTTGCGGCCGGCGATGCTCACCGTGCTAGAGCACGGTTGCGCTTCTCGGCCACAAATCACTGCCGCTCGCTACGCTTTTGTCAGGCATCGTAGCGTGCGTAGTTTGTCACGTAGTTTGTCAGTTTGTTGCTGATTGGTCTGGGATTTTCAGACCATTCCACCGCGGCGCCAGGCTGTGCTCGATGCCGAGCAGGTCGATGACGCGTGCCACCGTATGGTCGACCATCTCCGCGATGCTGTGCGGGTGGTGATAAAAGCTGGGGAGTGGCGGGAAGATGATGCCGCCCATTTCGGTCACGGCTGTCATATTGCGCAGGTGCGCCAGGTTGAACGGCGTTTCGCGTACCATCAAAATCAGGCGCCGGCGCTCCTTGAGCACCACATCGGCAGCCCGCGTAATCAAATTGTCCGACAAGCCATGCGCCACGGCCGCCAGGGTCTTCATCGAGCACGGCGCGACGACCATGCC
This sequence comes from Janthinobacterium breve, assembly GCF_051380895.1. Taxonomy (NCBI): domain Bacteria; kingdom Pseudomonadati; phylum Pseudomonadota; class Betaproteobacteria; order Burkholderiales; family Oxalobacteraceae; genus Janthinobacterium; species Janthinobacterium breve. The sequence goes on along the minus strand of NZ_JBNYXY010000013.1, from coordinate 217,223 downwards.
ATCCGATTGAAACGAGCCGCTGGCAATACTTGCGCCGATATCGCGCAGCTTGTGCACCACGTGCGCCTGCGCTTCGATTTCCTTGCGCCCTACGCCCGTTTCCTGGTGCAGGGTCAGTATGGCCGCGTCCGACAAGACCAGATGCGTTTCGACGCCGGGGATGGCGACGAGCAATTGCAGCAGCCGCAAGCCATACACGGCGCCCGTGGCGCCCGTGATGGCCACCACGATACGGCGCGGCCGCGCAAGCTGGCTATCAGGCATCGATCAGGGACTTCAATTCGCCCGATTCAAACATTTCATTCATGATATCGGAACCACCGATGAACTCGCCTTTGACATACAACTGCGGAATGGTGGGCCAGTTCGAGTAATCCTTGATGCCCTGGCGCACTTCCGGGTCATCCAGCACGTTGACGGTGGCGATGTTTTCCACGCCGCACGCTTTCAGGATCTGGATGGCGCGGCCGGAAAAGCCGCACTGCGGGAACTGGGCCGTGCCCTTCATGAACAGCACGACTGGCGTGCTTGTCACGGTTTCTTTGATCCAGGTTTGTACGTCGCTCATAGCTGCCTCTGATGGGTAAATAAATAGATGCCGTCATTTTATAAGAAAACGACGGCACGGGTATGCGCTCAAGTCATAAATCGGGCAAGTCAGCCACGTTGATGCTCGTTGCTACTGATAACTGCCTGCCCAGGCACACCGATTGCGCCGCGCCCACGTATTTGCCCCAGGCAACGACGGGCACATAGCCGTGTTTGGCATAAAACGCCACGGCACGGCTATTTGCCACGCGGGTGGACAGGTGCACGGCCTGGTAGCCATGCTGGCGCGCCTGCGCCTCCACATGGGCCAGCAGGGCTGCGCCAACGCCAGCGGCGCCCGGACGCGCATACATGCGCTTGAGTTCTGCCGTGGGACTGTCCGGCTCGCCCAACGGCCGCAGGGCCGCGCAACCCAGCAGGTTTCCAGCACCGTCGCGGGCCAGGTAAAAGCCGCCGCGCGGCGTTGCCGCTTCGACATCGAAGGAGGAACGGCCACTGTCGCCATTCAGGCGCAGCAGCACGTCCGACAATTCGTCGAGCAGCAACTGCGCATCCAGGCTGGCGGCGTCCACCGCCAGGATGACGATAGCTTCCACGCTGCGCCTGGCGGCTGCTTAACCGCGCAGCTTGGCGAACGCGGCGGCCATGCTGCCGGCCGGCTCGGGCGCATTGCGCGACTGCGACTGGTGCTGCGCCATGCTGCGGCGGTCGTTGCGGTCGCCCTTTTGCTCGGGCTTGCTGCCCGCTTGCGGCGCGCTGTCCGTCAGGCGCATGGTCAGCGCGATGCGCTTGCGCTTTTCATCGAATTCCAGCACTTTCACGCGCACGACCTGGCCCGCCTTCACCACCGTGTGCGGGTCTTTCACAAACGTGTTCGACAGGGCAGAGATGTGCACGAGGCCATCCTGGTGTACGCCGATATCGACAAAGGCGCCAAAGGCGGCCACGTTGGTGACGACGCCCTCGAGGATCATGTCCGGGCGCAAGTCGCGGATTTCTTCCACGCCTTCCTTGAAGGTGGCGGTGGTGAATTCCGGACGCGGGTCGCGGCCCGGCTTTTCCAGTTCCTTCAAGATGTCGGAAATGGTCGGCACGCCAAACGTTTCATCCGCGTATTTTGCCGGGCTGAGGGTTTTCAGCAGGGCGGTCTCGCCGATGACGGCCTTGATGTCCTTCTTGATGTCGGCCAAAATCTTTTCCACCAGCGGGTACGATTCCGGGTGGACGGCCGAGGCGTCCAGCGGATTCTCGCCGCCCATCACGCGCAAGAAGCCGGCTGCCTGTTCAAACGTCTTATCGCCCAGGCGCGGCACGGCTTTCAAGGCCGCGCGCGAGGTGAATGCGCCCTTCATGTCGCGGTAGCTGACGATGCTTTGCGCCACGCTGGCCGACAGGCCGGAGACGCGCGCCAGCAGCGGCGCCGACGCCGTGTTCACATCCACGCCCACGGCGTTGACGCAATCTTCCACCACGGCATCGAGCGAGCGGGCCAGCTGGCTTTGGCTCACGTCATGCTGGTACTGGCCCACGCCGATCGATTTCGGGTCAATCTTGACCAGTTCGGCCAGCGGGTCTTGCAGGCGGCGCGCAATCGACACGGCGCCGCGCAGGGACACATCCATATCCGGCAATTCCTTCGAGGCGAATTCGGACGCCGAATACACCGACGCGCCCGCTTCCGAGACGACGATCTTCGTCATCTTCGCTTCCGGGTGCAGCTTGATCAGGTCTTGCGCCAGCTTGTCGGTCTCGCGCGAAGCGGTGCCGTTGCCAATCGAAATCAAGGATACATTGTGCTTGGCGGCAAGACGGCCCAGGGTGTGCAAGGAGCCATCCCAGTCGTTCTTCGGCTGGTGCGGGTAGATCACGGCCGTGTCGACGACTTTACCGGTGGCATCGACCACGGCCACTTTCACGCCCGTGCGCAAGCCCGGATCGAGGCCCATGGTGGCGCGCTGGCCGGCCGGCGCGGCCAGCAGCAGCGCCTTCAAATTGGTGGCAAAGACGTTGATGGCGTCGAGTTCCGAGCGTTCGCGCAGCGCGCCCATCAGTTCCGTTTCCAGGTGCATGAAGCTTTTCACGCGCCAGGTCCAGCGCGCTGTGTCGGCCAGCCATTTGTCGGCCGGGCGGCCAAGGCTCTTGATGCCGAAGCGGACGGCGATGCGGCCTTCGCACGGGTTGTGCGGCGCATCCCATTTCGGTTTTTCCGCTTCCGTGTCCAGGCGCAGGGTGACGTCGAGGATGCCTTCGCGGCGGCCGCGCAGCAGGGCCAGTGCGCGGTGCGAGGGGACTGTGGAAATGGTTTCCGAGTAGTCGAAATAATCGGCGAATTTTTCGCCTTCCTCCTGCTTGCCTTCCACCACTTTCGATTCGACGATGCCGTGCTCCTGCACGTATTCGCGCAAGGTGTGCAGCAAGGTCGCATCTTCGGCGAAACGCTCCATCAGAATCTGGCGCGCGCCGTCGAGGGCCGCCTTGGTGTCAAGCACGCCCGGGTTGTTGCCGTCGGCACTAGTAAACGCGTCGCGCAGGAACTTGCCCGCTTCCATTTCCGGCGTCAGTTCCGGATTGTCCAGCAAACAGTCTGCCAGCGGCATCAAGCCCGCTTCGATGGCGATCTGCGCCTTCGTGCGGCGTTTTTGCTTGTACGGCAGATACAAATCTTCCAGGCGCGTCTTGTCTTCCGCGTGCATGACGGCATCGAGCAACCGGGGCGTCATCTTGTTCTGTTCCGTGATCGAGGCCACGATGGCGGCGCGCCGCTCTTCCAGTTCGCGCAGGTAGCGCAGGCGCTCTTCGAGCAGGCGCAGCTGGATATCGTCGAGGCCGCCGGTCGCTTCCTTGCGGTAACGGGCGATGAAGGGCACGGTGGCGCCTTCGTCGAGCAGTTCGATGGCGGCGGCAACCTGCACCGGTTTGGCGGCAAGTTCAAGGGCAAGGCGTTGTTCGATAGTGGGCAGCATGGTTGTTTCCAGAGCGATCAAGCCTGGAATGATACGCAATCGGCGCGATTGCGCAATCTTGACAGCGCAAATGGACTGTGCGTTGACAACAGTGTCAACGGGGTGGCAGCAGGGGGCTGGCGGGCGGCGGCGGTGCCGGCCTCTGCGGCGTGACGGATTTGCCAAAGGCATTGCCCATGCGGTGTTCGAGGGCGGCGCGGTTGTACAGGCCCAGCTGGTTCGACGGACGCTGCACGGTCGCTTCCGCGCCGGACAGGGTGGGCGGCGGCCGGCTCACGGTGTTGCTGTTCGGTAATAATTTTTCATTCAGGCAAGAGATGGATTGCGCGCGCTTGCCGTTCACTTCCACCTCCACGCAGCCCCTCTCCGGCGCGGCGGCCTTGACGACGACGGTGTGCTCGTCCGCCCGCGCGGGCACGGTGGCACAGGCCAACAGCAAGAGCGATAACAGGCGCGCCATGGCGGCTCCCGGAGCGGTGGAGAAGCGCTCAGCATAGCAAAGTCATATGTCGCAGTGATGACACGCCAGCCCGGTCGCTAATGAGCAATGTCATACAGTTGTCATTTTATGAAGCTACCATCTTGCCATTCTGCAGACAACATTGCAGTCAAGACACTTCATGAGCAGGCTCTCGTTGATTTCCCTGGAAAATGACACTAACCCACCGCCGCGCTGCAACAGGCAATGCCCTGTCCGCCTGCTTGCTGATGACATTGATGACATTGATGACATTCGTGCGGCCCGCTGCCAGTGCGGACGGTGTTGATGCGGCCGCGCACACGACCCTGCGCTTCGACTTGCCCGCCCAGCCGCTCGACGCGGCCCTGGTGGCGTTTGGCGAAGTGACCGGGTATTCCGTGCTGGTCAGTAGCCAGCTGGCGGCGGGGCGTGTGGCCTCGCCCGTGCGCGGCGACTACACGCCGGCCGAGGCGCTGCAGCGCTTGCTGGCCGGCACGCAACTGGGCGCGCGCTTCAGCGGCAGCAATGCATTCACCTTGCTGGCGCTGGCCGAGGCCCCCGTGGCGCCGGCGCCCATGCGGGCCGAGGCGGCGCCTGCCGCGCCGCCCATGCAAGGCTATGCGGCCATCCTGCAGCGCTCGCTCACGCGCGCCCTGTGCCGCTTGCACCCGGACGCCTTCGGCCGCTACCGCCTGGCCTTCCAGTTGTGGGTCGATGAGCGGGGCAAGGTAAGCGCCGTGCACGTACTCGAACCGAGCGGCGTGGCGCAGCGCGACCGCGCCGTGCTGCAACGCCTGCGCAGCCTGCTGATGGATGGCGCGCCACCCGTGGGCCTGCCGCAGCCGCTGACGATCCTCTTGACGCCGCGGCCCGATCCGGACGCCGATTGTGCGCCCTATCTGCACCTGGCCTGGGCGCCCTGAGCATGCCGGAATTGCTGAAAACCACCTTGCGCAAGCTGTTCCTGGAGCGCTACGGACAGTTTCGCCGCCATTTGCAGCGCCGCCTGGGTTCGGAAGACCTGGCCAATGACGCGCTGCATGAAACGTATTTGCGGGTGGAGCGGATGAACGCACCCGAGGCGATCAGCTATCCGTCCGCGTATCTGATGCGCATCGCCATCAATATTGCGGAAGATCAACGCCGCGACAATGCACGCCTGCTCAGCCTGCCCGATATCGACGATTTGTACGAGATGGCCGATGAATTGGCCGACCCGGCCCGCACCTTCAGCGCGCGCGCCGAGCTGGAAGAACTGGAACGGGCCTTGCAGGAGTTGCCGAAACGCCGGCGTGCCATCGTCATTGCCGCCCGCGTCGATCAATTGCCGCACCGCGACATCGCCGAGCGTTTCGGCATTTCCGCCCGCACGGTAGAGAAAGAATTGCGCGCCGGCCTCGAACATTGCTGCGAACGCATGGGACGCGATTTCATCCAGCGCTTCGGTCCCGGCGCGGGAAAAACGTCTAAACATCATGATTGAACAAGCGGAAGACGATATGGGTGTCATCCAGAAAGAAGCGCAGGCGTGGGTCGTGCGCCTAGCCTCGGGCCAGGTCAGCGAACGCGACGCGCAAGTGTTTCGCCACTGGTGCGCGCGCAGCCGCAAGCATGCGACGGCGTTTGCCGAGGCGCGTGCCGTGTGGGGCGCCATGGCGCCGGCGGCGCGCGCCGTCAAGCGGGCGCAGCAGCCCGTGAACACGGCGCGGCGCGCCTGGCTGGGCGGCGCCGTGGCCGCCTCGCTGGGCTTGCTGGTGCTGCGCCCGCCCACGGACCTGTGGCCAGTCGTGGCGGGCCTGGGCGCCGACTACGCCACGGGCACGGGCGAGCAGCGCGAAGTGGCGCTCGATGGCGGCGTGCTGGTGCAGATGAATACGCAGACGCGCCTCGATGCGGCGCCCCTGCAGGACGGCGCCGCGGCGCTGGTGCTGCTGGCGGGCGAGGCGGAATTCCAGGCCGGCTTGCGCGGCGCGGCGAGGGTGCGCGTGCAGGCGGGCGACGGCACGGTATCGGCCGGCAGCGCGCGTTTCAATATCCGTCTGTTTGGCCAGGAAGTGTGCGTGACGTGCCTGGCAGGCCGCCTGCGCGTGGTGCAGGCCGGCAACGATGCGGAACTGGCCGCCGGGCAGCAGCTGCGCTACCGGCCCGAGCATTTTGGCATCGCGCGCGCGGTGGCGAAGGGCGAGGTCAGCGCGTGGCGCCAGCGCCTGCTGGTATTCAAGCAAAGCACGCTGGCCGAGGTGGTGGACGAGGTGAACCGCTACCGTCCCGGCAAGCTGATCCTCAATGGCGACGCCCTGCAACACGCGCGCGTGCAAGCCAGCTTTTCGCTCGACCGCCTCGACGATGTGATCGCCCTGATCCAGGATGCGTATGGTGCGCGCGTGACGCGTTTGCCGGGCGGCATCGTGCTGTTCGGCTGAGCCCCGCCTTGGCGCGCCAAGGCTGGTCACCAATTATGACATTTTCATGACCTTTTGCAGTCCCGGACCTTGTTCCCTGTCAATGCTGCTGGAAGCCGCGATTCAGTGCCTGCCGCCCGCCCCGTGCGTGCCGCGCGCCTTTTCGCGATATCGGTCAGCAACGGAACATGAAAAGGGAATGTCGCCATGCAGCGAAGCAAGTCGGTCACGAAACACGCATCCTCCTCCGCCATGGCGGGCAACCGGACTGGACGCCCGGTGCGATTGAAACCGCTGGCGCTGGCCATCGCCATGCTGTTGCAGGCGGGTGGTGCGCAGGCACAGCAGCCGTTCAGCGGTGCCTGGTTTGCCGGCAAGGGCGCGCAGCAGGGCACGGCGGCTACCACGGGACGCTTGCCGAATGGCCAGCTGGCAACATCGCTGAACAATCCCCTGCTCCAGCAGCAGAAGGCGGAAGGCAAGCTGCAGCAATCGCTGAACAATCTCTTGCTGGCCGCGCGCGGCATCGCCGCCGAGCAGGCGGTGCAGGCGGCTGCGCGCCAGGCGGCGCAGGCGGCGGGCGGCGCCCCCGATGGCCTGGTCAAGGGCGGCTTGCAGGTCGACAGCAATAGCCTGACGGCCGGCTGGCTCAATGCCCAGGGGCCTGTGCAAACCCAGGCCGACGGCAAGACCGTCGTGAAGGTCGTGCAGACGGATGACAAGGCGATCTTGAACTGGGAAAGCTTTAACGTCGGCAAGAACACCACCTTGCAATTCGAGCAGAAATCGAACTGGGCCGTGTTGAACCGCGTCAATGATCCGCTGGCGCGTCCCAGCCAGATCCAGGGCCAGATCAAGGCCGATGGCACGGTGATGATCGTCAACCGCAACGGCATCGTGTTTACGGGCAGCAGCCAGATCGATACGCGCAACCTGGCGGCGGCCGCCATGGGCATGAGCGACAGCCAGTTCAAGAGCGGCCTGTACGGCAAGGCGCAGGGCACGGGTGCCGTGCCGACCTTCGCGAATGACTTGCAGCTGGGCCAGAATACCTATACGCATGGCAAGGCCGACGCCGATGTCGTCGTCGCCGCTGGCGCGCGCATCGATACGCGCAAGCCGCAGACGGTCACCGAGGGTGGCGGCTATGTGCTGCTGGCTGGCCGCAGCGTCGAAAACGCTGGCGTTATCACCACGCCCAATGGCCAGACGACCCTGGCCGCCGGCGACGCCATCGCCGTACGCCAGGGCCAGGGCACGGACAAGAACCAGTATTCGAGCACGCGCGGCAATGAAGTCGAGATGCTGCGCGTGGCCGGCAGCGGCGCCGGCAGCGTCGTCAACAACGGCGTGATCCAGGCGGCGACGGGCGACATCACGCTCAGCGGCAATAGCGTGCGCCAGGATGGTGTGCTGCTGTCGAGCACGACCGTCAATGGCCGCGGCAGCATCCATCTGGCGGCGGCAGGTGCGGACGCGAATGTCACCCTGGCGCGCGGCAGCATTAGCGCCATCCTCATCGACGACAATCGCGCTACCGCGCTGGACGTGCAGCGCGATACCTTGCTGAAAGATGCGGGCAAGGGCACGGAAGGCATCGGGGACCGGCGCGACCAGTCGCTGGTGCGCATCGTCTCCGCCGGCAATGTGGCCTTCGAGGGCGATTCGCTGACCCTGGCCACGGGTGGCCAGGTGCTGGTCGATGCGGCCCGCCGCAGCCACGTGGCGCGCGATGCCGTTATCGACGTCTCCGGCGCCGTCGGCGTGAAGGTCGACATGAGCAGCAACAATGTGCTGATCAATGTGCAGGGCAACGAGCAACGCGACGCACCGGGCAGCCGCGACGCCAAATACCTGAACAACAGCGACGTGTGGGTCGACCGCCGCGACCTGGTGCTGGTGCCGGCCGGCACGAACGGCTACGCCACGGATCGCTGGTACACGGCCGGCGGCTTGCTGGAAGTGAGCGGCTACCTGAACACCAGCGGCCACGGCATCGGCGAGTGGGCAGCGCAGGGCGGCACCGTCGGCTTTGGCGGCGGCGAAGTGGTGACGCAGGCCGGATCGCGCATCAACATCGCCGGCGGCTCGCTGGACGTGCAGACAGGCATGGTCAAGCAGACCTGGCTGAAGGGCGCCGATGGCGCGATGGCCAAGCTGAGCACGGCGCCCGGCGACAACCTGTACACGGGGCTGTATCGCGGCTACGAAAGCACGCATGCGCGCTGGGGCGCGAACACGACGGAAACATACGCGAATGCCTTGATCGGCCCGCGCGAACGCCTGGAAAACGGCTATACGGTGGGCCGCGACGCGGGCCGCCTGATCGTCTCCACGGGCGCTGCCGTGCTGGAAGGCGACATCGATACGTCCGTGTTCCAGGGCGAACGCCAGCAACGCAAGCGCGATGAAGGCATAGAGAGCTACAAGCAGGCGCAGACGGCGGCGGCGCGTGCCGGTCAATTGATCGTGGGCAAAATGACGCCCGTGTTCGATGCCAAGACGGGCCAGCTGCGCGACAGCCCGCAAGCCGCGCTGGAGAACGTGCAAATCGGCAAGGTGGCGTCTGTCGCCGATGGCCAGTTGCTGGGCGAAGCCTTGCCAGCCGCGCGCAGCAAGACTTTGCAGCTCGATGCGGACTGGCTCAACGGACTGGAGCTGGGCGCGCTGAATATCTACGCCTACGACAAGCTCGACGTCAATGCCGACGTGCGCGTGGCCGATGGCGGTGACATCGCCCTGCACGCCACCGACGTGGCGATCAAGGCCAATGTGAGCGCGCGCAGTGGCAGCATCGCCGCCGGCAACATGGTGTCGCGCTATCTGGCGAACACGGGCGCTGTGTGGCTCGATGCGCCCGTGTCGCCCGAAGGGCGTCCCGCTGGCCCTGCCGGCGTGCGCGTGGCGCCCGGCGTGCGCCTCGATGCGCGCGGTCTGTGGAGTAATCTGGAGCTGGACCCGGCTGCCAGCGCCGGTTTGCCGTATGTCAATGGCGGCAAGGTCACACTGAAAAGTTCGGGCGGCATCGAACTGGCCGGCGGCAGCGTCATCGATGTTTCGTCCGGCGCCGCCCTGATGAGCAATGGCAGCTTGCAGGGCGGGCGTGGCGGCGACATCACCCTGGCCGTCGACTTGCCGCGCGAAAAAACGCCGACGGGCGCCTTGCTCAAGCTCGACGGCGAGTTGCGCGGCCACGGCGTGAAGGGCGGCGGGCGCCTGACGATCGACAGCGGCACGGCTGTCAGCATCGGCGGCAAGCTGCAGGGTGGCGACGTGTTGCCTGCGGGAAGCAGCGCCCCCGTGGGCCTGCGCCTGGCCGATGAATTCCTGATTGCCAAGGGCGAGAAGATCCCCTTTGATTTCGCCATCATCACCAGCCTGATCAAGCCGGGCCAGACCCTGGCCAAGCCCGTGACGGCGGATGTGTCGACGCAGAAACCGCTGGTGCTGGAGGCCGACTTGCTGGTACCGCAGGGTGCGAACTTCTTCATCAACGGCACGACGTATGTCCAGGGCGGTTCCATCGCGCCCGCCGGCAGCGTGGTAACGGCCATCAACGGTCTCACTACGGGATTCGTGGTCTCGGCGGCGGCCTTTCCCAACGGCTTGCCCATCTTGCCGATAACGACGCAGTATGCGGTCGGCAGCATCGCCGCCGACGACGTGCGCACGCCGCACGGCGTGCTGCTGCCGACCGGCACCATGCTGGGGCGCGACGTTGCCGTCCAGCCCATGCTGGCGCTGGACGCCAGCCTGTTCCAGAGAGGCTTTGCCGACTATGCCGTCACGGGCCGCGATGGCGTCGTGGTGCTCAACAATGCGCAGATCGATGTGCGGATGCCCGTGCTGCGCTTCAATCCCGCCACCGGCCACACGGTAGCGGGCGGCACCGATCCTGGCGCCGCGCTGGAAGTGTGGACGCCAGAGCTGTACCAGGAAGATGCGCGCAACGGCCGCTTGACGCAACGGGCCGGCGCCGACCTGACGCTGACGGCCGGCAGTCCGAACGTGAAGGGCGCACTGGTGGTGGCGCAAGGCGCCGTCGTCACGGTCGATCCGGGTCGCCAGATCAGCCTGACGGGCAATGGCCAGATGAGCATCGACGGCCGGCTCGACGCCTGGGGCGGCAAGATCGCCATCCTGCCGGGCACGTTTGGCACGGGCAGCGATGCCGATGTGCCGAACGGCAAGGGGCAAGCCACCTCGATCTGGATCGGCGAACACGCCGTGCTCGACGTCGCGGGCCGCGCCACCGTCGCCACCGACATGCGGGGCGGGCGCTATGGCCGCGCCGACAAGGGCGGCAGTATCGAAATCGGTGCGCGCTACAAGGCCGACGCCGCCAGCGTCGATGCGGCCGATGCCTTTGTCGTGGTGCGCCCGGGCGCACTGCTCGACGCTAGCGGCGCGGCAGCCACGCTGGACTTGCCGAAGCAGGGCGCCGTCAAGGTGGCCGGCAGCGGCGGTTTGATTTCGCTCAGTTCGTATAACGGCATCTTTGCCGATGGCACCCTGCGCGCGGCGGCTGGTGGCGCCGGTGCGGCCGGCGGCACCCTGGCAATGGCGCTGGACACGCCCAACTATGGCCAGGTGGACCGCCAGACGCTGCAAGGCGACGCCGTCGACAATGCGGTGCGGGTGCCGCGCGAATTCGTGCTGGCGCAAGTGCAGGGCGACAGCGTCTTGCCGGCCGATTTGCGCGCGGGGCAGCGGGATGACGCCTTGCGCTACGGCAGTGCGCGCCTGGGCGTCGACCGGGTGCAGGCTGGCGGCTTCGATAACCTGGCCATGCATGTGAACGGCATGCTCAGCATGGATGGCGACGTCAAGCTGGCGTTGGGCCAGAGCCTGCGCCTGAGCGCCAGTTCGCTGGGGCTGGCGCAGCAGCCGCCGCAGTTGGATGCTGATGGCCAGGACAAGGCGAGCAGCCTTGCCAGCCAGGTGCACCTGGCGGCACCGTATGTGCGCCTGGGTACGGCCATGCGCGGACAGAAGGATAACTTCATCGTGCCGAATGCCGTGAAAGGCTCGAAAAATTCGGGCAAGGGGCGCGGCATGCTGGGCGTGCCGCTGGTGGCCGATGGTTCCCTGCTGCAGATCGATGCGGGCATGCTCGATCTCGCGGGCGAGGTCAACATGGGCACGCGGGGCGAGATCGTGCAGAGCAGCGGCAAGCCGCTGGCCGTCGAACGCGATGCCTTCGAGCAACTGACCCTCAACAGCCGCGGCGACTTGCGCATGTCGAACAACGCCGCCCTGTACCAGCCGGGCAACGCCACCCTGGTGGCCGCGCAGATTTATCCTGCCACGGGCGACAGCGGCATGGTCATGGTGGGCCAGAGTAGCCGGGTCGACGAGTTCGGCAATGTGCGGGTCACGCTCGATCCGCTGCGCATGCTCAATATCGAGCGCAGCGCCGACGGCGCCACGCCGAACCAGCCCTACTCCGTGTTTGGCAGCCTGAGCCTGGTTGCGCCCACCATCAACCAGCGTGGCGTGCTGCGCGCGCCGCTGGGCCAGATCACCCTGGGCGCGGAAGGCTATGAAGCCTACACGGGCCATGTCAATCTGCTGCCAGGCAGCCTGACGTCGGTCAGCGCAAAAGGCTTGACGATGCCGTATGGCGGCACGCTCGATGGCCTCAGCTACCTGTATGACGGCAACGATGTCGTGCTCAAGGGCGTGGGCAACGGCCCCGAGATCGCCTTGACGGGCGCCGCCGTCGACGTGCAAGCCGGCGCCGTCCTCGACCTGTCGGGCGGCGGCATCTTGACGGGCGCGGCTTTCCTGGCCGGGCGCGGCGGCTCCACCGATGCGCGTCTCAATCCGCTGGTGCAGATGAAGCCGAACGGCGGCTTCACCCTGCCCGGCCTGAATACCAACCCCGTGTACGCCATCATTCCCGGCGTGCAGCCGGACGTGGCGCCTTTGACGGCCGAGCAAGGTGCGGGCAAGCCCGCCGTGGGGCGCCAGATCACCATCGCCGCGGGCGTGCCGGGCCTGGCGGCCGGTACCTACACCCTGCTGCCCTCGAACTTCGCCTTGCTGCCGGGCGCTTTCCGCGTGGAATTGAATGGCCTGGCCGGCGCCGTTGAGGCGGGCGGCACGGTGGCCATGCGCAACGGTTCGTATGCCACGGCGGCGCAGACGGGCATCGCCGGCACGGCGATCCGCGACGCCGTGCCCAGCCAGGCCATCCTGACGCCAGCCGACGTGCTGCGCAGCTATTCGCAATACAATGAAACGGGCTATGCCGCCTTTGCCGTGACGCAGGCCACGCGCGACGGCGTGCCGCGCGCCATGCTGGAACGCGACGCCAAGGCCGTGCGCGTGCAGCTGATCGTCCCGTTCCTGCACAGCGTCGAGGATAACCACACGCCACTGATGATGGATGGCAGCGCCCTGTACGCGCCGGCCGAGGGCGGCTTTGGCGGCTCATTGCTGCTGGGAACGGGCGGCCATGCATCGACCCGCTACGAGGTGCTGGCCGATGGCACGGCGCCGCTGGCGGACTTCAATGGCGTGTCCGTGCACGCCTCGCAGATCAACGCCTTTGGCGCCCAGCGCCTGGGCATCGGCGGCTTGCCGCGCGTCACCTACAACGATATCGGTACGGGCAGCAACCAGCGCGCCAATATCGCCGCCATCAACGAATCGGCGGGTGGCATCGTGCTGCGCGACGGTGCCGTGCTGAAGGCGGCCGAAGTATTCCTGGTGACCACGAAAACCACTGATGGCATCTTCCTCGAACAGGGTTCAGGCATCAATACGCTGGGCCGCGGCAAGGCGGCCTGGGACTCGCGCGACGGCTATGTGTACCAGCCGATGGGCAGCATGCTGGCCGTCTCGAACGGCTGGCTGGACATGCTGCCGGCCGTGCGCACGCCGTCCGATTCGGATGGTCCCGGCATCATCGACATCGGCGCGTGCGCGAAGACGCCGGTCGCCTGCGGCGGCACGACCTCGCTGTATTCGGAAGGCACCATCGCCGCCGTGACGGAGCGCGCCTTTACCCTGCGCGACAACGTGCGCTACGGCACGCGCAACCTGGTGCTGGCGATGGGGGCTATCAATATCGGCAGCGCAGCCTCGCTGGCCGACGCCAGCGCCCGCGGTGCCTTGCCGGACGGCCTGGCGCTGAACCAGGGCGTGCTCGACCGCCTGCTGCGCGGCGATACCAGCACGGGCGCACCGGCGCTGGAAAGCCTGGGCTTGACGGCGCGCAACTCCTTCAACTTCTATGATTCTGCGCAACTGTCGACCATCGACGCGGCCACGGGCAAGTCGTCGCTGTCGCGCCTGGTGCTCAATACGCCCGCCATTTACGGTTATGGCGGCACGGACGCGCTGGCGCGCATCCATACCGACACCCTCGTGTGGCAGGGCGCGACGAATGCGCCCGGCGCCGTCGTCACGGCTGGCCCCGGCACTGGCAGTGGCCGCCTGCAGGTCGACGCCAAGCGCATCGAGTTCGGTTTCACGCCGGACAGCCGTCCCGACACCATCCATAACATGGACCGTTTGATACTGGGTTTCGGCCAGGTGGCACTGAATGCCAGCGAGCAGCTCACCGCCAACAACAAGGGCAGCCTGTCCGTCTACCAGTCGCAGGGCGCCTGGGATACGGCCATCAACGGCTACCGCTACAGCGGCGGCGATGTGGTCATCAACACGCCGCTGTTGACGGGCGCGGCCGGTTCCGTCAACCGCATCACGGCGGGCGGCGAACTGAAGGTGAGCGCACCGGCAGGCGCGGCCGCCACCACGCCGACGAATGTAGCGCTGGCCGGCGCCTTGGGCGCCGAAGTGGCGCTCAGCGGCAACAGCGTCAGCGTGGATACGTCGGTGGTCTTGCCGAGCGGAAAATTGACCCTGTCAGCCGAGCGCGATGTATTGCTGGGCGACAAGGCCAAGCTGGACCTGGCAGGCCGCAAGATCGATTTCTACGACACCAGCAAATACAGCTGGGGCGGCGACGTGATCCTCGACAGCCGTGTAGGCGACGTGCGCCAGGCGGCCGCTTCCGTGATCGACGTGTCGGCCGTGAACAACCGCGCCGGCAAGCTGAGCGTGATCGCCACGGGCGACGCGGCCGGCACGGCCGACTTGCGCGGCACTTTGCTGGGCGGCGCCAGTGGCAGCTATGACGCGGGCGGTACTCTGGTGCCCTACGCGGCCGGCGGCGTGGAGATCCGCGCCCAGAAGGTCGGCGACTTTGCCGGCCTGAACCAGCGCCTGAACACGGGCAAGGTATTCGGCAGCCGCAGCTTCCAGCTCAAGCAGGGCGATCTGGCCATCGGCGACGAGCTCAAGGCGCGCGAAGTGAGCGTGTCCGTCGATGGCGGCAGCTTGACGGTGAACGGCCGCATCGATGCCAGCGGCGAACAGGTGGGCAGCATCCGCCTGGCCGGCCGCGACGGCGTCACCATCAAGTCCGGCGCCGTGCTCGACGCGCATGGCACGCTGCTGCGCACGGACAGCTACGGGCAAGTGATCGAGGCGCCGAACCGCGCCGTGATCGAACTCGCTGCGCCTGGCGGACGCTTGACCCTGGAAAATGGCGCGCGGATGGACCTGCGCAGCGGCGACAAGGGCGGCAACTACGGCAGCATCGACCTGAACGCGCGCCGCCTGGGCGGCGCGACGGGCGACGATATCGATATCGATGCGGCTGGCACGCTGAACATCGCCGGCGCGCGCACTATCAACGTCAATGCCTTCTGGCAATACAAGGATGCGCCGGCCGGCACGGGCAAGGATGCGGATGGCCGCAGCTACCAGAGCATCAACCAGGCTTACCTGGACGACAAGCATGCGGACAGCCAGGCCTTCATGGCCCATGCGCTGGCGAACGGCAACTTGATGAACAACAAATTGCGCGGCTTGCGCGGCGACGCGAACGCATTCCATCTGCGCCCCGGCGTCGAGATCGTCAGCGCCACGCCGGGCGGCGACTTGCATATCGATGGCGACATCGACCTGTCCGGCCAACGCTACGACGGCGTCAATCCCCAGGCGCGCCTGAGCGGCGTGTACGGCTCTGGCGAGGCCGGTGCGCTGGTGCTGCGCGCCGGTGGCAAGCTCAGCGTTTTTGGCAGTATCACGGATGGCTTCGATACCCGCAGCTTGCCCATCACGCCGGACGACCAGGGCTGGCAACTGGTGAAGGGCCGCTTGCCGTGGGGCGGCGAGGTCGTCGTGCCGCAAGCGGGCCTGGTGACCCTGGCCGAAGACACGTATTTCAAATCGGGCACGAGCGTCAATTTCGCCGTGCCGATGAAGCCGATGCAGTTGCGCGGCGGCACCTTGCTGGCGGCGCCCGCCACCTTGACGGATGAGCTGAACTTGCCTGCCGGCAGCGTGCTGGGCGGCGCCGTGCGCAATACCGACGGCAGCGTGCTGTACGCGGCCGGCACCGTCTTGCCGAAGGCGCTGACCCTGTCGAGCGGCATGCAGCTCGACCCCGGCCTGCGCCTGCCTGGCGCGGCCAAGGTGGCGGCCATGGTATGGCCGGCGAACGTGGCCTTGCCTTTCCCGGAAGGCAAGCCGCGCGACACGGGCGATAGTGTCAATCTCGTCAACGGCGTGGTGCTGGCGTCGGCGCTGGCGCTGGACAAGGGCAGCGTGCTGCCCGCCGGCACGCTGGTCAGGCTGCCTGGCGACGCGACCATGGTCTCGCTGCGCGCGGGCGACAGCACGGGCAATCAGGGCCGCAACCTGGCGCTGGCGCCCATGCTGGCCCAGGGTTCGCAAGCGTGGTCGCTGCGCCTGGTGGGCGGCGCCGATACGGCCGCCGCCGATACGCGCGCGCTGCGCCCGCATGCGAAGGATGCCCATCTGATGCTGGCCGATACGCATTACGGCATGGGCGCTGCCCGCGAGTTAATTCCAGGCACCGGCTTACCCGGACAATACCTATGGGGCGACGATGCCGCCCAGATTGGGCAGGAACCGGGAACGCCGATCGATATGAGCCAATTTCCCAATGAACAAGACCTTCTTGACTACAACGACTGGGGTATTGGCGTGCTCGTGGTCAAGATCGCCGATGGCACGCCGCCCGAATACCGGGACGTGATTGCGCCGGCGCGCCAGCCCTTGCTCAGCGTGCTGCGCACGGGCATGGGCGACCTCGATTTGCTGGCTGCCGGCGATTTCGACATGCGTACACTGTATGGCGTCTACACGGCGGGCACGCAGTCGGCCTCGCCGCTGGTCGATGGCAAGGATCTGTTCAACCTGCCGCGCGGCATCAACGCCAAGGGCCAGTTGCTCGGTGCCCTGGACAACAGGCTGACGCGCTTCGTCGACGGTGGCAGCGAGAGCCTGTACCGCGCCTGGTATCCCGAGCACGGCGGCAACCTGCTGTTGCGCGCCCAGGGCGACGTCAAGGGCGACACCGTGGGCACCGCACTCACCCGCCGCGAGGATGCCATCGGCACCCTGAACGCGCAGCAGGACACCAGCGACATCGGTACCTGGCTGTGGCGTCAGGGCAGCGGCAGCACGGGCGCGGGCGTGCCGACGGCATGGTGGATCAACTTCGGCACCTATGTCGCGCGCCCCGAAGGCGGCGACCTGTTTGCCGGCCAGCCTATCGTGTCGGGCTTTACGGGCATCGGCACCCTCGGTGGCGGCAATGTGCTGCTGCAGGCGGGCGGCGACGCCGGCATGCTGACCTCGCGCGCCGATCCGGGTGGAGAGTATGCGCCACGCAGCCAGGGCCTGAACGTGGCCGTGGGCAGCACGGGCAGGGTGACGCCGGACGGCAAGCTGCTGCTGACGGGTGGCGGCGACCTCGACATCCGCATCGGCGGCGGCCTCAACCCTGTCGCCGCGGTGCGCAGCTTCGATGCCAACAGCGACGTCCCGAATGCCGATACGCGCTTCGAGCGCCAGTATCCGACGCTCAACAGCACCCTTACCAATCTGCGCGGCGCGCTGCGCATGGAGGCGGGCGCCGTGGGCGGCGTCGAGCTGCGTTTCGACCGCGCCGACCCGAAGGAATCGCGGCCATATGAAACCTATACGGCGGGCACGGCGATTGCCAGCGGCGGACCTATCCTGGTGCCCGGCGACAGCGGCGTGCGCATTGATGCGCGTGGCGACCTGGTGCTGGGCGGCACGGCCGATGCGGGCCGCGTGAAGCAGTTGGCCAACGGCTCGCCGTTCAACTACCAGGGCGTGGAGCGCAAGGGCGAGGGCTGGAGCTGGTTCTCGCTGTGGACCCCGGCCACCGCCATCGATCTGTTCAGCGCCGGCGGCAATCTGACGCCGACTTCGGCCTGGATCAATGCGGCGCCGGGCGACAACCACGCGCCAACGGATGGGCGCTTCATCATGCCGTCCGTGCTGCGCGCCGTGGCCGCCAGCGGTAGCCTGTATTACGGCAATGCCAGCCTGGGCAGGTTGGGCGAGGGCAGCAAGGTTGAGATGCCGCAAAACGGCGTGATCCTGGCGCCGTCGCCGGTGGCGCCGCAATTTGTCAGGACGGGCACGGGCCAGCTGGAAATGCTGGCGGCGGACTCCATCCATGCGGCCGGCTATCCGATCACGCCGTCGGGCGCCGATCCGCGCCTGTTGCCGAATCCGTTCAATCCCGGCTTCGTCGGGGCACTGGACAAGGTCTGGTACGGTTTGCTGCCGCTGCATAACGTCAGTGCGAATGCGCTGGCGCCCGGTGCATTGAAATGGTTTGGTGCGACGCCGAATGGCGCCAGCGACGCAACGCAGCAGCTGTATCCCTTATTCAGCATGACAGCGCCGACGGTGTCGGACTATGTGCCGCTGGGCCAGCTGCCCGCGCATTTCTATGCCAACAGCGGCGACATCGTTGGCTTGCGCACGGGCGGCATCGTGTACCGGGGGACACTGAAAGGTGAAACGGGTCCGCTGGGCGTGTGGTACGAGGGCGGTGGCGCCGTGGCCGTGCGCGCCGGACGCGACATCGTCAATTCCGGTACGCCGCTTGGCAGCGTCGAGGGCGTGCCGGAAGGCGCGGCGGGATGGACCAGCCAGGGCTTTGCCGGCCGGCCCGATTATCCGGACAAGCCGGTCGTCACCGGCAGTTCTTCCGCGCGCGGCAACCTGTTCGTGCACCGCAATGCCGCCGACGTTTCCGTCGTCAGCGCCGGGCGCGATATCCGCTACAGCACCTTCTATGTGGCGGGACCGGGCCAGCTGAACGTGAGCGCCGGGCGTGACCTGTACCTGGCCGACAAGGCGGAATTGCGCAGTATCGGTTCCATCGTCAGCGCCGGCCCCGGCGAACGCGGCAATGGCGCCGGCATCAGCGTGGCCGCCGGCGTGGGCCGCAATGGTCCCGACTATGCGGCCTTCGCGGCGCGCTACCTGGACCCGGCCAAGCTGGCCGACCCGGGCCGGCCGCTGGCCGACCAGGCCGGCAGTGCCGTGTACGTCTACGGCGGCAAGCTGACGCTGGCCGACTGGCTGCGCGGCCAGTTTGGCTACAAAGGCGACGAGGCGGGCGCGTCCGCCTTCCTGGGCACGAAACAGGCGGAACTGGAAAAGGCCGGCCAGCAAACGGGCGGCGTGCGGCGCGACCTGGCGCGCGAATATGCATTGGTGAGCCAGCTGCACCTGGTGAACTGGCTGACGACGCGCTTTGGCGGCGACAGCGGCCTGGGCATCCGCTACGACCCGGCCACCGATGCGCGCAGCTTCTTTGCCGCCTTGCCGAAGGAACAGCAGCAGGTGTACCTGAGCAATGTCTACTTTGCCGAGCTGAAGGCGGCCGGGCGCGAATACAACGATCCGGACGGCATGCGCCGCGGCAGCTACCTGCGCGGCCGCGAAGCGATCGCCACCCTGTTCCCATCGCAGGACAAGGCGGGCAAGACGATCGAGTACAAGGGCGACCTGACGATGTTCAGCAGCGCTCTCTATACCGTCGATGATTACGCGGGCATTTACACCAAGCGGCCGCTGGCGGGCGTGCGCTACCTGAGCCCGCAAGAGTGGACCGAGGCGGGGCGTCCGACGGTCAACGTGCCGCACGTGATCGTCAACGATGCCGGCATCCACACCGATTTCGGCGGCGATATCGGCATCACGGTGCCGGGCGGGCGGGCCCTGATCGGCGTTGATGGCGGCTATGCGCCGGGTGAAGGCTCGGGTGTGCTGACGCAGGGGGCGGGCGAGATCCAGATGTATGCGAAAGACAGCATCCTGCTGGGCCAGAGCCGCATTTTCACCACCTTCGGCGGCAACATCCTGGCCTGGTCGGCCACGGGCGACATCAACGCGGGCCGTGGCACCAAGTCCACCGTCGTCTACACGCCGCAGCGCCGCAGCTACGACAGCATCGGCCTGGTCAGCCTCTCACCCAGCACGCCAAGTACTGGCGCCGGCATAGCCACGCTGAACCCGATCCCGGAGGTGCCGCCTGGCGACATCGACCTGATCGCCCCGCTGGGCAGCATCGACGCGGGCGAGGCGGGCATCCGCGTCTCGGGCAACGTCAACCTGGCCGCGTTGCAAGTGGTGAACGCGGAAAACATCCAGGTGCAGGGCAAGTCGACGGGCATGCCTGTCATCGCCGCGGTGAACGTGGGTGCGCTCAGCAATGCCAGCGCGGCCGCTACGCAAGCCGTCACTGCGGCACAGGACGTGCTGCAGCGCGAACGGGCGGCCACGCGCCAGGCGCTGCCATCGCTGTTCACGGTGAAAGTGTTGGGCTTTGGCAACGAACAGGCGGACGAGGGCGGTGCCGGCAAGCACCAGGGGGGCGAGCCGCAAGCGTCCAGCTACCAGCCGGCCGGCGTGGTGCAGGTGCTGGGCGCGGGGCCTTTGACGGCGCCGCAGCTGCAGGCGCTCACGCCGAACGAGCGGCGCGGCCTGCAACCGTGAGTTTTATGAACATTTGATGACATTCGGCAGTCGCCGCGCGC
The DNA here is from genome assembly GCF_051380895.1 of Janthinobacterium breve. Taxonomy (NCBI): domain Bacteria; kingdom Pseudomonadati; phylum Pseudomonadota; class Betaproteobacteria; order Burkholderiales; family Oxalobacteraceae; genus Janthinobacterium; species Janthinobacterium breve. Next base: position 196,939 of record NZ_JBNYXY010000013.1, on the reverse strand, counting down.
GGCGGCTGTCTAGGCATCAGTAGACAAGCTTCGGTGGACCACATCCGCAGTAAAAAACGCCGGCCCAGCGCCGCAACACAGGGCAACCGTTTGATTTTAAGGTGAATGGAAGATGCGTGAGATGAAAAAACAGGGCAAGGGGGCAGCACCAGCGGCACCCGCGACCGCCTTGACGATGCTGTGCCTGGCCATGCTGGCGCTGCCCGGCATGAGCTGCGCTCAGGAAACAGTTGTCGCCGCGCCGGCCGTGCCGGAACGGCAAGTGACGATCGAGGAATACCTGGTGCGCGGCAATACCGTGCTCGATGCGCGTGCCATCGAAGAGGCGGTGACGCCCTTCCTGGGGCCGGGCCGCAGCCTGAAGGACGTGGAAGGGGCGCGCGACGCCCTCGTTGCGGCATATCAAGCCCGGGGCTACCAGTCCGTCTACGTGGACTTGCCGGAGCAGCAGGTGGAGCAGGGCGTGGTGGTGTTGCAGGTGAGCGAAACCAAGGTGGGACGCTTGCGCGTGGTCGGTGCGCAATACAACTCGCCGCTCGACGTGCGCCAGCAAGTGCCGGCACTGACGGAGGGCAAGGTGCCCGACTTTACGCAGGCGCAAGTGGAACTGACGGCCCTGAACCGCGGCCCCAAGCGCCAGGTGATGCCGCTGGTCAAGCCGGGCAGCCTGCCCGGCACCATGGACGTGGACTTGAAAGTGGAAGACAGCAGCCCGTGGCGCGCCAGCGTGGGCTTGAACAACGATTACAGCGCCGACACGAAAAAGTTGCGCAGCAGCATGTCGGTCGGCCACGACAATCTGTGGCAGCTCGGGCATAGCGCCACGATCAGCTTTTTCGGCACGCCGGGCGACCTGAACCAGACCCGCGTGTGGTCCGCCTCGTACGTGGCGCCCATCGGTACGCAGGGCTGGAGCGTGGAGGCGACCGGCTACCAGTCGAACAGCAACGTGGCCAGCGCGGGCGGCACCAGCGTGCTGGGCAAGGGCCATGCGCTGGGCATGAAGCTCAACTACACGGTGCCCAACAGCGGTATCTGGTGGCACAGCATTTCTGCCGGTATCGATTTCAAGGATAACCAGGAAGCGCTGCAACTGAATGGCGCCGGCTCCAGCGTACCCCTGAAGTACGTGCCGCTCAGCGTGGCCTACAACGGCTTTGCGCAGACGGAGACGGCGACCTACGGCCTGGGCCTGTCGCTGGTGGCCGGCACGCGCGCCGGGTTCGGCTATGGCAGCGACAGCGCCGCCTACGACAACAAGCGCTACAAGGCCTCGCCCAGCTTCCTGGTCCTCAAGGGCGATGCCAACGTGACCAGCACCCTGGGCAGCGGCGCGCAGCTGTACGGCAAGCTGGCGGGCCAGCTGGCCGATGCGGCGCTGGTGTCGGGTGAGCAGATGGCCGCCGGCGGCGCCAATTCCGTGCGCGGCTATCTGTCGGCCGAAGCGACGGGCGACTACGGCGTCTCGGGCAGCGTCGAATGGCGTACGCCTCAGCTGACGTATTTCAGCCGCCTGGAAAACTGGCGTTTGTTTGCCTTTGCCGATGGCGCGCGCCTGCGCTTGCGTGACCCGCTGCCGGAACAGAAAGACCTGTTCGGCCTGGCGTCCGTGGGCGTGGGCAGCAGCTTCCAGTTCCTGCGCTACCTGAATGGCCGCATCGATTTTGCCTACCCGCTGCGCGATGGCCCGCGCACGCACAAACACGTGCGCCGCATCAATTTCAACCTGTCGGCCAGCTACTGACGGGCCAGCTCACCAGCACTGCACTTTTTTAGACTTTTCTTCGGAGAATCACTGTCATGCAACGTTTTCTTTTTCTGCTCACGATCCTGGGCACGCTCGTTCCCGGCCTGGCGCATGCCTGGTGGCAGCCCGACTGGGCTTACCGCAAACCCGTCACCGTCGATGCCGGCCCGAAGGCCGGTGCCGTGGGCGGCGATCCCGGCCGCATTCCCGTGCTGCTGCGCTTGCATTCGGGTAATTTCAACTTTGAAGGCGTCAGCGACAACGGCGCCGACCTGCGCTTCGTGGCAGGCGACGATAAAACGGTGCTGAACCACCAGATCGAGCAATTCAACCCGCTGCTGGGCATCGCCCTGATCTGGGTCGACGTGCCGGCCCTGAGCGCGGGCACGCCGCAAAAATTGTGGATGTACTACGGCAATCCGAAGGCGCCCGCGTCCGGCAATGGCCAGCGTACTTTTGACCCCGACTACAGCCTGGTGTACCACTTCAGCGAACCGGGCGTGCCTTCACGCGACAGCACCGCCTACGGCAACCATGCCCAGACGGCCGTGCCGGCGCTCGATGGTTCCGTCATCGGCACCGGCGCCCGGCTGGGCACCACGCCATTGATGCTGCCCGCCTCGCCTTCGCTGGCGCTGGCCGCCGCTGCGCCGTTCACCTTTTCCGCCTGGGTACGCCCGGACAGCCTGGGCGCGCGACAAGTGCTGTATGCACGCCGCGACGGCGCCAATGAATTGCTGATCGGTATCGACCAGGGCGTGCCGTTCGTGCAGGTGAATGGCCAGCGCAGCAAGCCCGGCCAACCGATCCAGGCCGCGCAATGGTCGCACCTGGCCGTGAAAGCCGATAAAAACAATGTGGCCCTGTATGTGGGCGGCCGTCCGGCCGTGTCGCTGGCCACCGCCCTGCCTGCCTTCACCACGGCGGCATCGGTGGGCGCCGATGCGTCGCCGGTCGCCTCCGGCGCCGAGACCCTGACCAACTTCACGGGTGCCATCGACGAGCTGCGCCTGTCGCGCACGGCCCGTCCCGATGCGCTGCTGCTGGCTGATGCCGTCTCGCAAGGTTCCGAATCGCGCCTGGCCGTGTTTGGCCCAGATGAACAGCAGGCCGGTAAAAGCCATTTCGGCTTCATCATCGCTGCCATGCCGCTCGACGCCTGGATCGTCGTGGGCTTGCTGGGCCTGATGATGGTCTTGTCGTGGATCATCATGATCGGCAAGGGCCGCAGCTATGGCGCCATCGCGCGCGCGAATGCGCAATTCATGCAGTCGTTCCACGAAGCGGCCGGCGCGCCGCTGGACCACCTGGCGCGCAACGGCAAGCTGAGCACTTCAGTGAAGACGGATTCCTCGCTGTGGCGTTTGTATGACGTGGCCATCGACGAGATGCGCCGCCGGCATGACCGCGGCTACGACTTGAACGCCGTTTCGAACGCGACCATCGGCGCCATCCGCGCGGCCATGGATGGCGTGATGGTGCGCGAAAGCGAACGCATGTCGAAACGCATGATCTGGCTCTCGACCACCATCGAAGGCGCGCCGTACGTGGGCCTGTTCGGCACCGTGATCGGCATCATGCTGGTGTTCGTCGTGGCCGCCATGGCGGGCGCCGTGGACATCAACTCGGTGGCGCCGGGCATGGCGGCTGCGCTGTTGTGTACGGCTGCGGGCCTGGGCGTGGCGATTCCCGCCCTGTTCGGCTACAACTGGCTGTCCTCGCGTTCGGACGCCATCGTCGCCGATATGGCTGTCTTCGTCGATGAATTTGCCACGCGTCTGGCTGAAGAGCAGGGCGACGGACGCCAGATGCGTCCCGTGCTGCAACAGGCGTGAGGGGCGCATAACCATGGCTACCTCCGCCAAGTTTACCCCCCGCAAGCGTAGCGGCGGCATCAACATCACGCCCTTCGTCGACGTGCTGCTGGTGGTGCTGGTGATCTTCATCTTGACCAGCAACGCCAGCATTCCCGGCATTAAGGTCGACCTGCCCAAGGCCAGCTCGGCCATGGCGCTGGAAAAGCCGAAGACCAAGGCCATCACCATCGACAACGGGGGCCAGGTCTTCCTCGATGCTTATCCCGTCACACTGCCCGAGCTGGAAGAGCGCTTGCGCACGGAGAAGGCCTTGACGCCCGACTTTCCCGTGATCGTGCGCGGCGATGCCGCCGTGCAATACGCGAAAGTGGTCGAAGTGCTCGACTTGCTGCGCCGCATCGACCTGAACCAGGTGGGCCTGGTGACCGGCAAGCCGGCATGAGGAGCGCAAGGTGAAGCGTGACGACATGATGAAGACGGCCGCCTCGGAACCGTCGGGCGCGGCGCAGTGGTGGCGCCGCTGGGGCGGCGTGGCCGGTGGCGCGCTGCTGGCCGCTGCGCTGGCCGCGCTGGTCTGGTATTTGCTATCCGACACGGCGGCCACCAGGCGCGAAGTGGCGGCCCCGCCGATGCTGATGCTGCCACCGCCGCCACCGCCGCCGCCGGAACCGGAAAAACTGCCGGAACCGACGCCCGACAAGGTGGTGCCGGAAGTGTCGGAGCCGGAACCGACGCCGGCCGACAAGCCCATGGATGACGCGCCGGAAAGTCCGTCGCCGGACAAGGGTGACCCCGTCACCATCGATGGCGCGGCGCAGGCCGGCAGCGACGCCTTCGGCATCCAGGCCGGACGCGGCGGCGGCATGACGGGCGGCGGCGGTGGCGGCGGCCTCGGTGCGGGATCGTATGGCCGCTATGTGGCCAATGCCTTGCAGATGGCGTTCGCCCGCGACCCGCGCACGCGCCAGCTGGCGTTTGCCGACATCCGCGTCGACCTGTGGCTCGATACGGAAGGCCGGACGTCGAAGGTTCACCTTGTGCAAGGCACGGGCAACGCGCAGACGGATGAGCAGGTGCTGGCCATGGTGCGCGACTTCCGGGCCGATGAGCGGCCGCCGGCTTCCTTGCGTTTCCCTGCCCGGGTCTCGATCAAGGGCCGCCGGCCGTAGTGCACACATTCATTTTAATTTTTACCGAAAGAAACAATGAATTCCATATTTTTCCCCTCACAGCGTATGCGCCGCCTTCCGCTGGCGCTGGCTGCCTTCGCCCTGAGTGTGGCGGCAGGCGCCGTGCAAGCCCAGGCGCAAGCACCGGCCGACAGCACCATGGTCAAACTGATCCGTGGCCTGATCCAGAGCGGCGCCCTGAACAAGGATGCCGGCGAAGCCTTGCTGGCCCAGGCGCAGAGCGAAGTGCTGGCTGCAACGCAAGCCCGTCCGACGGCCGCACCGGCCACCCTGGCACAGGTACAGCCGGGCGACGTGCGCGTGCCGTATATTTCGCAAACCGTGCGCGAGCAGATCCGCGACGAGATCAAGGGACAAGTGCTGGCCGAAGCGAAGGCGGGTGGCTGGGCGGCGCCAAATGAAACGCCGGCCTGGACCAAGCGCATCCGCGTGGAAGGCGATGTGCGCGCGCGCTACGAATCGCGCTATTACGACATGGCCAACAGCAATATCGAGATCGACTGGCGCTCCCTCAACAGCGGCAGCGGCTACGACGTCAATTCGAACACCAACCTGGCCCTGCCGGCGCTGCTCAACACGCGTGAAGACCGCAAGCACTTGCTGCGCGCGCGTGCCCGCCTGGGCATCCTGGCCGACATTTCCGACAGCACGCAAGCGGGCATTCGCCTGGCCAGCGGCAACGATGACAGCCCGGTGTCCACCACGCAAACCTTGGGCGGTGGCCTGGGCAAGAAAAACATCTGGCTGGACCAGGCCTGGCTGTCCTACCAGCCCGCTTCGTGGCTGAAACTGACGGCGGGCCGCTTCGATAACCCGTTTGTGTCGGGCGACGAACTGTTTTCCAGCGAACTCAATTTTGACGGCATCGCCGCCAAGGTGCAGCAAGCGGTCGGCGACAGCAAGGACGTCACCGTGTTCGGTGCCCTGGGCCTGATTCCGCTCGAGTATTCGTCCGACAATGCGCCTAGCCGCAGCCAGGCAAAAATGTCCAGCGAAAACAAATGGCTGCTCGGTGCGCAAGTGGGCGCCTCGTGGAAGATCAATAGCGACCATCAATTGCGCGGTGCGCTGGCCTACTACAACTTCCGCAACATCAGCGGCGAGTACTCGCAGCCGTGCGCGCTGTACGCGGGCGCCGATGGCTGCAGCACGGACTGGTCGCGTCCATCGAGCATGCAAAAGGGCAATAGTTTGATGCTGCTGCGCAATATTGCGCTGAACCCGCTCGACCCGGCGAATACGCCGCAGCCGCAATTCGTCGGCCTGGCGTCGAAGTTCCGCCTGGCCAATCTGAATGCGCGCTGGGATAGCAAGGTGGCCGGCGGCACGGACTTGCGCATTGAAGGCGATTATGTGCGCAACATGGCCTACGACAAGAATGCCATGTGGGCGCGCGCCAAGGGCGGCATCATGAACAACTTCGGCGGTACGGGCGGTGTCTCGCAAGCCGATTTCAAGAGCGGCGGCAATGCCTACATGCTGCAGGCGACCCTGGGCAAGGCCAGCCCGGCGGCGCGCGGCGACTGGAACGTGCTGCTCGGCTACAAGCGCATCGAACCGGATGCCTTGCCTGACGCTTACAACGATTCCACCTTCCACCTGGGCGGCACGAATGCGCGCGGCTACTACCTGGGCGGCGCGTATGCGCTCGACAAGAATACCTGGTTGAACGGCCGCTGGACGTCGAGCCGCGAAGTGTTCGGTTCGGCGCTGTCGATCGACACCCTGCAAATCGAACTGAACGCGCGTTTTTAAGGAGCCATGATGTTGATATTCAACAAAACGCGCTTGCCGGTTTTGCTGCTGATGCTGCTGGCCGGTGGCGCCGCCCAGGCGCAGGGACAGAAGGGGCAAAGCATGGAAGAGCGCCTGCGGGCCGAGTTGCGCAATGTCACGGCGCAATTGCAGCAGACGCGCGGCGAGCTGGACGTGCTCAAAGCCAAGGGCGCGCCTGCCGCCAAGGCTGCGCCCGCTGCTGCCGCCGCACCCGCCAGCGATGGCTTGAAAAAGGAGCTGGCCCGCAGCCAGTCGCAGCTGGCGCAGGAGCGCGCGCAGCGGGAAAAACTGGACGAGCAGCAACAGCGCGGCACCGCCGCCGCGCAAGAGGCGGCCGCCCACCTGGCGCAATTGCGCCAGGCCAGCGAGCAACTGGCTGCCACGGGCAAGCAGATCGAAGTGGAGCGTGCGCGCCTCGACGGTGAAGTGACGGCGCAGCGCGGTGCCCTGGCGCGCTGTGTAAGCAAGAATGCTCAGCTGTATGCGGCCGGGCAAGAAATCCTGCAAGCGTATGAGGGCCTCCATGTGCTGGACGTCATGAAAGCGCGCCAGCCGTTCGCCGCACAAAGCCGCGTCAAGCTCGAGCAAATCGCCCAGCAGTATGGCGACCAGTTGTACCAGGGCCGCTTTGATGCGCGTCAAACAAGTGACACGCCGGCCGCGCCCGCAGCCGCAGCCCAATAATTTTATTTTTTTGAAATGAATGGAATGACGATGGAACACACCAACACCAACTTGCTGAGCACCCTGAATGCGGAACAAATGGCCGACGCCATCAAGGCGGCCGGCTGCGCCGTGACGAGCATTGAACACGACGGCGTGGTGCGCCTGCACAGCGCCAGCCATGGCATCGGCTTTCAAGTGCTGTGGGGTAACGAAGCATCGCCTGGCCAGTACGCGGACCTGACCCTGAGCTGCCCGCTGCGCGTGCAGGGCGGCGACTTGCCGGCCGGCTTGCTGGCCGAATGGCACCGCAGCAAGCGTTTTGCCCGCGTGGCCCAGCATGGCGATTTTGTCGTGCTCGAAATGGATGTACTGGTCGCCGGCGGCGTCAGCAAGGAGTACCTGAATATCAATCTGCAACTGTGGACACAGATGATGGGCCAGTTCTTCTTGTTTTTGCGCAACTTTACGCCGGCCGATACGAGCACTGCACCGGTAGTCGAGGCCGCCAGCGTGGCAGAAGAAGAAACTGTGCCGGCCTGACAAGCTGGCCAAAGGCGGTGAAAAAAGGCCCGTGGCGGGCCTTTTTTGCCGCCTGCGGGTCCCAAGTGTCGTATTAAATACTTATTTTTTAGGCATCGCGCATTAAAACTGTTCAAAGAGCGTGTGTGAATCAAGCCAGCAACGCCTGTATGGCGGATAATATTGCCTGTTGCCGATTTGGATACGACCTTTACACAAAAATGCGCCCCATGGATTTTACCCGCGACGAAACCAGTGAAACCCCAGTTGCCCCGGCCAGCGCGCCGGGAGCGCCTTTGCCGTATGCCGTCGCCACCTGGCTGCAGCGGGTGGAGGCTGCAGCCCATCCGAAGGCTGTGCTGAGCATTGCCGAACCGGACCCCAAACTCAACCAGCATCGATTGATTTACGTGCTGGCGCCCACCAGCGGTGGCCGCCACGTGGCCCTGTGCCTGTACAAGGCGCGGCTGCGGCCGAATGGCGACGTGGCAGCGGCGAGTCCCATCAGCGAAATCTTTTCCCTGCTGTCGGCGCCGCCCACCTTTTTGACGCCGGCGGACGAAGACCTCGTGCGTTTCTTCGTGGCCATGCGCAGCGGACAGAATTCGCAGACGGGCAGCGCCACGGAGCCGAAGGGCAAGGTGGGTGCGGCCCTGCTGAAAATGCTGGCCGAGCAAGATAAACTGTTGTGGGCCAATTCCTGGGCCGATGTGGGCAATGGCCTCGTGTACCCGTTGAAGGAAGGTCCCGTGCGTCCGGCGCGCCTGTTCTGGCGCGACGAAGGCAAGACCATGCGCCTGGGCTGGCAAGTGGACCCGCCGGAAGGCGCGAAACACCATGGCGCCGACCAGATCGACTACATGCTGCCCACCGATCCGCCGTGGTACATCGACAACCTGTCGTGCGGCGTGCTGGAACTGAACCAGGGCGGCTCCGACATTTCCCTGGCCGATTTGCAGGCGCTGGTGGCGCAGGCGCCGCCCCTGAACGCGAACGACAAGGTGCGCGTGTCGCAACTGCTGCTGGCGCAGGGCTTGCAGCATTTGATGCCGCTGCCGCAACCGTTGCCGCAGCGCTTGCGCAAGGATGTGCCCGCGCAACCGGTCCTGCTGCTCGACAGCGCCATGCTGGCCGATGGCAGCGCGCAGCGCTGGAGCGATTTCGCCGTGCTGTCCTACGACTACGATGGCGAGCGCGTCGCGTTCGACCCGTCGCAGCGCGTGGTGCGGCAAGTGGGCGAGGTGACGGAAATTATCCAGAGAAATACGCTCGATGAAGCGCGCGCTCTGGCCACCCTGGCCGAGCTGCAATTCAAGAAGCCGGGCTCCGCCCCCTTGAGCGGCTTGAAGGGCGCCTTGCTGCTGCCGTCCCAGGCGGAATGGCTGCGTTTTGCCGAGTATGGCATTGAGGCCTTGCTGGAGCAGGGCTGGATCGTGGAAAAGACGGCCAAGTACCGCTACGACGTGAGCGAAGCCGGTGACTGGTATGCGGAGATCGACGACCAGGACCCGGATAGCGGCAACGCCTGGTTCGAGCTGGAACTGGGCATCGTCGTCAACCAGGAACGAGTGCCGTTGCTGCCCGTGCTGGTGCAGCTGATCCGCAACGCACCCAACGATTTCAATCCGAAAGTCATCGAGGCGCATGCCGATGATGACCAGATGCTGGCAACCTTGCCGGACGGCACGCGCGTGGCCCTGCCGTGGGGCAGAGTGCGCCCCATCTTGAACACCCTGGGGGAACTGTATTTCAGCGACAAGATCAAACATGCGGTGCGCATGTCGACCCTGGACGCGGCGCGCCTGGAAGAACTGGCGCGGGGCCTGGAACTGCGCTGGACGGGCGGCGAGCAGCTGCGCGCCATGGGTCGCAAGCTGAGCCAGTTCGGTTCCGTGCAAAAAGTGGCGGCGCCAGCCGGTTTGCAAGCGACCCTGCGCGACTACCAGGCCGATGGCCTGGCGTGGATGCAATTCCTGCGCGACCATGACTTGGCCGGCATCCTGGCCGATGACATGGGCTTGGGAAAAACCGTGCAGACGCTGGCGCATATCCTGGTGGAAAAGGAAGCGGGCCGTTTGACGCATCCGGCGCTGGTCATCGCACCGACCAGCCTGATGGGCAACTGGCAGGACGAGGCGGCAAAATTTGCACCCAGCCTGAAAGTGTTGCTGTTGCAAGGCAAGGACCGCGCCCAGCAATTCGACCAGATCGATCAATGCGACCTGGTGCTGACCACCTACGCCCTGTTGCCGCGCGACGAGGAAACCCTGCGCGAGCACGATTTCCACCTGGTCATCCTCGACGAATCGCATTACATCAAGAATACGCGCAGCAAGGCGGCGCAAAGCGCGGGCCTGCTGCGCGCGCGCCACCGCCTGTGTTTGTCCGGCACGCCGCTGGAAAACCACCTGGGTGAATTGTGGTCGCAATTCCACTTCCTGCTGCCGGGCTTGCTGGGCGACGAGAAGGCCTTCAACACGCAGTTCCGCCATCCGATCGAGCGCCAGGACGACCCGCTGCGCCGCATGCTCCTGAACCGCCGCATCAAGCCCTTCCTGCTGCGCCGCACGAAGGACAATGTAGCCAAAGAGCTCCCGCCGAAAACGGAAATGGTGCGCAAGGTGGAATTGACGGGACCGCAGCGCGACCTGTATGAAACCGTGCGTCTTGCGATGGATCAAAAAGTACGCGAAGAAATCGACAAGAAGGGCGTGGCGCGCAGCCAGATCGTCATCCTCGAAGCGCTGTTGAAACTGCGCCAGGTCTGCTGTGATCCGCGCCTGGTGAAATCCTTGCCGGCGAAGAAGCAGTCGGCCGGTTCTGCCAAGCTGCTCGACCTGATGCAGATGGTGGAAGACTTGCTCGACGAAGGGCGCAAGATTCTCGTCTTCTCGCAATTTACCAGCATGCTGGAATTGATCGAGGAAGAGCTGGAATCGCGCGACATTCCCTACGCCTTGCTGACGGGCGAAACGAAGGACCGGGGCGCGCAAGTGGCGGCCTTCCAGCAGGGGGCCGTGCCCATCTTCCTGATCAGCCTGAAGGCGGGTGGCGTGGGCTTGAACCTGACGGCGGCCGACACGGTGATCCACTACGATCCGTGGTGGAATCCGGCGGCAGAAAACCAGGCCACGGACCGCGCCTGGCGCATCGGCCAGGACAAACCCGTGTTCGTGTACAAGCTGATCGCCAAGGGCACCTTGGAAGAAAAAATCCAGCTTCTGCAGCAAAAGAAATCGGAATTGGCGCAATCGATCCTGGCCGAAGGCGAAGCGCAGAAGATGGCGCTCACGCAAGAAGACTTGCAGCAGATTTTCGCTCCACTGGAAGATTAAGGGGGCCGCTGGCCCTATACTTGGCGATTCTTTCTTGCCAGGTATAAAGCATGCTGCCCTTCCTGCCTTTCCTTCTCTTGCTGCTTGCCGGCGTCATCCTCATGGCGCTGCGTCTCGTCCAGTTGCGCCGCGCCCTGCTGCGCGCGCGGGCGGGCGAAACGCAGTTCCGCCTGCTCGTCGAACACGGCCGCGACACGGCCTTCCTGCTCGACGCCGCTACCCTCGAATTGCTCTACATCAGCCCTGCAGCGCAGCGCCTGACGGGCCATGACTTGCCCGCCTTGCGCGCGCACGCGGCGCGCCTGGCGGCGGACGTTCCGGCCCGGCTGCAGCGCTGGCGCGATGGCGATGCCGGCCGTTTGACCCTGTTGCGCGAAGTGGAACTGCCGCATGCCGACGGGCATCCGTTGGCGCTGGAAATCAGCTCGACCATCGTGCCCGCCGCAGCGGGGCGCAGCATGACGCTGGTGGGCACGGTGCGCGACGTCAGCGAGGCCCAAGCGCAGGAAGCGGAGCGGGAAAAGGAGCAGAAGCGCTTCGCCTCGATGTTGTCGCATGAATTCCGCACGCCGCTGGCGACCATCGATGGCGCCATCCAGCGCCTCGTCTCGACATCGAAAGATGCCGACGAGGCCACGCGCAAGCGCTACGTGAAAATCCAGACGGCCGTTGACCGTTTGTTGTCCATGATCGACGACTATCTCTCACCTGAACGCATGGCGGCCATCGGCCGCGAGCGGGCTGCTGACGGCATCGCGCCGCTGGCCTTGCTGCAGCAGGCAGCCGCCACCGTGCCGGCCAGCCACTGCGTGCAGCTGGAACTCGACGAGGACTTGCCGGCCAGGCTGCGCTGCGACGTGCCGGGCATGGCCTTGTGCCTGAAAATCCTGCTCGATAACGCGGTCAAGTTCAGTCCGCCGGGCAGTGCCATCATCCTGTCGGGCAAGCTGGTGCCCGAGGGCGGCGTGGCGTTGTGCGTGCGCGATGCGGGGCCCGGCTTGCGGGAAGAAGAACTGGCGCAATTGTTTGAAAAAGGAAGCCGTGGAAGCTATGCGACGCATCCCGGTGCGGGCCTGGGCCTGTACATGGCACGCGCCGTCGTCGAGGTGCACGGGGGGAGTTTGCAGGGGCATAATCTGCCCGAAGGCGGGGCCATTTTCCGCATTTGGCTGCCGCTTCCTGTCCAGGCAAGGAAAAGCCTTGCTTCCGCTAAAGGCAACCGTGATAATTCCTTGACGTAAACCTATTGTGCCGTCCATCATGGTGCAGAAGTGAATGGCATGGTTTGCCCACGGTAGCTCACTAACGGAAGAATGGCGTAGCAATGACGAAAATATTGATCGTCGAAGACAATCTGGACTACGCAGAAGACATGGCGGAGTTTCTCGTTGAGCTCGAACACGAAGTCCATATCACCAGCTCCGCTGGCGGGATGTGGACGGCGTTGAGTCATGGCAATGTCGGCGTGGTCGTGCTGGACCTGGGCTTGCCCGATGAGGACGGCTTCAACGTCATCCCCCGCATGCGCCAGTTGTATCCGCAAATCGGCGTGCTGGTGTTGACGGGGCGTGTCGCTTTCGACAGCCGCATTCTGGGCTTGCGCCTGGGCGCCGACCATTACCTGACCAAGCCGATCAAATTCCCCGAACTGGCCGCCCACATCGAGGCGCTCGACCGCCGCGTCGGGCCGCAAGATCCCGTGCCGGAACCGGGCAAGTGGACCTTGAAAGTAAGCGCTCGCCAACTTGAGCTGATGGGCGCCGTCATTGGCCTGACGGAAAAAGAATTCAACTTTCTGCACCTGTTGACCATCAATACCCGCCCCGTGCCGCGCGACGTCATCGTGGCCGGCATGGGCGGTGAAGATCCCGATGCGGGCCGCCGCGTCGACATGCTCGTGTACCGGCTGCGCAAGAAAGCCAAGACGGGCCTGGGCCAGGACTTGCCGCTGCGCAGCGCGTATGGCGAGGGCTACAGTCTGTCGGCCAGTTTTAATCTGTCCTGATACGTGATGCCAGCCACCCGCAAGCGGGGTGGCTACATAAAAGGGACAGAGTCAATCGTTTTTCCCTGTATTTTCAATAAAACAGGGTCAGAGTCGTGTCTTGTACGTGCAAGTGTGTAAAATCAAGGCCTTAGCCTATCTTACTGACTCTGCCATGGCCCGTTTGCCCCGCCTCATCATTCCAGCATTGCCCCATTATGTGATCCAGCGCGGCAGCAACCGCCAGCCCGTGTTCCTGGAGGCGGCTGACTATGCGCAATTTTTGTCCTGGCTGAAAACGGGCGCGAAAATGTTCAAGGTGGCCATTCACGCCTACGTTTTGTTGCCAGATCAATTACATTTACTCGCCACCCCAAGCGATGCAAGGGGCCTGGGACAGCTGATGCAGTGGCTGGGGCGCTATTACGTGCCGTATTTCAATCAAAAATACGCCCGTGAAGGCGCTTTGTGGAAGGGACGCTACAAAACCTCCGTCATCGATCCCGACAATTTCTTTCTTACTTGCTGCCGCTATCTGGAGTGCGTACCCGTGCAAACGGGCTTGGTGGGCCAGGCATTGGACCATGCATGGTCCAGTTATGCCCACCATGCCGGTGTGCGACCCGATCCCGTGATCACTGACCATGCCCTGTACTGGGCGCTGGGCAACACGCCGTTCGACCGCGAGGCGGCCTATCTGCGCCTGTTCGAGCACGGCCTGGGCAGCAGCCAGGTGAAAACCGTGGAACAGGCTGTACTCAAGGGCTGGCCGCTGGGTTCCGAGCCGTTCAAGCAGGCGCTGGAACTGAAAATGCAGCGGCAAGTGCTGCCGGCCAAGCGGGGCCGTCCTCGTAAAATCGTGGCCGAGCCAGGCATCAATTGACACGCATGCGCAGTTAAAACAAAAAATCCAGCACTTCCTGATGTTTTATTGAGATTCTCTTTACTATGTCCCTATTAAATTTTGAGGGAAGCGCAAACTAATTAAATTCGACTCCGACCCTAATTGTTGTGGTTGAGTTTTTTGTTGCGTTGCACTACTCTAGTTTTTCGATAGTCATATGCAGCGGAGAAGCCCATGAAAGCGCAAGGCCTGTACGACCCAGCCAATGAACACGATGCCTGCGGCGTCGGTTTCGTCGCCCATATCAAGGGCAACAAGACCCATTCGATCGTCGAACAGGGTTTGCTGATTCTGAAAAACCTCGATCACCGGGGTGCCGTGGGCGCCGATGCGCTGATGGGCGATGGCGCCGGCATCCTGATCCAGATTCCCGATCAGTACTATCGCGAAGAAATGGCCAAGCAGGGCGTGGAATTGCCGCCACCTGGCGAATACGGCGTGGGCATGGTCTTCCTGCCGAAGGAACATGCGTCGCGCATCGCTTGCGAGCAGGAAATCGAACGCGCCGTGCGCATCGAAGGCCAGGTCGTGCTGGGCTGGCGCAACGTGCCCATCGATACGGACATGCCGATGTCGCCCACCGTGCGCGCCAAGGAACCGGTCATCCGCCAGATCTTCATCGGCCGCGGACCGGATATCATGGTCACCGACGCGCTCGAGCGCAAACTGTATGTGATCCGCAAATCGTCGGGCCACGCCATCCAGGCCTTGAAGCTGCTGCACGGCAAGGAATTCTTCGTGCCGTCGATGTCGGCGCGCACCATCGTCTACAAGGGCTTGCTGCTGGCCGACCAGGTGGGCGTGTACTACAAGGACTTGCAGGACGCGCGCTGCATCTCGGCCCTGGCCCTGGTGCACCAGCGTTTCTCGACGAATACCTTCCCCGAATGGCCGCTGGCCCACCCCTACCGCTTGATCGCGCACAATGGCGAGATCAACACCGTCAAAGGCAACTTCAACTGGATGCGCGCGCGCGAAGGCGTGATGAAGTCGGCCGTGCTGGGCGACGACCTGCAGAAACTCTTTCCGCTGATCTACGAAGGCCAGTCCGACACGGCGTGCTTCGACAATGCGCTGGAATTGCTGTTGATGGCCGGCTACCCGATCGCCCAGGCGATGATGATGATGATTCCGGAAGCGTGGGAAAACCACACGACCATGGATGACAACCGCCGCGCCTTCTATGAGTATCACGCGGCCATGATGGAACCGTGGGACGGCCCCGCCGCCATGGCGTTTACGGATGGCCGCCACATCGGCGGCACCCTGGACCGCAACGGTTTGCGTCCGGCCCGCTACATCGTCACGGACGACGACCTGGTGGTGATGGCGTCGGAATCGGGCGTGCTGCCGATTCCCGAGTCGAAAATCATCCAGAAATGGCGCTTGCAGCCTGGCAAGATGTTCCTGATCGACCTGGAAGCGGGCCGCATCATCGACGACCAGGAACTCAAAAACACCTACGCCAACGCCAAGCCGTATAAAGCGTGGATCAACTCGGTGCGCATCAAGCTCGACGAGATCAAGATGGCCGAAGGACAAGCCAAGCAAGACCGCGCGCAGGGCGAAAAAGAGCAGCCATCGCTGCTGGACCGCCAGCAGGCGTTCGGCTACACGCAGGAAGACTTGAAATTCCTCATGGCGCCGATGGCCGTGGCCGGCGAAGAGGCAACGGGCTCGATGGGCAATGACTCGCCGCTGGCCGTCATGTCGAACAAATTGAAGCCGCTGTATAACTACTTCAAGCAGCTGTTTGCGCAAGTGACGAACCCGCCGATCGACCCGATCCGCGAAGCGATGGTGATGTCGCTGGTGTCCTTCATCGGCCCGAAACCGAACTTGCTCGATACCAACAACGTCAACCCGCCGATGCGCCTGGAAGTGGCGCAACCCGTGCTGGGCTTTGACGACATGGCCCGTCTGCGCAACATCAGCGCCCACACGGGTGGCAAGTTCAAGTCGTACGAACTGGACATCTGCTACCCGCTGGCCTGGGGCAAGGAAGGCGTGGAAGCCTGCCTGGCCTCGCTGTGCGCGGAAGCCGTCGATGCCGTCAAATCCGGCCACAACATCTTGATCGTCTCGGACCGCGCCATCTGCGCCGACCAGGTGGCGATCCCCGCGCTGCTGGCCACCTCGACCGTGCATCAGCACCTGGTGAGCAAGGGCTTGCGCGCGTCCACGGGCCTCGTCGTGGAAACGGGCTCGGCTCGCGAAACGCACCATTTTGCCCTGCTCGCGGGCTATGGCGCGGAAGCCGTCCATCCCTACCTCGCCATGGAAACCCTGGCCGAGATGGCGCATGGCTTGCCCGGCGATTTGTCAGCCGACAAGGCCATCTACAACTACACCAAGGCCGTGGGCAAAGGCTTGATGAAAGTCATGTCGAAGATGGGCATTTCGACGTATATGTCGTACTGCGGCGCGCAAATCTTCGAAGCCATCGGCCTGAACAAGTCGCTGGTGGACAAATACTTCAAGGGCACGGCTTCGAACGTGGAAGGCATCGGCGTGTTTGAAGTGGCGGAAGAAGCACTGCGCCTGCATGCGCTGGCCTTCGGCAACGATCCCGTGCTGGCCGACAAGCTCGACGCGGGCGGCGAATATGCGTTCCGCGTGCGCGGCGAAGACCATATGTGGACGCCGGATGCGATTGCGAAATTGCAACACTCCACGCGCAGCAACAATTTCTCCAGCTATAAGGAGTACGCGCAAATCATCAATGACCAGAGCCGTCGCCACCTGACCCTGCGCGGCCTGTTCGAATTCAAGCTCGACCCGACCAAGGCGATCCCGCTCGACGAAGTGGAACCGGCCAAGGAAATCGTCAAGCGTTTCGCCACGGGCGCCATGTCGCTCGGTTCCATCAGCACGGAAGCGCACGCCACCCTGGCGGTCGCCATGAACCGCATCGGCGGCAAGTCGAACACGGGCGAGGGCGGTGAAGATCCGAACCGCTACACGCAGGAATTGAAGGGCATTCCGATCCGCCAGGGCGACACCATGGCTTCCATCGTGGGCGCCGAGCAGATCGTCGTCGATATTGCCTTGCAGGAAGGCGATTCCATGCGCTCGCGCATCAAGCAGGTGGCGTCGGGACGTTTCGGCGTGACGGCCGCCTACCTCAATTCGGCCGACCAGATCCAGATCAAGATGGCGCAGGGTGCGAAACCGGGCGAAGGCGGCCAGTTGCCGGGCCATAAGGTCTCCGAATACATCGCCAGCCTGCGCTTCTCCGTGCCGGGCGTGGGCTTGATTTCGCCGCCGCCGCACCACGATATCTATTCGATCGAAGATCTGGCGCAGCTGATCCATGACTTGAAGAACGCCAATCCGCGTGCCTCGATCTCCGTGAAACTGGTGTCGGAAGTAGGCATCGGCACGGTGGCCGCCGGCGTCACCAAGGCCAAGGCCGACCACGTGGTCGTCGCTGGCCACGATGGCGGCACGGGCGCCTCGCCATTGTCATCCGTGAAACATGCGGGTACGCCGTGGGAGCTGGGTCTCGCAGAAACCCAACAAACGCTGGTCTTGAATGGCTTGCGCAGCCGCATCCGCGTACAGGCCGATGGCCAGATGAAGACGGGCCGCGACGTGGTCATCGCCGCCCTGTTGGGCGCCGACGAAATCGGTTTCGCCACGGCGCCGCTGGTGGTCGAAGGCTGCATCATGATGCGCAAATGCCATCTGAACACCTGCCCCGTGGGCGTGGCTACGCAAGACCCCGTGCTGCGCGCCAAGTTCTCCGGCAAACCGGAATACGTTGTCAATTACTTCTTCTTCGTTGCCGAGGAAGCCCGTCAATTGATGGCGCAGCTGGGCATCCGCACCTACGACGAACTGATCGGCCGCGTCGACTTGCTGGACAAATCCAAGGCGATTTCGCACTGGAAGGCGCAAGGCCTGGACTTCTCGGCCATCTTCTACAAGCCGGAAACGCCGGATGGACTAGCCTGCCGCCACGTGGAGTTCCAGGACCATGCGCTGGAGAAAGCACTGGATCACAAGCTGATCGCGCAAGCGCGCGCGGCGCTGGAAAAGGGCGAGCGCGTCTCCTTCATTTCGCCCGTGCGCAACCTGAACCGAACGGTGGGCACCATGCTGTCCGGCGAAGTGGCGAAGAAATATGGCCACGCCGGCTTGCCGGACGACACCATCCACATTCAATTGCAAGGCACGGCGGGCCAGTCGGCCTGTGCCTTCCTGGCGCATGGCATCACCATCGACCTGGTGGGCGAGGGCAATGATTACGTGGGCAAGGGCTTGTCGGGCGGGCGCATCATCGTGCGGCCGAATACGGAATTCCGCGGCTGGGCGGTGGACAACATCATCATCGGCAACACGGTGCTGTACGGCGCGATTGCCGGCGAAGCCTTCTTCAATGGCGTGGCCGGTGAACGCTTTGCCGTGCGCAACTCGGGCGCCACCACGGTGGTCGAGGGCCTGGGCGACCATGGCTGTGAATACATGACGGGCGGTACGGTGGTGGTGCTGGGCGCCACGGGACGCAACTTTGCGGCCGGCATGTCGGGCGGCATCGCCTATGTGTATGACCCGGCTGGCGACTTTGCCAGCAGGTGCAACACGGCCATGGTCAGCCTGGACAAGGTCGTGTCCGCAGTGGAACAGCATCTCGACCGCGATGCCTGGCATACGCAGCACCGCGAAGGCGTGCCGGAAGCCGACGAGGTCATCCTCAAGCGCCTGATCGAGCGACACTTCAAGCACACGGGCAGCACGCGCGCCCGCGTCTTGCTCGATGACTGGGCTGCGGCGCGCGGCAAGTTCGTGAAAGTCTTCCCGAACGAATACAAGCGCGCACTGATTGAGATGGCTGCCGATGCCGCCATGGAAGTACAAGCCGTCGCCGCCTGAGCCAGCCGAGATGAATGTGAAGGGAGCGGCCGCGCCGCTCCCGCCAGCTAAAAATACAAAGGAATAATCGTGGGTAAAATTACCGGCTTCATGGAATTCAAGCGCCAGGACGAACACTATCTGGAGCCTGCCGCGCGCCTGAAGAACTACAAGGAATTCGTGCTGCACCTGTCGGATGCGCAAGCCACCGTGCAGGGCGCGCGCTGCATGGATTGCGGCATTCCCTTCTGCACCACGGGTTGTCCCGTGAATAACATCATTCCCGACTGGAATGACCTGGTGTACCGCGGCGCTTACCGCGAAGCGCTCGACATCTTGCATTCGACCAACAACTTCCCGGAATTTACGGGCCGCATCTGCCCGGCACCGTGCGAATCGGCCTGCACCCTGGGTATCCATGAAGATCCGGTCGGCATCAAGTCGATCGAACATAAAATCATCGACATGGGCTGGGAGCACGGCTGGGTCACGCCGCAGCCGGCCCCTTTCAGCACGGGCAAGAAAGTGGCCATCGTCGGCTCCGGCCCTGCCGGCCTGGCGGCGGCGCAGCAACTGGCGCGCGCCGGCCATGCCGTCACCGTGTTTGAAAAGAGCGACCGGGTCGGTGGTTTGTTGCGTTATGGCATCCCTGACTTCAAGATGGAAAAGTCGCACATCGACTTGCGCGTGAAACAGATGCAAGCCGAAGGCGTGGTCTTCCGCACCAGCGTGCTGGTCGGCAAGGATTTCCCTGCCCACGTCAACAACTGGGCCAAGGAAACCATTTTCCCGGAAGACCTGGAAAAAGAATTTGACGCCGTCATCATGGCCGGCGGCGCCGAGCAGCCGCGCGACTTGCCCGTGCCGGGCCGCGAGCTGAAAGGCGTGCATTTCGCCATGGATTTCCTGCCGCTGCAAAACAAGGTCAACGCGGGCGACAAGCTCAAGGACCAGATCAAGGCGACGGGCAAGCACGTGGTGGTGATCGGCGGCGGCGACACGGGGTCCGACTGCGTGGGTACCTCGAACCGCCATGGCGCCGCCTCGGTGGCCCAGTTCGAACTGATGCCGCAGCCGCCGGAACAGGAAAACAAGCCGCTGGTCTGGCCGTACTGGCCGACCAAGCTGCGCACCTCGTCCTCGCACGAGGAAGGCTGCGAACGCGACTGGGCCGTGGCGACCAAGCGTTTCGAAGGCAAGGGCGGCAAAGTGGAAAAGCTGATCGCCTGCCGCGTGGAATGGAAAGACGGCAAGATGAGCGAAGTGCCGAACTCGGAATTCGAGATGAAGGCCGACCTGGTCTTCCTGGCCATGGGTTTTGTTTCCCCTGTGCAACAAGTGCTGGAAGCGTTTGGCGTCGATACGGATGCACGCGGCAACGTCAAGGCCAGCACGGAGGGCCAGGGTTGCTACCAGACTTCGGTGGCCAAGGTGTTTGCGGCCGGCGACATGCGCCGTGGCCAGTCGCTGGTGGTCTGGGCGATCCGCGAAGGGCGCCAGTGCGCGCGCGCCGTCGATGAGTTCCTGATGGGGGCATCGCTGCTGCCACGCTAATTAACGAGCAATTGTTCGTTTTTTGACAGGGTCACGACGCGGATTGCGACGTGGCCTTTGTCATTTTTACTGATCAAGTCGACAGCCGTGAACGCTATCGGATGGGGACGCGATGCGCAGGTCAAATTTCCACTACAATATCTGACTTTCAATTCATTAGTGTTGTATTCTTCCCCTTTACGGGGCTGTCTCTAGGGGTGTCTCAGCAGAGGTTGGCGTTTCTGCACTACAATACGCCATTAAAATAGTGAGCTTCGTCGTGCCAAATCTTGTTGAGATCCGTGATTTACACTTTGCCTATGGAGAACGTTCGATTTTATCGGGCCTTCAAATGGATTTCCCACGTGGAAAAGTTGTGGCCGTCATGGGTGGCTCCGGCAGTGGCAAGACGACCGTATTGCGCCTGATCGGCGGGCAATTGCGCCCCAGTTCTGGCTCCGTGAATATCGACGGCCAGATCGTGCATACGCTCAAGACCGACGAGTTATATCAGTTGCGCCGCAAGATGGGCATGCTGTTCCAGCACGGCGCCTTGTTTACAGACTTGACGGCGTTCGAAAACGTGGCGTTTCCCCTGCGCGAACACACGGACCTGAATGAAGAGCTGATCCGCACCCTGGTGCTGATGAAGCTGCACGCAGTGGGACTGCGCAACGCGGCGCAATTGAAGCCGGCCGAGATCTCGGGCGGCATGGGCCGGCGCGTCGCGCTGGCGCGTGCCATCGCGCTCGACCCCGAACTGATCATGTACGACGAGCCGTTCGCCGGCCTGGACCCGATTTCCATGGGCGTGACGGCCAATTTGATCCGCAATCTGAACGATGCGCTGGGTTCCACGTCTATCCTGGTATCGCACGACGTGAAGGAGTGTTTCGCCATCGCTGATTATGTCTATTTTCTGTCATCGGGCAAGATCGTGGCGCACGGCACGCCGGCCGAGATGGCCGCGTCGACGCATCCGTACGTCAAGCAGTTCGTCAATGCCGAGGCCGATGGCCCCGTGCCGTTCCACTATCCGGGCAAGTCGCTGGCCGACGACCTTGGCCTGCATGCAGGAGCGGGCCGATGATCGCGCGTTTCCTGGCGGCAATCGGTGCATGGTTGCGTAATTCAGTACAAGACCTTGGCTTTGCCGTACGTTCCTTCTTTCTCATTATCGCCTCCTCAGGTGGCTTGTGGCGTCGTCCACACTTGCTCATCGAGCAATTGTTTTACATCGGCAGCCGGTCGGTGCTGATTATCGCCGTGTCTGGCCTGTTCGTCGGCATGGTGTTGGGATTGCAAGGCTATTACACACTGAGCACCTTTGGCGCGACGCAGTCGCTGGGGCAGTTGGTGGCGCTGTCCTTGATGCGTGAACTGGGTCCGGTCGTCACGGCGCTGCTGTTCGCGGGCCGCGCCGGCACCTCGCTGACGGCGGAAATCGGCCTGATGAAGGCGGGCGAGCAGTTGTCGGCCATGGAAATGATGGCCGTGAATCCGATCCAGCGCGTGCTGGCGCCCCGTTTCTGGGCCGGCGTGATCGCCATGCCGATTCTGGGCGGCATCTTCACGGCCGTCGGCGTCATCGGCAGCTACCTGGTGGGCGTGGTGCTGATCGGCGTCGATGAAGGCTCGTTCTGGTCGCAGATGCAGGGCGGTGTGAATGTCTGGAAAGATATCGCCAACGGTACCTATGTCAAAAGCATGGTCTTCGGCATTGCGGTGACGTTCATCGCGCTGTTCCAGGGTTACCAGGCACAGCCGACGCCGGAAGACGTCTCCGGCGCGACCACGCGCACGGTGGTGATTTCGTCGTTGATGGTGTGGTGGCTCGATTTCATGATGACGGCGTTGATGTTTAGCAAGTAATTGCCGATCAGCGAACAAACAGCGGGCCTGGGCAGGATGTTGCGCAGGCGGCAGCAAGTAAAAATAATTTAGGATTGTTTATGCAACGTAAATCTATGGATGTCTGGGTCGGCTTGTTCGTCTTGCTGGGTGTGGCGGCATTGATGTTTTTGGCGCTCAAGGCCGGCAATATGAGCTCGCTGTCTTTCAGCAAGACGTATACCATTAGCGCCAAGTTCGACAATATTGGCGGTCTCAAGCCGCAGGCGCCCGTCAAGGGCGCTGGCGTGGTGGTGGGGCGCGTGGCGGAGATCCGGTTTGACGACAAGACTTACCAGGCGCTGGTGAAACTCGACATCGAAGATGGTTACAAATTTCCGAAAGACAGCTCGGCCAAGATTTTGACGGCCGGTTTGCTGGGTGAGCAATATATCGGCCTGGAAGCAGGCGGCGATCTGGCGAACCTGGCAGAGGGCGACAAGATCGCCCGTACTCAATCGGCCACAGTGCTGGAAGACCTGATCAATCAGTTCATCTACAGCAAGGCAGCGGAAGGAAAGGACAGCAAATGAGCGAGTCGATCAAGCAACCCCAAGGCAGCCTGGCGCGTATCGGCCTGGCCCTGGCCATCGCCGCCAGCGTAAGCGCTTGCGCCACCGGCAGCAATCCGCGCGACCCGCTCGAGGGGTATAACCGCGCCATGTTCAAGTTCAACGACACCGTCGACCAGGTGGCCCTGAAACCGGTCGCCACGGCCTACAAGACGGTCACGCCGTCGTTCGTGCAAACGGGCGTGGGCAACTTCTTCGGCAACTTGTCCGATGTGTGGAGCGCCGTGAACAACTTGCTGCAAGGCAAGGGTGAAGCGGGCTTGCAGGACGTCGTGCGCGTCAGCATGAACTCGACTTTCGGACTCTTCGGCCTGATCGACATCGCCTCGCAGGCGGGTATTCCGAAGCATAACGAAGACTTTGGCCAGACCCTGGGCTGGTATGGCGTCCAGCCCGGTCCGTACGTGATGCTGCCGCTGCTGGGCCCATCGACCGTGCGCGACACGGTGGCCCTGCCGCTCGATATCACGGGCGACCCATGGCGCTACAAGGACCCTGTCTCGGTGCGCAATATCGGCACGGTGACGCGCGTAGTCGACAAGCGCGCCGCGCTGCTCGACGCGACGAACCTGATGGAAGCGGCCGCGCTGGACCGCTATGAATTCATCCGCGACGGCTTCCTGCAGGCGCGCGAAAGCAAGGTTTTTGATGGCGATACGGACCGCCGCGACCGAAAAGTGCCAAAAAACGACACCAGCGATTATGAGCCGGAGTACGAGGCAAAACCGCCCGCGGACAGTGTAGCGCCTGCGGCCACGGCCGCCGCCGCTGTGGTGGCGCCCGCGGACCTCGTAACATCTGGTAGCAATGCCGTTGCAGCCGAGACCAAGCGCCAGGAGTAAACTGGGGTACAGAAACACCACGGCTGCGATCAACGCCAGCCGGTGCATAGCAACACCATGAAAGGTAGAACCATGAAATTGATGAAACAACTGCTGGCGATGGCGACCATCGCCTTTGCCACCGCCGCCCAGGCCGCCCCCGCTATGGAAGCGCCGGACGTATTGGTCAAGCGCATCAGCCAGGACGTGATCGACACGGCCAAGAACGACAAGGCCATCCAGGCTGGCGATATCAAGCGTGTCACCGAATTGGTGGAAAGCAAGGTCTTGCCGTACGTGGATTTCCAGCGCATGACGGCCCTGGCCGCCGGCCGCTTCTGGCGCGACGCCACGCCGGACCAGCAAAGGCAGCTGTCCGCGGAATTTCGCACCTTGCTGATCTACACGTATTCGGGCGCCCTGTCGCAGATCAAGAACGAAACTGTGGAATTCAAGCCGATGCGCGCCGATCCGGCCGATACGGAAGTGGAAGTGCGCTCGCAGGTCAACGTGGCGCGCGGCGAACCCGTGCCCCTGAACTACCGCGTGGCGAAAACCCCGTCCGGCTGGAAGATCTATGACATCAACGTGCTGGGCGCGTGGTTGGTGGAAACGTATAAAAGCAGCTTCGCCAGCGAGATCAGCAAGGGCGGCATCGATGGCCTGATCAAGACCTTGCAGGCAAAAAACAAGGCCCTGGCCAGCCGTCCTGCTGTCAAAGCCAAATAATCGGCTATCATATAGCTCCTGAACCAGCTCCAGACCAGCGCAGCCCGACGCCATGCCCGACTCTCTCGACACTTTGCAGTCCCTGACTTCCCTGACCGTGCACAATGCCACTGTGGCATTGGAGCAAGGTCTGGACGCCATCCGCTCGGGTCAGACCAAGTTCGACTTGCGCAACGTCAAGGCCGTCGATTCGGCCGCCGTTTCCGTCATGCTGACGTGGCAGCGCGCCGCGCAGGATGCGGGCGGCGTGCTGGAGCTGAAAAACCTGCCGAACAACCTGAAAAACCTCACCAAGCTGTATGGCGTCTGCTCGCTTGTCTCGAGCACTTTGAGCGCCGACGACTGCGGCAGCGCCGGCGGCCTCGCCGAACGCAGCCCGTCCGACCTGCATCATCATTGATCCTGTCCCACTCCCCGCATCAGCAGTAGCTTTCAAGCCGGCTGGCCAGCAGCGCCGCCGGATTGATCTCCAAGTGTTCCACGAATTTTCCAACTATAATTGACTGTTGCGCCATCCTCACCTGAAGGCGGCGCCCTGCACCGGCCTGCCGGCCTGGATGTCTCCGGCAACTGGCGCATCACACCAGACGCATTACACTTGAAACAAGCACATGACCGCAATTCAAATCACGAATGTAGAAAAGAGCTATAAATCGCTCAAGGCGCTGGGCGGCGTGTCGCTGGCCATCGAGGAAGGCGAGTTTTTCGGCCTGCTCGGCCCGAATGGCGCCGGCAAGACGACCCTCATTTCCATCATCGCCGGCCTGATACGCCCCGACGCTGGCACCGTCAAGATCCACGGCCACGATGTGGTCAAGGACTTCCGCAATGCGCGCCGCAACCTGGGCGTGGTGCCGCAGGAGCTGGTGTTCGACCCGTTTTTCACCGTGCGCGAAACCCTGCGCCTGCAGTCCGGCTATTTCGGCCTGCCGAACAACGACAAGTGGATCGACGAGGTCATGGAAAACCTCGACCTGACCGGCAAGGCCGACACGAATATGCGCGCCCTGTCAGGCGGCATGAAGCGCCGCGTGCTCGTCGCCCAGGCGCTGGTGCACAAGCCGCCCGTCATCGTGCTCGATGAGCCGACTGCCGGCGTCGACGTGGAACTGCGCCAGACCCTGTGGAAGTTCATCTCGCGCCTGAACCGCGAAGGCGGTCACACGGTCGTGCTGACCACCCACTACCTGGAAGAGGCGCAAGCCATGTGCCAGCGCGTCGCCATGCTGAAAACCGGCAAGGTGGTGGCGCTCGACACCATGTCGGCCCTGATCCGCCGCATCGCCGGTTCGCAGCTGCAGGTGCACCTGAAACACGGCGCCTTGCCTGCCGACCTGCAGCACCTGGTGCTGCACCCGGAAGAACAGCAGGCACCGAACAAGTTCAGCCTGCGCGTCAACGAATACAGCGAAGTCGAGAAAATCCTCGCACGCCTGCGTGAAGCGGGCGTCGAAATCGATGAAATGCAATTGCAACAAGCCGACCTGGAAGATATCTTCTTGCAGATCATGGATAAAGGTACCGTATGATTTCGACAGGATTTCGCACCCTCGTCTACAAAGAGACGCTGCGCTTCTGGAAAGTGGCGACGCAAACCGTGGCCGCGCCCGTGCTCACGTCGATGTTGTACCTGCTGGTGTTCGGCCATGTGCTCGACGGCCGCGTGGAGCCGAGCCCCGGCGTCAGCTACACGGCCTTTTTGATTCCCGGCCTGGTGATGATGAGCGTGCTGCAAAACGCGTTTGCCAACTCCTCGTCTTCGCTGATCCAGTCGAAGATCACGGGCAACCTGGTGTTCGTGCTGCTCACCCCCTTGTCGCACTGGGAAATCTTCTCGGCGTATGTACTTGCTTCCGTCGCGCGCGGCCTGGCCGTGGGCTTTGGCGTGTTTGCCATCACTTGCTGGTTCGCCAAGCTGTCGTTTGTCGCGCCCCTGTGGATCGTCATCTTTGCCTTCCTGGGCGCCGCCATGCTGGGCACCATGGGCCTGATCGCCGGCATCTGGGCCGAGAAATTCGACCAGCTGGCCGCCTTCCAGAACTTCCTGATCATGCCGGCCACCTTTTTGTCGGGCGTGTTCTATTCGATCCACTCGCTGCCGCCGTTCTGGCAGACGGTATCGCACCTGAACCCCTTCTTTTACATGATCGACGGTTTCCGCTACGGCTTCTTCGGCGTGTCCGACGTCAGCCCGTGGCTCAGTCTTTCCATCGTCGCCGGCTTCCTCGTGATCCTGGCGCTGGCGTCGATCCGCCTGCTGAAAAGCGGCTATCGTTTGCGTCACTAGTTGCGACACTGATTGCGGCACATCACATCACTACATTATTCAATATCAAGGACTTATCGTGACCACCACTCCAGAACTGATCCACGGCTACCTGTCGGCCGGCCTCGAATGCACGCACCTCGAAGTGGAGGGCGATGGCCAGCACTTCCAGGCCGTGATCGTTTCGCCCGCATTTGCCGGCAAGCGTTTGATCCAGCGTCACCAGATCGTCTATGCGGCGCTGGGCGACCGCATGCGCGAGGAAATCCATGCGCTGTCGATGAAAACCCTGACACCTGAAGAATTCCAAGGATAAGCACATGGACAAGCTCCTCATCAACGGCGGCAACCGCCTGAACGGCGACATCGCCATCTCCGGCGCGAAAAACGCCGCCTTGCCCATCCTGTGCGCCGGCCTGCTGACTGCGGGCGACCTGGACCTGACGAACGTGCCGCACCTGCACGACGTGGCCACCATGCTCAAACTGCTGGGCCAGACGGGCCTGAAGGTGCAACAGGACGGCGACCGCGTGGTCTTGAATGGCAGTGCCATCGATACCCTGGAAGCGCCGTATGAACTGGTGAAGACCATGCGCGCCTCGATCCTGGTGCTGGGCCCCATGCTGGCGCGCTTCGGCGTAGCCAAGGTCTCGCTGCCGGGCGGCTGCGCCATCGGTTCGCGCCCCGTCGACCAGCACATCAAGGGCCTGGAAGCGCTGGGCGCCGAGATCCGCATCGAAGCGGGCTACATCTACGCCAAGTGCGCCAAGCTGAAAGGCGCGCGCATCGTCACCGACATGATCACCGTCACCGGCACCGAGAACCTGCTGATGGCAGCGACCCTGGCCGAAGGCGAGACCATCCTGGAAAACGCCGCCTGCGAACCGGAAGTAACCGACCTGGCGCACCTGCTGGTGGCCATGGGCGCAAAGATCGACGGCATCGGCACCAGCCGCCTGGTGATCCAGGGCGTCGACGCCTTGCATGGCGCCTCGCACGCGGTCATCGCCGACCGTATCGAAACGGGCACCTTCCTGTGCGCAGTGGCGGCCACCGGCGGCGACATCACCTTGCGCAACGTGCGCACCGATATCCTCGACGCGGCGCTCGACAAGCTGCGCGCCATGGGCCTGACGATGACTTTTGGCGCCGACTGGATCCGCGCCGAAATGTCGGCCCGTCCGAACCCCGTCAGCTTCCGCACCACGGAATACCCGGGCTTCCCGACCGACATGCAGGCGCAGTTCATGGCCGTGAACACGATTGCCAATGGCGCCAGCCGCGTCACCGAGACGATTTTCGAGAACCGCTACATGCACGTGCAGGAAATGAACCGCCTGGGCGCCGACATCACCATCGAGGGCAACACGGCCATTATCGCCGGCGTCAAGCAGCTGCGTGGCGCGCCCGTGATGGCGACCGACCTGCGCGCCTCGGCCTCGCTGGTGATCGCCGCCCTGGCGGCCGACGGCGAAACGCTGATCGACCGCATCTATCACCTCGACCGCGGCTACGACCGCATGGAAGTGAAGCTGTCCGCAGTGGGCGCGAACATCGTGCGCATCAAGTAACAACAAGAAAAGGAATGAGCATGAACGGATCGAACAACGGTGACAGCTCCCAGCTGATCCTGGCGCTCTCGAAAGGTCGCATTTTTGAGGACACCATGCCGCTGCTGGAAGCGGCCGGCATCAAGGTGCTGGAAAACCCGGAGACCTCGCGCAAGCTGATTTTGGCCACCAACGATCCGAACGTGCGCGTCATCATCGTGCGCGCCAGCGACGTGCCGACCTATGTGCAGTACGGCGCGGCCGATTTCGGCGTGGCGGGCAAGGATGTCTTGCTGGAACACGGCGGCGAAGGCCTGTACCAGCCGATCGACCTGAATATCGCCGCCTGCCGCATGTCGGTGGCGGTGCAGGCCGGCTTTGACTACGAAAAGGCCGTGCAGCAGGGCGCGCGCCTGCGCGTGGCCACCAAGTTCGTGCACACGGCGCGCGAGCATTTCGCCGCCAAGGGCGTGCACGTCGACCTGATCAAGCTGTATGGCTCGATGGAACTGGCGCCCCTGGTCGGCCTGTCCGACGCCATCGTCGACCTGGTCAGCACGGGCAGCACTTTGCGCGCGAACAACCTCGTCGAGGTCGAGCACATCATGGAAATCTCGTCGCGCCTGGTGGTCAACCAGGCGGCGCTCAAGCTCAAGCGCGAGCGTTTGCAGCCGATTATCGAGGCGTTTGAACGTGCTTCGCAAGCTGCCTCGCAAGCCTAGACACTCTCAGTAGCAGAAAGCCGATTATGCCGATACAGATACGCAAGCTCGATTCAAGCCAGGATGGTTTCCAACAATCGCTCGATACGCTGCTGGCGTTCGAGGCGGGCACCGATGCAGCGATTGAAACGTCGGTCGCGAAAATCCTGGCCGACGTGAAAACGCGCGGCGACGCCGCCGTACTGGAATACACCAACCGCTTCGACCGCATCCCGCATGGCGGCGCGGCGGAAATGGCGGCCTTTGATATTTCGCAAGCCGAATTGCAGGCGGCCCTGAACGGCTTGCCGTCGGCGCAGCGCGAAGCGCTGCAGATCGCCGCGCAGCGCATCCGCGCCTTCCACGAACGCCAGCGCGAAGAATTGCGCGGTTTTAGCTACACCGAGCCCGATGGCACGGTGCTGGGGCAGAAGATCACGCCGCTGGACCGCGTCGGCATCTATGTCCCGGGCGGCAAGGCTGCTTACCCGTCTTCCGTGCTGATGAACGCCATTCCCGCGCACGTGGCGGGCGTGGGCGAAATCATCATGGTGGTGCCGACGCCCGATGGCGTGAAAAACCAGATGGTGCTGGCCGCCGCCGCAATCGCCGGCGTGACGCGCGTGATCACCATCGGCGGCGCGCAAGCGGTCGGCGCGCTGGCCTACGGCACGCAGACGATTGCCGCCGTCGACAAGATCGTCGGCCCCGGCAACGCCTATGTCGCCGCCGCCAAGCGCCGCGTGTTCGGCATCGTCGGCATCGACATGATCGCCGGGCCATCCGAAATCCTGGTGCTGTGCGACGGCACGACGGACCCGGACTGGGTCGCGATGGACCTGTTTTCGCAGGCCGAGCACGACGAACTGGCGCAAGCGATCTTGCTGTGCCCCGATGCGGAATACATCGCCAAAGTCGAAGCGAGCATCGCCAAGTTGCTGCCGACGATGCCGCGCCAGGCCACCATCAGCACGTCGCTGCAGGACAGGGGCGCGCTGATCAAGGTGCGCAGCATGCAAGAGGCGTGTGAAATCGCCAATGCCATCGCCGCGGAACACCTGGAAATCTCGGCGGAAAACCCGCAGCAGTGGGCCGAACAGATACGCCACGCGGGCGCCATGTTCCTGGGGCGCTTTTCGTCCGAATCGCTGGGCGACTATTGCTGCGGCCCCAATCACGTGCTGCCCACCTCGCGCACGGCGCGCTTTTCGTCGCCGCTGGGCGTGTATGACTTCCAGAAGCGCTCGTCCATCATTCACGTCAGCGAAGCGGGCGCGCAAACCCTGGGCCGTGTCGCCGCCACCCTGGCGTACGGCGAAGGCTTGCAAGCCCACGCGCGCAGCGCCGAACTGCGTTTGAAGCCGCAGCCATGACGAATATGGCGGAGCGGCCGGACTGGGTCAACCGGGTCTATTGCGAGGACGCGCTGGCGGGGCTGGCGCGCATTCCCGATGGTTCCGTGGACCTGATCCTGACCGACCCGCCGTACAACCTGGGCAAGGATTACGGCAATGCCTCGGACCAGCAGTCCGTGGCCGACTACCTGCGCTGGACGGAAGCTTGGATTGATGCGGCGCTGCCCAAGCTGAAAGCCAATGGCAGCCTGTATATTTTTCTCACCTGGCGCTATTCGCCGGAGATCTTCGTCATGCTGAAACAGCGCATGGCGATGATGAATGAAATCATCTGGGACCGCCGCGTGCCATCCATGGGCGGCAGCGTGCGCAGCTTTTCATCGGTGCACGACACCATCGGCTTCTTCGTCAAGCGCAAGGATTACTACTTCGACCTTGATGCGGTGCGCATCGCCTACGACGCGGCGACCAAGAAAGCCCGTTCGCGCTCGATTTTCATCGGCGCCAAATGGCTGGAAGTGGGCTACAACCCGAAAGACTTGTGGAGCGTGTCGCGCCTGCACAAGGAACACCCGGAACGGGCCGACCACCCGACGCAAAAGCCGCTGGAAATCATCGAGCGCATGCTCAAGGCTTCCTGTCCGCCCGGCGGCGTAGTACTCGACCTGTTCATGGGCAGCGGCACCACGGCGCTGGCGGCGAAGCGCTGCGGGCGCGATTTCGTCGGTTTTGAACTCAATCCCGACTACTGCGCCATCATCGAACAGCGCCTGGCGGCACTGGCGCAGGAACTGGCCGCACCGGCGGCTCCCGCGGCGAAGGCCGCCAAGGCGGCCGTGAAGAAACCGGCGGCTGCCAAGAAGCCTGCAACGGCGAAAAAGCCGCCCGCCGTGAAAAAAGCGCCGGCCCGCAAGGCGCGCGGCGCCGCCGTGCCGGAAGACGTCGTCATTTAGTCTCCCTTTAATTCCATCAGGAGTGTTTGCAGCATGTCTTTCCTCGATCAGTTAATCAGCAACACCGTGCGGACCGATGTGCGGGCCGTCAAAAGCTACCAGGTAGCCGATGCCAGCGGTTACATCAAACTCGATGCGATGGAAAACCCGTATCCGCTGCCGCAGCATCTGCGCGAGGAACTGGGCACGCGCCTGGCCGGCGTGGCGCTGAACCGCTATCCGCCGTCCTACGCCAGCCTGCAGGCGGCCATCTGCGCCAAACTGGGCGTGCCAGACGGTTACGAGGTCATGCTGGGCAACGGTTCCGATGAACTGATCTCCATCCTGGCCATGGCTTGCGCCCACCAGGAGCCGGGCAAGCGCGCCGTGCTGCTGGCGCCCGTGCCAGCCTTCGTCATGTATGCCCGCTCGGCGCAGTTTGCCGGCATGGATTTCGTTGGCGTGCCGTTGAACCCGGACTTCAGCCTGGATATGCCGGCCATGCTGGCGGCCATCGAACAGCACCGCCCGGCGCTGGTGTTCCTCGCGTATCCGAACAACCCGACGGGCAACTTGTTTGCCAGCGCCGATATCGAACGCATCCTCGCCGCCCTCGGTGACACGGGCATCGCCGTCGTCGACGAAGCGTATGAGCCGTTCGCGCAGCACAGCTTCATGGGCCGCTTGCCCGAATTCGAGAACCTGGTAGTGATGCGCACCGTTTCGAAACTGGGCCTGGCCGGCATACGCCTCGGCTACATGTCGGCCGCGCCGGCCCTGCTGGCGCAGTTTGAAAAAGTGCGCCCGCCCTACAATGTGAATGTGCTGACGCAGGCGGCGGCCGAATTTGCGCTCGAACACCTCGACGTGTTGAATGCCCAGGCGGCCTTGCTCAACAGCGCGCGCGATGACCTGGCGCTGCGCCTGGCGGCGCTGCCTGGCGTGACGGTGTTTCCCTCGAAGGCAAATTTTCTTCTGATTCGTGTGGCTGATTCCGACGATGTTTGCGCAAAACTGCTTGCCCGCAGGGTTTTAATTAAAAATATGAGTAAAATGCATGCTGCGCTGGTCAATTGCCTGCGCATCAGCGTCAGCACCCCGGAAGAAAATTCCCTTTTTTACGATGCCTTCAAGGCATCCCTCGTTTAGCCTATCGCCAGAGCCTCCCATGAACCGCACCGCAGAAATCACGCGCAACACCAATGAGACGCAAGTTCGCGTCGCCCTCAACCTGGACGGCACGGGCCAGCAAAAGCTCAATACCGGCGTGCCCTTCCTCGACCATATGCTGGACCAGATCGCCCGTCACGGCTTGATCGACCTGGATATCGAAGCGACGGGCGACGTGCATATCGACAACCATCATACGGTGGAAGACGTGGGCATCACGCTGGGCATGGCCGTGGCCAAGGCCATCGGCGACAAGAAAGGTATCCGCCGCTACGGCCACGCGTATGTGCCGCTGGACGAGGCGCTGTCGCGCGTGGTGCTCGATTTCTCGGGCCGCCCGGGCATCGAATACCATATCCCGTTTACGCGCGCCATGATCGCCGGTTTCGACGTCGACCTGACGCTGGAATTTTTCCGCGGCTTCGTCAACCATGCGGGCGTGACCTTGCATATCGACAACTTGCGCGGCACGAACGCCCACCATCAGTGCGAAACCGTGTTCAAAGCCTTTGGCCGCGCGCTGCGCATGGCTGCCGAGCTCGACGAGCGCGCGGCCGGCATCATTCCATCGACCAAGGGCAGCCTGTAAGCGCTGGCCGGGATACACTGTCAATTCTGAGATTAAACACATGAATAAAATTGTGGTGGTGGATTACGGCATGGGCAACCTGCGCTCGGTGGCGCAAGCGCTGCGTGCCGTGGCGCCGGAAGCCGACGTGCGCATTTCCGGCCTCGCTGCCGATATCGACAGCGCCGACCGCATCGTCTTGCCGGGCCAGGGCGCCATGCCCGACTGCATGCGCAGCCTGCGCGAATCGGGCGTGCTCGAAGCGCTGCTGCGCGCCGCCGACAGCAAGCCCGTGCTGGGCGTGTGCATCGGCGAACAAATGCTGTTCGACGGCAGCGAAGAGGGCGATGCGGCCGGTTTGGGCTTGCTGCCAGGCAAGGTTGTGCGCTTCCAGCTCGACGGCCAGGTGCAGGAAGACGGCTCGCGCTTCAAGGTGCCGCAAATGGGCTGGAACCAAGTGCGGCAAACGGCGTCCCATGCGATGTGGGAGGGCATAGACGACAACGCGTATTTTTACTTTGTGCACAGCTATTTTGCTCAACCTCAAGAGGCGGCGCACACGGTGGGCGAGACTGTCTATGGTGCGCCGTTCGCGTGCGCCGTCGCGCGTGATAATATTTTCGCGACACAGTTTCACCCTGAAAAAAGTGCTGCCGCTGGCTTGCAGCTGTACAAGAACTTCGTTCACTGGCAACCCTGACGTACCTTTTGATGTACCTTCGTGGCCTTTCCGGCTTCGCTTCTCACTCACTCTGACACCACACTGACCATGCTGCTTATTCCCGCCATCGACCTGAAAGACGGTCACTGCGTACGCCTGAAACAAGGCGATATGGAACTTGCCACCGTATTTTCCGAAGACCCGGCCGAAATGGCTCGCCATTGGCTGATGCAAGGCGCGCGCCGGCTGCACCTGGTCGACCTGAACGGCGCCTTTGCCGGCAAGCCGAAGAACGAAGGCGCCGTGAAAGCCATCCTGAAGGCAGTGCAGGATTTCGCCTTGGAAAACGACATCGAGGAAATCCCCGTCCAACTGGGCGGCGGCATCCGTGACCTCGACACCATCGAGCGCTACCTCGACGCCGGCATCACCTACGTCATCATCGGAACGGCGGCCGTGAAAAGTCCCGGCTTCCTGCACGACGCCTGCGGCGCCTTCCCGGGTCACATCATCGTCGGCCTCGACGCCAAGGATGGCAAAGTAGCAACGGATGGCTGGAGCAAGATGTCGGGCCACGAAGTGATCGACCTGGCGAAAAAATTCGAAGCCTATGGCGTCGAATCGATTATCTACACGGACATCGGCCGTGACGGCATGATGGGCGGCATCAATATCGACGCCACCGTCAAGCTGGCGCAAGCGGTCAAGATCCCCGTCATCGCCTCGGGCGGCCTGCACAATATCGGCGACGTGGAAGCGCTGTGCGCGGTCCAGGCCGAAGGCATCGAAGGCGTGATCTGCGGCCGTTCCATCTATGAAGGCACGATCGACCTGGCGCAGGCGCAAGAACGCGCCGACGCGCTGACCGACGCCGCCGTTTAAGCCAGTCCGGCCGGGGCGTGCGCGTGCATGCCCGGGCCGGGCGACAATCTGGATACCATCATGCTTGCAAAACGTATCATCCCCTGCCTCGACGTGACCAATGGCCGCGTCGTCAAAGGCGTCAACTTCACGCAATTGCGCGACGCGGGCGATCCGGTGGAAATTGCCCGCCGTTATGACGAGCAGGGCGCCGACGAAATCACTTTCCTCGACATTACCGCGTCCAGCGACAACCGTGGCTTGATCTTCGACATCATCGAAGCGGTGGCGTCGCAAGTGTTCATTCCGCTGACCGTGGGCGGCGGCGTGCGCGTGGTGGAAGACGTGCGCCGGCTGCTCAACGCGGGCGCCGACAAGGTCAGCATCAACACCTCGGCCGTGACGAACCCGCAACTGGTGTTTGAGGCATCGCAAAAGCACGGCTCGCAATGCATCGTCGTCGCCATCGACGCCAAGCAGGTGTCGCCCGGCAAGTGGGAAGTGTTTACCCATGGCGGACGCACAGCCACCGGTCTGGACGCGTTTGAATGGGCGCGTAAAATGGAAAGCCTGGGCGCCGGCGAAATCTTGCTCACCAGCATGGACCGCGACGGCACCAAGGTCGGCTTCGACCTGGGCCTGACGCGCGGCGTGTCCGATGCCGTCAGCATTCCCGTGATCGCCTCGGGCGGCGTGGGCGGCTTGCAAGACCTGGTCGACGGCATCAAGGTGGGC
This sequence comes from Janthinobacterium breve, assembly GCF_051380895.1. NCBI lineage: Bacteria > Pseudomonadati > Pseudomonadota > Betaproteobacteria > Burkholderiales > Oxalobacteraceae > Janthinobacterium > Janthinobacterium breve. The sequence continues at coordinate 161,803 of NZ_JBNYXY010000013.1, read as the reverse complement.
CGCGCGGATGCCGTGCTGGCAGCCAGCATCTTCCACTATGGTCAGCACACGGTGCAGGAAGCCAAGCGTTTCATGGCGCAGCAGGGCATCCCCATGCGCCTGGCGTAAACAAAATAGTACCCAGGATACAGAACATGCAAAACGGAACCATCGTAGCAAGCAATGCCAAGTGGCTGAAAAAGGTCAAATGGGACGAGCACGGCCTGGTGCCCGTGATCGCGCAGGAAGCGGGCAGCAATGACGTGCTGATGTTCGCCTGGATGAACCGCGACGCGCTGGCGCGCACGGTGGAGCTGGGCGAAGCCGTATACTGGAGCCGTTCGCGCAAGAAACTCTGGCACAAGGGCGAAGAATCGGGCCACACGCAAAAGGTGCTGGAAATCCGCCTCGATTGCGATGAAGACGTGGTCTTGCTGAAAATCGAGCAAGCCGGCGGCATCGCCTGCCATACGGGCCGTCATTCGTGTTTCTTCCAGAAATTCGAAGGCGACGAAAAAACGGGCGAATGGCATATCACCGACCCCGTTCTGAAAGACCCTGATACGATTTACGCGGAAAGCAAGACCAAATGAGTGAAACCTTAAAGCGCCTGGCCGCCGTGATCGAATCGCGCAAGCCTGCCAACGGCGGCGACCCCGCCACCTCCTATGTCGCGCGCCTGTTTGCCAAGGGCGATGATGCCATTTTGAAAAAAATCGGCGAAGAAGCGACGGAAACGGTGATGGCCGCCAAGGATGCGCGCCGCGACAACGACCCATCGAAGGTCTTGTACGAATGCGCCGACCTGTGGTTTCACTCGCTGGTGATGCTGGCGCAGTTCGACCTGACGCCGCAGCAGGTGCTCGACGAGCTGGCGCGCCGCGAAGGCTTGTCCGGCCTGGAAGAAAAGGCGGCCCGCAAGGATGCGTTGCGCGACGCCGGCGAAACAGACAAACACTGACCTACTGGAGCATGCGTGGATAACTGTATTTTTTGCAAGATTGCTGCAAAACAAATTCCTTCTTCCATCGTGTATGAAGACGACGACTTGCTGGCCTTCAAGGACATCAACCCGGCCGCTCCCGTGCATTTGCTGCTGATTCCGAAGCGCCACGTGGCCAGCCTGTCCGACTGCGACGATAGCCATACGGAACTGCTGGGCAAGCTGTTGCGCCTGGCGCCGAAGCTCGCCGCCGAGTTCGGCTGCGCCGTCAGCTATGACGCCGATGGCACGCCTGCCGGCGGCTTCAAGACCATGATCAACAGCGGCCCGAATGGCGGGCAAGAGGTGTATCACCTGCACATGCATGTGTACGGCGGTCCCCGCCCCTGGCGTGGCCAGCACTGATTTCGCCGTGCGCCGGGTTCGCGTGTATACTATCGGCATTGGTTGACGCTATTCGGGCACCGTCCCGCAAGGAGAATGTGATGGGTTCATTGAGTATTTGGCACTGGCTGATCGTTCTGGTCATTGTGATGCTGGTCTTCGGCACCAAGAAACTGGGCAATATCGGCGGTGATATCGGCAAAGCCGTCAAAGGCTTCAAGGATGGCGTCAAGGGCGATGATGATGCCCCGGCAGCCGGCACCCCTCCTGCTGCGCCATCGCAAGTGGCCGACAAAAGCACCATCGACGTCGAGACGAAAGAGAAAAGCAAGTTCTGATAGCGTGGCGGGGCGCTTGCCTCGTCCGGTAACAGCCCTTGTCCGCTTATGATCGATCTCGGTCTCTCTAAAATCGCCATCATCGGCGTGGTTGCGTTGATAGTCATCGGCCCTGAAAAGTTGCCGAGAGTAGCACGCATGGCCGGCACCCTGTATGGCCGCGCGCAACGCTACCTGAACCAGGTGAAATCCGAAGTCTCGCGCGAAATTGAACTGGAAGAGCTGAAAAACCTGCAGAAGGAAGTGCAGGATGCGGCCCATTCCGTCAAGCAAAGCGTGGAGAAATCCATGCATGGCGTGGAAAACTCGATCTCCGGCAACCTGGCCGAAGTGGAAAACGCCTGGCGCGGCGATTCCAGCTCGTATGAGGGGCACCACGATGCCCATGAAGCCATGTTGCGCGCCACCAATGATGACCTGGCCCGCAAGGCGCGCGAATTTCGCCGCAAGAAGCTGGTGCGCAATTCCGCCATCCCTGGCTGGTACAAGCAGCGCCATGGCGGCAAGCAGCACGTGCAGTCGGCGGCTGCCCGCGTGGCGCGTTTCCGTCCGCGCGCCAGTTCCTCCTCCTTTTACTCATGAGTAGCAAAGCCCCGGTGGAAGAAACCTTTATCTCGCATCTGGTCGAGCTGCGCAACCGTCTGGTCAAGGCCTCGATCGGTATCGCCGTCGTCTGCGCCGTGCTGTTTTACTGGCCCGGCCCTTCGCATATCTACGATTTTATTGCCGCACCGATGATCGCCTCGCTGCCGGCCGGCTCGAAAATGATCGCCACGGGCGTGATTTCACCGTTCCTGGTGCCGATGAAAGTGACCCTGGTGATCGCCTTCATCGTTGCCTTGCCCTGGGTGCTGTACCAGATGTGGGCCTTCATCGCGCCCGGCCTGTACGCGCATGAAAAACGTCTGATCGCGCCGCTGGTCATCTCCTCGTCCCTGCTGTTCATCGCCGGCGTGGCCTTCTGCTACTTCTTTGTCTTTGGCCGCGTGTTCCACTTCATCAGCGACTTTTCGCCATCGTCGATTGCCGTCACGCCCGATATCGAAAACTATCTTGATTTCGTCATGTCGATGTGCCTGGCCTTTGGCGCCACGTTCGAGGTGCCCGTGGTGGTGGTGATCCTGGTGCGCATGGGCCTGGTCAGCATCGCGAAACTCAAGGAAATACGCCCCTACATCATCGTCGGCGCCTTCGTGATTGCCGCCATCGTCACGCCGCCGGATGTGGTTAGCCAGTTCTCGCTGGCCATCCCCATGTGCCTGCTGTTCGAACTGGGCCTGCTGGTGGCGCCCATCTTCGTCAAGGCCACCCAGGCGCCGGAAGAAGCGTCCTAGACGCAAGCAAGATATTGCAAGCACGCTAAGCACGATAAGCAGGCAAAAGCCGCTGACCTCCGTCGGGAGCAGCGGCTTTTTCATTGCGCAGGCGCTTGGTGAGTACTTGCTGCATGCGCTACCCTTGTTGCACGGGCGCGCCTGCCTTCCCATCAGCTTAATGGACAGGACAGCCGGTAGTTTGCGGCGGCGCAAACGGATGCAAAAAGGGCGCCGCAGCGCCCTTTGCAAGCGGATGGCGAGCGCCGCTTAATTCATCAATTCCTTGATGACTTTCACGGGGGCGCTGCCGTAGCTGAGGAATTGCTCATGGAAATCCTTCAGCACGAATTTGTTGCCCAGCGCTTGCTTGCGTTGTTCGCGCAAGTCCATGATTTCGCTGTAGCCGCTGAAATAGCTGGTCAGTTGCACCGAGCTCAGCTGCACGCGGCGCCATTTCTCTGTTGCTTCACGCTTGGTCTGGAAGGCCTGGCGCGTCAGCAGGTCGAGTGCCTGCTCTTGCGTCATGCCCAGCACGTGCACACTGTAGTCGAGGATGGTGTTGGTGACGCTGCGCAAGTTCCACTTCGAATACATCAGCCACATTTCCGGTGCATTGTTGCCATAGCCCGATTCAAGCATCATGCGTTCGCCATACACGGCCCAGCCTTCGATCATGGCGCCGTTGCCGAAGATGGACTTGACCAACGACGGTGACTTGTTGGCATACACGAGCTGCGTGTAATGGCCGGGGATGGCTTCGTGGATGTTCAGGATCTGCAAGATCCAGTGGTTGTATTCGCGCAAGCTGCTTTCCGCCTGTTCCGGCGTTTCGCCGTCGAGTGGCGTCACGTTGTAATAGGTACGGTCTTGCGGACGGTAGGGACCGGGCGCTTCGATGCTGGCGCCCGCCACGCCGCGCTGGTAAGCGGGCGTTTCACGCACCACCAGGGGCTTTTTCGGGTCCATCGTCAGCAGGTTGTGGCTGGTCACCCAGTCCTGCAATTCCGGGATCTGGCGGCGGATTTCCGGTACGAAATCGGCAGCGGCCACGTGATTGCTGGACAGCTTGTCGATCACCATGCCGATCTTCGCCGTGCGGTCTGCCGGCTTGGCCGTGGCGCCCATGGTTTTCACCCACAGCTCGTCGGACAGGCTATCCATGTGTTCGAGCAACTTTTCGCGCGCGGCCAGGGCTTTCTGGTACATCTGCTCGGCGCTCACGCTGGCCTGGATATCGTAGGCAAATTTCTGTTCATACAAATCCTTGCCGATGCGGAAGGAGCGCGCATTGCCGTTCTGCGCCAGCGCTGCATCCTGTTCCGTCAGCCAGGCGGCATAGCCTTGCACGGCCGTGCGGGCCGCAGCGATGCGGGCGTTGTACAGCTGTTTCTCGAGCGGCGTCAGGATGGATGCCTGTGCCGTCTTGTTCAGGTCGTCAAGCACGCTGAGTACGCCGGCGCTCTGGGCGATAGCCAACTGCGTGTGTTCGCGCGTGGGGTTGACGATGCTGGCGCGCGCGGCCGCATAGTATTGGGGCACGGTGGCGATGCGCTTGAGCAAGGTGCGCAGGCGCTGCGGCTGCGCCGCGTATTCCGTGTTCAGGATGAAGTCGATGGAACCGGCCACGTTGTACTGGGCCGGATTCCATTCGAATTCGCGGAAGGTAGTCAGATACCAGCGGTCCGATTGCAGTTTATTCGTCAGCAAGGCCAGGTCGGTGCGTTGCTTGTCCGACATTTTGCTCGCATTCAGCTTGCCGAACTTGCCCAGCCATTCTTCGATGAAGGCCAGTTGCTTCTGGCGGCTGGCCGCGTCGGGGATGCTCAGGTTGGCGGCGCCATCGTACTTGCCGACCGAAATCGCGCTTTCCGGGTCCAGGCGCCACAGGGCCGTCAGGAATTGGCCGCTCAGATTATTCATGGAGCGGTCGCTGCTGTTCTCGCTGGCGACGGCGGCGACCGTGGCTGCCGTGGCGGCGCTGGCGACGGCCGCTTTCTTGACGCCGGTTTTCTTCTTGCTGCTGCTGGTACTGGCCTTGCCGTTTTTCTGCGGCTTCTTGGCGGCGCTGGCCGGTGTCAGGGTAAAGGCCATCATCAATGCGGCGAGCGCAACTTTATTTTTTATCAGCATAGTTCATCTCTTGAATATTTTGCTGTTTGTTCTAATCAGAAAATAATAAACTGATAATATAAGTAACAAACAACTATTGAAAGGTTGGCTTTGCTTGCCAGGGCGGCCAAAGATTAGCATTAATTGCCGCGCTTGCGCAGCTTTTTGCCTGTCTGCCTATCCCATTAGACGACGACGGCGCTGCCTTGCAGCATCTCTTGATGGCGTGCATTCAGGGTCGCCACGGCATCCTTGCCGCGCGCCATGCCGGTGGCGTGGATTTCGATGTCTTGCGTGTAACGCTGGCTGACGCGCACCGTGTAAGACTGGAACAGCCAGCTCCAGAAATTCGTTTCATAGACGGCTTCATCCATGTCGCGCCATTTGACACCCATGAGTTTCTTTTTCCACGGCAAGATGCCGGATGCCAGCCAGACGCCTGCCTCGTCGTAGTACAGCTGATAGCTGCGGATGGTCAGCAGGCGGTAGCCGACGATCAGGGCCGAGCCGATCAGCACCACGAAGGCGGCGCGCGCGTTGTACTTGAAGGCCAGCGGCAGGGCGGCAAAAAACAGCAGCACGGCAATGACGAACGTGCTGACGTAGGCCGTCCAGGATTTGCCGCACAAAAAGGTGGCGCGCTGGCCGGCGGTGGTGGCGATAAAGTCGGTCATGGGGCAAGAAAGAAGAACGGAAAAACGATCATCGCATGGAACGGGGCTTCCCGTTTATTTTTTCAATCTCATTGCTTCAACCCCTCCTGCAGCATGCCCAGCATGTCGTTGGCCGACATGCGCGCAGCCGCATCGCTGCCTTCCAGCAAGCTGTCGGCCAGGTCGCGCTTGTGCTGGTGCAATTCGACGATGCCTTCTTCGATCGTGTGCCTGGCCACCAGCCGGTAAATGGTGACGGGGCGCAATTGCCCCATGCGGTGGGCGCGGTCCGAGGCCTGGTCTTCCACAGCAGGGTTCCACCACGGGTCCATGTGGATCACGTAATCGGCCGCCGTCAGGTTGATGCCCATGCCGCCCGCCTTCAGGCTGATGAGGAAAACATCGCCTTCGCCCGCCTGAAAGGCGTCCACGCGGCGCTTGCGCTCCTGCATGAGCGTGCTGCCGTCGAGATACTGATAGCTGACGCCATGCTGCTCCAGGTGTTGGCGGATCAGGGTCAGATGGTCGACGAACTGGCTGAAGACGAGCACCTTGTGGCGGTTTTCCAGCAAGCCCGACAGCAACTGCGCGAAGGCCGCCAGCTTGCTGCTGGCCAGGCCCAGTTCCGGCGCCACCAGCTGCGGATTGCAGCAGGCGCGGCGCAGCTTCATGATCTCGGCCAGGATCTGGATGGCTTTCTTGGACGCCGGCCCTTCCACCATGGCCAGCTTTTCCAGCGCTTCGCGGCGCAACGATTCGTACAGCGCCGTTTCCTGCGGCGACAGTTCCACTTCCAGCACGATTTCCGTGCGCGACGGCAATTCCGACAGCACTTGCGTCTTGGTGCGGCGCAGGATGAATGGCGCGATCAGTCGGCGCAGCCGCAAGCGCGCGCCGGCCGCCGCCCGCTTGTCCTGATCTTTCTCAATGGGCCCGGCGAAGCGCAAGTTAAACTGGTCGAGGGTGCCCAGCAAACCGGGATTGATGAAGCGGAACAGATTCCACAATTCGCCCAAATGGTTTTCCAGTGGCGTGCCGCTGGCCACCATGCGGAAATCCCCTTGCAGCGCCATCACGGCTTGCGAGCGCTTGGTGGCGCCATTTTTGATGGCCTGTGCTTCGTCGAGCACGATCGTATGCCAGCGCACGCCGGCAAACAGGGCGGCTTCCTGCTGCAGCAAGCCGTAGCTGGCCACCACCACGTCGAACGGCTGCAATGTTTCCAGCATGTCGGCCCGGTCGCCGCTGCCGAACAGTTTGATGTTCAAGGTGGGCGCGAAGCGTTGCGCTTCGCTGATCCAGTTCATGCAGACGGACGTGGGGGCCACGACCAGGGTGGGGCCGTTGGGCGCGCGCGCCAGGATCAGGGCCAGCGCTTGTAAGGTCTTGCCGAGTCCCATGTCGTCGGCCAGGCAGGCGCCCACGCCCCAGTGCGCCAAGCGCGCCAGCCATTCAAAGCCGGCCAGCTGGTAGTCGCGCAGGTTCGCTTGCAGGGTGCTGGGCAGCTGCGGTTGATAATCGTCGAGGGCGCGCAGGCGCAGCAAGTGTTCGCGCCACAACTTGTCGGCTTTCACGCCGCCCGCATCGCTGGCCAGCTCTTCCAGCGCGAAGGCGGCCAGCGGGTGGATGTGCACGCCGTCGGCATGCGCTTCGCCGTACGCGGCCAGCTCGGACAGGCGGCGGTGCAATTCGTCGCTCAATGCCAGGAACTGGTTGTCGCCCAGGGCCACGAAGCGGCTTTTATTGTTCTGCATCAAATCGAGCAGGGCGCGCAAATCCATCACCTTGTCTTCATCGATCTGCACGTCGCCGCTGGCGGCAAACCAGTCTTTTTCGCTCTTGATATTCAATCGCATCTGGCCGCTGTCGATGCGTTTCGACACGCGCATGGTCTCGCCTTCGGGCCAGGCCAGCACCATGCCGTTTGGCTCAAGCGCTTGCAGCTCGACCAGCAATTGCAGGCCCAGGGCAGGCTGGCCCAGCAGCCACTCGCCATGCTCCTCTTCCGCCTCTTCCAGTACCAGGCAACGACCTATGAGTTGGCGCTGCGCTTCGCGCTCCCCGTTCAGGTCGCGCCGCGCTTGCACGGCCCGGCCCGCCACGTCGGCAAATACGCTTTCGGCGCCGCTGCCGGGCGCGTAATAGGCGCCATTATCGAGCAAGGGGCGTACTAAAATCTGCATTTTCAAGCCCTGTTGATAGGGCAGCAGGTGCACGTGCAGGCGGTGGTCGGCCGTGATCGCTTCCGCGTCGCCGGTACCGCCGCCGATGTCCGATTGCACGGTGACCATCGAGGAGATGGCGCCGATCGCCTGCATCACCTGTTTTTCCGCATGCAGGGGCACGGACAGGCCCAGGCCCACGATGGCGCCGATGCGCCGGTGCTCGTCGAGGATGTGCACCACGCGCAAGCGCGTCGGCGTTTCCCTCTGCACCACGACGTTGCTGCCGTTGTCGGGCAGGGGCGGCTGCATGCCCAGCCACAGCTGGCCCTCGTGCGACTTGATCAGCAGTTCGGGCGCGCCGGCAATCAGTTCCACGCGCGTGTCGGGATGGTCGAGCCAGAAGACGAGCGGGTGGCCCACCAGCAAGATGGCGGCCTTGTCCAGCTCGACTTCATAGCGCGGTGCCGACGAATAATACTGTTTGAACGGCGCGATGCTGCCCGCCGCGCGGGCATCCTGCGGCGTGAGGAAATCGATGTCGCCCGCCTCTTCGGCCAGGCGTTTCAAGCCCATGGCGCGGCCCTTGCTCCAGCCGCCGCGCGCGTCGCGCTTCTGTTCGCGCACTTCCACGGCCGTCAGGCCAAAGCGCGGGTCGAATGCCACCAGCCACACCAGGCGCGAGACGCTGCCCAGTGCTTCGGCGGGTGCGCTCTGCTGCAGGTTGATGAGGGCGCTCAACTGGCGCTGCCACGCTTCCTGGCGCTCGAACCACGGCGCCATGTCCGTCAAGCCGTGTTGCGCCCGCTTGCCCGTCGCATAGCGTTCCTGCTGCGGCTCGCCCATCAAGCCCAGCAAGCCGGCCGCCTGCGCCGCGATCAAATCGTAGCCGGCGGCGTCGGCTTGCTGCACCAGCAAGCGCAGCTGGTCCTTGCGTTCGCTCAATTGCGGTAGCGCCAGCCAGTAGTACAGCAAGGCCTGGAACAGCTGCGCCTGCAGTCCCGTTTCCCAGCTGCGTGTGGGGATGCTTTCCGCCGGCTGCACCCCGGCGCGCACCAGGCGCAAGGTGTTGAGCTGCTGGTAGACGATGCTGTCGTGGTTCGGCTGCGCGTGCAGCGCGATATCGAGGTAGGCCTCTGCGTTTTTCAGCAACTTGGCGTCGTTGCCGCGCAGCAGGGCCAGCACGTACAGGTGGCCGCCGATGCCCGTAAAGCACAGCTTGCGCTTGCCCGCCTCCTTGCGCAGTCCTTTCAGGGCCGTTTCAAAGCCCGCCACGGCGTGCGCATGTTCGCCGCACAACAGGGCGATGCTGCTGTCGACAAACAGCGCCTGCGGCCCCTGCTGGCCTGCCAGGTAACGCGCGGCCACGTCGAGTTCGCCGCACAGCAGGGCATCTTCTGCCAGGGCCAGGGGCAGGGCGGCGCCGATATGGTCGCCGGCCGCCGCCTGGCGCGCATAATGGGCGCGCGCGTAGGTGCGGATGGCGTGCGCCGTGGCCGGCTCGCGGGGGGCATTGCCCAACAGCACGGCGAGGATGTCATCCTGCAGTTGCGGCATGACGAAAGACAACATTTCCGGCTCAAACGGGCGGCCGAAAATCTCGATCAGCGGATGCAGCTGCTGCGCTTCATAGCAAGCCATGCAGGCGGCCAGGATGGCGGCCACGTGGCGTACCTCGTCATTGCGCAGCAGGGCGATGCGCAAGCGTGCCACGCCTTGCCGGTAGCTGCGCAATTCCACATAGCCATCCCAGTTGCGGCGCACAGGGTTGATCAGCTCGATGGCCTGGCACAGGTCGCGAAACACCAGGTGCTCGATGGCCGCGCGCATGGCGGGCCAGCGCAGCTTCGCTTCGCAGGCAAAGCCCCGTCCCACCACTTCGGACGCCAGCGCGTGCCGCGTCAAATGTTGCAGCATGCCCGTGACTGTGAGCAAGGCAAACGGCGTGCCGTCCGGCTCGACGACATTGGCGCGCTGCAAGTGTTCATACACGGCGTGCTTGCCCACCGGTTCGCCCGCGATGGCCAGCAAGGCCAGGATCATCTGTTCGTGCTGCTCCAGGGCGGCGAATTCGTCCAGCAGGAGCTGGTCTGAATGCGGGTCTGTCATGCGGGCAAATTGGCGATATGCACGGGCGGTTCGCCGGCCGCCACGGGCAGGCCGAACACGCGCTGGTAGAAATACAGTTCCGCCTCCAGCGTGCGCACGATGTTTTCCGCCTTGCGGAAGCCGTGGCCTTCGCCTTCCAGTGGCACATACGCGACGGGCACGCCGCGCGCCTGCAGGGCGTCGACCATCAATTGCGACTGCTGCGGCGGCACGACCTTGTCATCGAGGCCCTGGAAGAAGATCATCGGGCGCGACAGTTTATCCGTGTGGTGGATGGGCGAGCGTGCGCGGTACAGGGCTTCGGCTTGCGGCTGCGAGGCGATAAGATAGTCGTTGTAGTGCGATTCGAATTTGTGCGAATCGAGGTCCAGGCCTTTCAGGTCGGATACGCCGTAGTAACTGGCGCCGGCCTTGAAGACGTCGTGGAAGGTCAGGGCGCACAGGGTCGTCAGGCCGCCCGCGCTGCCGCCGCGGATGATCAGGCGCTCGGGGTCGGCCAGGCCGTTGGCCGCCAGGTAGCGCGCGCCGTCGATGCAGTCTTCCACGTCGACGATGCCCCATTGCCCGCGCAGCGCGTCGCGGTATTCGCGGCCGAAGCCGCTGCTGCCGCCATAGTTGACGTCGAGCACGCCGATGCCGCGGCTGGTCCAGTACTGCGTCGCCAGTTTCAAGGTATTGCTGGCCATGCTGGTGGGGCCGCCGTGGCTGATGACTATGACGGGCGGCAATGTTCCTGCCGGCGCCTGCACGTCGCCGTTGGTGGGCGCATAAAAGAAGGCGTAGGCCGTGCGGCCATTGCTGCTAGGAAAGCTCAAGCTGCGCGGCACGGACAGGTATGCAAGCGCGGGCAAGTGGGCTATCGACTGCGCCAGCACTTCCAGCTCATGATTCGACAGGTCGATGCGCGCCAGTTCCAGCGCGATGGTTGGGCTACCACCGAGCAGCGCGACGAAGCCCGGGCCCACGCGCAGTTCGCGGATTTCCTGGTACGGGTGGGGAATCGGCTCCAGCTTGGCCTCGGCCACGTTCAATTGCGCCAGGTAGCTGACGCCGGCCTGGATATACGTGCAGACGATCTCGTCGTCGGAAAGAAAACCGTACATGCTGGCGCCGAAGGTCCAGTGCGGCGTGGCAAATTCCGCCTCCATCGGGCACAGCGCCTCGATGTCGGCGCCGTGCAGACGGTACAGATTCCACCAGCCGCTGCTGTCGGAAACGAAGTGCAGCAAGCCGTTCGGCGACCATTCCGGTTGGCAGATTGACTCGCGCGCACCGCCGGCGATCAGGCGTGGCGAACCCAGGCTGCCATCCGCGTGCACGTCGGCCAGCCACAGTTCCGTGCCTTGCCACGGCAGGCGCGGGTGGTCCCAGCTGATCCAGGCCAGCTGCTTGCCGTCCGGCGACAAGCGCGGCGCGGCATAAAAATCGTGGCCCCTCGCCAGCACCGTGTCGCGCCCGTCGAAGCCGACGGCGGCCAGGCAGTTTTCCGGATGCGCGTGGCCTTCTGCCGGATGCTGCTCGCGCACGGCGATCAGGCGGGAACGGGCCGCATCGATGACGAAGTCTGCGTGGCGCGTGTTGCCGCCTGTGGTGAAGGCTTCCGGCGCGCCGTCGCCAGCCACGCGGTACAGGCAATTGTCGGCGAAATGCGAAAAATACACGGTATCGCCGTCGACGGCATACGCGCCGCCGCCGTATTCATGCACGCGGGTGCGAACATTGAAGGGTGCCGGCGTCAATTCATCGACCCGCGCGCCCCGTTGGCGCAGCAGGGTATTGCGGCCCGCCTCGCTGGCGCGTCCGGCCAGCCAGAGCACATCGGTCCCATCCGCACCGCCCAGGGCCAGCTGCGTCAGCGGCGAGGCGCCAGCGGCGACGATGGCCGCGCTGATCGGCGATGGCCAAATGCCATAAGGGGTGCTGGATGCTGTCGAGGTCATGCGGGCTCCGTGTCGTGGTGGGAAGAGGGGCCTCCAGGCGGCGTCAGGCAGCGCGGCGGCGTGCATCATCATAATGGAAGGGCCGGCACAACGAAAGTCATCGCTGTGCGTGGCAAATGCGGCAAAGTGGCACTGGAATCAATGAAATGGCAGCGATTGGATGCGATAATACCGCTTCTCCAAGCTCGATTGCCTGCCATGCCACAATTTGCTCCGCTCCAGAATGACACTTTCCTGCGCGCCTTGTTGCGCCAGCCGACCGAGCACACTCCCGTCTGGCTGATGCGCCAGGCGGGCCGCTACCTGCCCGAATACCGCGCCACGCGCGAGCGGGCCGGCTCCTTCCTGGGCCTGGCAAAGAATCCCGATTACGCGACCGAAGTGACCTTGCAGCCTCTGGAACGCTTTCCGCTCGACGCGGCCATCCTGTTTTCCGACATCCTGACGGTGCCTGACGCCATGGGCCTGGGCCTGTATTTCGCCGATGGCGAAGGGCCGAAGTTTGAGCGTCCGCTGCGCACGGAGCAGGACGTGAAGGCTTTGCAAGTGCCGGACCTGGAATCGCTAGACTACGTTTTCAAGGCCGTCACGCAAATCCGCACGGAACTCAATGGCCGCGTGCCGCTGATCGGTTTTTCCGGCAGCCCGTGGACCCTGGCGTGCTACATGGTGGAAGGCAGCGGCTCGAAAGAGTTCCATACCATCAAGAAGATGCTGTACAAGCGCCCTGACCTGATGCACCACATCCTGGCGATCAACGCCACCTCCGTGGCGCAGTACCTGAATGCGCAAATCGATGCCGGCGCGCAAGCCGTGATGATTTTCGATTCCTGGGGCGGTGCGCTGGCCGATGGCGCCTACCAGGAATTTTCGCTGGCTTACATGCAGCAAGTGGTGGCGCAGCTGAAACGCGACAAGGATGGCGTGAAAATCCCCGCCATCGTGTTTACCAAGGGCGGCGGCCAGTGGATCGAGCAGATCGCCGACATCGGCGCCGATGCCGTGGGCCTGGACTGGACCGTCAACCTGACGCGCGCGCGCCAGCTGGTGGGACATAAAGTGGGCTTGCAGGGCAACCTCGACCCCGCCATCCTGTTCGCCAGCCCCGAGCAGATCCGCGCCGAAGTGGCCAAAGTGCTCAACGCCTTTGGCCCGCCGTCGGCAGGCACGGGCCACGTATTCAACCTGGGCCATGGCATTTCCCAGTTCACGCCGCCGGAGTCGGTGGAAGCCATGGTGGAAGCCGTGCACAGCATGAGCCGCGCCATGCGCAGCGGCCAGTAAGCAAGTACCGCTTCCCCTGGCGCAGGGCGTACAAGGCAGGCTTTCCAGCGGAAGCCTGCCTTTTTCTTTGCTGCACGCTAGCAAGAAAATACCGACTTATGCACAATTTTTTTTGCTGCGGAAATAAGAGGCAGTCGAAAACCCATGCCCGGGGAGACTCTGCAAGTGCTTGATTATTAAGAAATAAAAAATGCATTGTCCGGCGCACTTTATTGCAATTGATAAGGTTATTCTTCCGGTTGCCAGCCTTATTCCTTCATTGTCCACAAAGTTATCAACAGATTCTGTGGATAAAATTGAAAAGTAATTTGTTAACCGATACTTAGCGCAGATGTTCAGGTTTTACCTGAAGTGCATGTTGCAGCGCATGATAATTGCACAATGTTTCGCCGCACGGTTGGCAAAAACGAACGCTTGCCCGGCAATTGTCAACTTTGCCTCATGCGGCAGGCATTTTTCCGGATTGCGTGCATCAAAACGGTGCTTATTTGTGTACAAAAAAATGAGAAATGGTTCAGTTATGCACAGCGGCAGAAATCACCCACGGATTTATCGCCTCCCGGGCATCAATTTTTAAGTCATTGATTTTAAATAGTTAATTTTTCTTGCGTGTCCCTCTTGACGGCGATCAAAATCTTCTATCCACATTTTTCTGAAAGTTAATTTTGCTTTGTCCACAAAGTTATCCACAGAATTTTCTTCAGGCAGCATGCCACGCGGTGGCGTCCGCCGTTAGGCGTTTGAGGGACGAAACAAGTATCATGGCCCGCTGGCTTGATGCCTGACATCCCGCCGCGCCCTCTACCCTGCGGCGCGCTTTTTTATTGAGATAGGCCACCCCCATGTCGCAGTGCATTTTGACGTCGTGCATCCTGAAAATCGCGCTCGACACGCCCTTGAACGCCCTGTTCGACTACCGCTGGAACGCGGCAGCAGAGCCCGATGCGGACGCCGGGGCGGACGTCGCCATATCACTGCCGCAAGTGGGACAGCTGGCGCTGGTGCCGTTCGGCCGGCGCGAAGTGATGGGGCTGATCGTCGGCGTGTCCGACAGCACCGATGTGCCTGCCACGAAATTGAAGGATGTGCTGGCCGTGCGCAGCCAGCTGGCACCGTTGTCGGAACAGTGGCTGGCGCTGGCCGCCTTTGCCGCCGATTACTACCAGCGTCCGCTGGGCGAGGTGGCCTTGCCGGGCTTGCCGAAGAATTTGCGCGTGCTCACCACCGTAGCGCTGGACCGCGCCATCAAGAAGCTGGCCAAGCTGGCCGACGCGCACGATGGCACGCCGCTGAACATGCCGGCACTCAATGCCGCCCAGCAAGAGGCGGCGGACGCCATCGGCGGCGCCCGGGGTTTCAAGCCGACCCTGCTGTACGGCGTGACGGGCAGCGGCAAGACGGAAGTGTATTTGCAAGCCTGCGCCCAGGTGCTGGCGCGCGACGAGGCGGCGCAAATCCTGATCCTGGTGCCGGAAATCAATTTGACGCCCCAGCTGGAAGGCAATATCCGTGCGCGCTTTCCCGGCGTCATGCTGGCCACCCTGCACAGCAGCCTGTCCGAAGGCGAGCGCATGCTGCACTGGCTGGCCGCCCACCAGGGCCAGGCGCGCATCGTGCTCGGCACGCGGCTGGCCATCCTGGCGTCGCTGCCCAAGCTCAAGCTGATCGTCATCGACGAGGAACACGATCCTTCCTACAAGCAGCAGGAAGGCTTGCGCTATTCGGCGCGCGACCTGGCCGTGTGGCGCGCCTGGCAATTGCAGATACCCATCGTGCTGGGCTCGGCCACGCCCTCGCTGGAAAGCTGGCACCACGCGCAGACGGGACGCTACCGCAAACTGGAATTGCGCGAACGGGCCGTCAAGAATGCAGTGTTGCCGCGCGTCAAGATCCTCGACATGGAGCGCGACAAGCCGAAAGATGGCCTGACTTCGCATTTGATAGCCGCATTAAAACTGCGCATGGAGCGCGGCGAACAGTCGCTGCTGTTCCTGAACCGGCGCGGCTATTCCCCCGTTATCTGTTGCGAATCGTGCGGCTGGATCAGCAATTGCACGCGCTGCACCTCGTTCATGGTGCTGCACAAGCCCGAACACCGGCTGCGCTGCCACCATTGCAGCCTGGAATTGCGCATCCCCCGCCATTGCCCCACCTGCGGCAACGTCGATTTGCAGCCGCTGGGACGCGGCACGCAGCGCGTGGAAGAGGGTTTGCAGCAATTGTTTCCAGAGGCGCGTATCTTGCGCATCGACGCCGATTCCACGCGCAAGAAAGGTAGCGCACAGGAAGCGTTCGACACCGTGCACCGGGGCGAAGTGGATATTCTGATCGGCACGCAGATGGTGGCCAAGGGCCACGATTTCAAAAAGCTGACCCTGGTGGGCATTTTGAATCCGGATACGGCCCTGTTTTCGCAGGATTACCGGGCCAGCGAACGGCTGTTTGCCCAGTTGATGCAGGTGGCGGGCCGGGCCGGGCGGGCCGCGCAGACGGAAGGGGGCAGCGTCAGTGAGGTGCTGATCCAGACGCGCTATGCGCGCCATCCGCTGTACGACGCCGTCGTCAACCACGATTACGACCATTTCGCCACCACCTTGCTGGAAGAGCGGGCGCAGGCGGCGCTGCCGCCGTATCTGTTCCAGGCCCTGCTGCGCGCCGAGGCGCCCGAGCTGGCCACGGCCATCGAGTTCCTGCAGGCGGCCAAGGAGTGCATGGCGCACCCGCAAGTGACCATCAATGACCCGATTCCCATGAGCATGACGCGCGTGTACAACGTGGATCGCGCCCAGCTGCTGCTCGAATCCCCCTCGCGGCCCGCGCTGCAGGCGTTCCTGAAAGAATGGCTGACTGAGTTGCGTGCCATGAAGTCGCGCGTGAAATGGTCGCTGGAAGTGGACCCGCTGGATATCTGATTAATTCAGGTAGTCGCGCGCCGACTTGACGATCTGCTCGGACAGCAGCTTGGTAAACGGCGTGTCCAGGGTCCAGGCATGCCAGCTCAGCGGTACGTCCAGGGTGTTGCCCGGCATCAGATCCACGAGACGCTCTGTTGCCAGCGCTGGCGCGGCCAGGCGCTGCGGCATCAGGCCGTAGGCCAGGCCATCCTGGACGCAGGCGCGGCGCGCCGCTTCCACCGGCAGGGTGTGGTGTGGAAATGGTTCACGCATACTCAATTGTTCCGCGAGGAAACGTGCCAGCAAGCCGTGCTGGCCCACTACGGCGGGCGCCAGTTGCACCGCCTCGTCACTGAAACCATCGCCGAACCAGTGGCCCGCAAACACGGGCGTGGCCACGCAGACATAGCGCAAGGTGCCCAGCGGCGTGACGCTGGTGGCCGCCGCCGCGTCCAGCGCTGTGCCTGACTCTGCGGCCACGCAGCCAAACACGGAGCCGTCGCGCACCATCTGCAAGGCGCCGTCGCTGTCGGCCAGGCGCACGTCGAGCTGGCAGCGCGGCGGCGCCAGCAGGGCGGACAAGGTGTCGGGGAACCAGGTGGCCAGGCTGTCGGCATCGATGGCGATGGCGATTTCCGGCATGCTGACGCTGTTGCCCAGGTCGATGTCGAGCGAGGCTTCCATCAGCTTGACGTTGCGGTGATGCACGATCAGACGCTGGCCCAGTCCCGTCGGCACGGCTGGCTGGCCACGGATGATCAGCAGGCGCCCGCTGGCGTCTTCCAGCGCCTTGATGCGTTGCGAGACGGCCGACTGGGTGATGCCCAGGGCCAGGGCGGCCTTGTCGAAACTGCCATGGCTGGCCACGGCGTCCAGCACGGCCAGCGCGCGATAATCGAGTGATCCCATTAGCTCAGCTTATAAATTTTGAAAATGATTAGTTATACTAATGCATATATTGCTGCAAAGTAAAACCTTATTTTCGCCAAGCGGGTAGTATCGAACGCTGTGAGCAACCTCAGTGGGATGGACCGCACGATGAAGACGATACAAGTGGATGTGGCCGTAATTGGCAGTGGCACGGCCGGCATGACGGCCCACAGGGCGGCGCGCATGGAAGGCAAGCGCGTGCTGATGATCGAAAGCGGGCCGTACGGCACGACGTGCGCGCGTGTGGGCTGCATGCCCAGCAAACTCTTGATTGCGGCCGCCGAGGCGGCTCATGCGGTGGCTAGCGCGCCCGGCTTCGGCGTGCATGCCGGTCCCGCGCGCATCGACGGCCGGCAAGTGATGAGCAGGGTGCGCAGCGAGCGCGACCGCTTTGTCGGCTTCGTGCTCGACGGCGTCAACGCCATCCCCGACGAGGAAAAACTGCGCGGCCACGCGCGCTTCATCGGGCCCGGCAAGCTGCAGGTGGATGAGCACACCATCGTCGAGGCCACCAGCGTGGTGATCGCCACCGGTTCCACGCCCATCGTGCCGCCCGAGTGGCAGGCGGCGGGCGAGCGCGTCATCACCAGCGACGCCGTGTTCGAATGGACGGACTTGCCAAGCTCCGTGGCCGTGGTCGGCAGCGGCGTCATCGGCCTGGAGCTGGGCCAGGCGCTGGCGCGGCTGGGCGTGCGCGTAACCCTGTTTGCGCGCGGCAACAAAGTCGCGCAACTGTCGGACCCGCTAGTGCTGCGCGAGGCGGGCGCCGTACTGGCGCGCGAACTCGACATCCGCTTCCAGACCAGCGTGGCGCACGTGGCGAAAAGCCCGGATGGCAGCGGCATCGCGCTGACCAGCCGTGACGGTGCGGGCGAGGAAAAAACCGAGCAATTCGAGTATCTGCTGGCCGCCATCGGCCGCGCACCGAACGTGGACAAGATCGGCCTGGAAACGGCGCAAATCGAACTCGACCGCCACGGCATTCCCCTGCATGACCCGCACACCATGCAGTGCGGCAAGAGCGCCATCTTCATCGCGGGCGACGCCGACAATGCATTACCCCTGCTGCCCGAGGCAGCCGACGAGGGCCGCATCGCGGGCGATAACGCGGCGCGCTTTCCTGACGTCAAACCGGGCTTGCGCCGCACGCCGTTGACGATCGCCTTCACGGAGCCGCAGATCGCCACCCTGGGCGCCACCTACCAGCAATTGTGCGTGAGCCACGCGGGCCGCTTTGCCGTGGGCGCCGTGTCGTTCGGCAACCAGGGCCGCAGCCGCGTGATGCTGCAAAACCAGGGCTTGCTGCGCGTGTATGCGGAATTTGGCAGCAAGCGTTTTCTCGGCGCCGAGCTGATCGGCCCAAGGGCGGAACACCTGGGCCATTTGCTGGCCTGGGCGTGCCAGGCCCAGCTGACGGTGCCGGCCATGCTCGACATGCCGTTCTATCACCCCGTTATCGAGGAAGGCGTGCGCACGGCCTTGCGCGAGCTGGCGCTGCACCTGGAAAAAGACCCGGAACACGCGCCCGGCTGCGCCGATTGCTCGCCTGGCGTCTGATGCAATTTTTATATTTAAACAATTTTGTAGACAAGCGCACATGATTGCGCGATCATCGCTGCCACATTGGAATATTGATTAAAAGCAAAAAACATTTCAAATGGTTCATGCCCACGATCACCCGATGGTAAAAAGGGTGGCGGCTAGCGATGACGGAGACGATGTGAAAATTCGGCGCATTTACGCGGGAGAACTCGCCCTGGGCGTGGCCCTGCCCTGGGACGTGCACGGCGAGACGGGCGGCTTGCTGGCCAGGCTGGGCCATGTCATCAGCAGCGAGAACCAGATCGAATTGCTGCTGGCGCGCGGCGTCATCGCCGATACCAGTGCCGACCTGCCGCGCACGGCCACGGAAGCGCCGTCGGCCCTGCGCATGCTGAACCTCGTCACGGCGGGCCTGGCCCTCGTCTTGCCGGCGATTGCCGCCAGGCAGGCGGGCAGCCACGCATCGCTGGCGGCGCTGGCGCAACTGGTGGAAGAGGCGGTGGTACTGGACGCCGACGTGGCGCTGGCCTGCATCCTGCACAACCAGGGCGCGGGCGACTTTGCCGTGCGCCACAGCGTCGACACGGCCGTCATCACGGCCCTGCTGGCGCGCGCCCTGAAGCTCGATGATGGCGTCGTGCGCAGCGTGGTACTGGCCGCGCTGAGCATGAATGTGGGCATGCTGGAACGCCATGCGGATTTCCAGCACAAGGCGGGGCCGCTGGACGCGGATGAGCGCGCCTATTTGCGCGCCCATCCGCAAGCGGGCGTCGACTTGCTGCGCGCGGCCGGCGCTACGGATGGCGTCTGGCTGCAAGCCGTGCTGCAGCACCATGAAAATATCGATGGCAGCGGCTATCCGCTGGGCACGCAAGGCGAGGCGATCGGCATCGGCGCGCGCCTGATCATGCTGGCCGACCGCTATTGCGCGCGCGTGTCGAAGCGCAGCTACCGCCAGCCCCTGCTGCCGAATGTGGCCCTGCGCGACATGCTGATGGCCGACAAGGCCACCCTGGATGCGCCGCTGGCCTCGCTGCTGGTGCGCGAGCTGGGCATCTACCCCGTCGGCACCTTCGTCAAACTGTTGAATGGCGAAATCGGCGTCGTCACGCGCAAGGGTTTGAATGCCACCACGCCTCACGTGCAGTCGCTGATCGGCCCGCGTGGCGCGCGCCTGGACGTGCCGCTGCGCCGCGATACGCGCGTGGATTTGCACGCCATCCGCGAAGTGCTCAGCGCGGAGCAGGCGGGGCTGCAGTTTCGCCCCGACCAGTTGTGGGGCCGCAGCGCGAGACTTTAATTTAGTTCAGCAAGCCCGCATCCAGCCGTCCCTCGGCCGCCAGCTCGCGCATGATGCGCACGGTGTCGATGTCGGACTCCTTGTAGGCGGAGCGGCGGAAGTCGTCGTACAGGGCGTTGGCCGCATCGGTGGCCGCGTCGTGGCCGTCGTCGTACTGGAAGCGCACCCACAGGCTGGCTTCATCGGGCATCTCGATGGTCATCACCAGCGAGGAGGCGCTGATATCCTGTTGCGCCGGCACTTCATAGCGCACCTGCAGTTGCGGCACCAGTACCACCTTGTCGTTGATGACCAGCTCGCCATAGCGCAGGCTGCGCGCGAAACCGGCATCGCTGCGCTGGCTGATCTGGCACTCGTCCAGATGCGGCACGAACAGCCTGGGCGATTCGGCGCGCAAGACCAGGCCGCGCCAGACTTGTTCCAGGCTCAGGGTGTCGATCAGCGGGTTCAGCGGATCGTTGATTTCAATCAGATGTTCAAATTTCATGGGACTGCCATTCGGTAAGTGGGCGCGCACGGGCGATATAGGCGGAATGGTACCCCAGCGCTGACGTCGCCGCACGCATTGCATGGGCCAAGATGGCGGCACAGGGCGAGATATCAATGGCATTGCCTGTTTTTTGCGCAGGTCTTGCCGTGCAAATGGCCCACGCGACGCTGTTACAATGGGCTGCTGTTCCCTGCGGAAATACCCCTGATGTCCAAAGCACCACAGTTCGGTCTGAATGCGCCCCAAAGCGAAGCCGTTACCTACCTCGACGGCCCCTGCCTGGTGCTGGCGGGCGCCGGCTCGGGCAAGACGCGCGTGATCACGCAAAAGATCGCCCATCTGATCGAAGACCGGGGCTACGACCCGCGCACCATCGCCGCGCTGACCTTCACCAACAAGGCGGCGCTGGAAATGCAGGAACGCATCGCCAAACTCTTGAAGCAACCACGCCAGGCCAAGCAGTTGACGGTATCGACCTTCCACTCGCTGGGCGTGAAAATCCTGCGCCAGGAAGCCAATGGCGTGGGCTTGAAGGACCGCTTTTCCATCATGGATAGCGACGATTGTTTTTCCCTGGTGCAAGACCTTGCCATTACCACCGATAAACAGGTGATACGCGGCATCCAGAGCGCCATGTCGCTGTGGAAAAACGGCCTGATCGACCCGGACACGGCGCTGGCGCAAGCCAAGGACGAGGACGAGGCGAACGCGGCGCGCATCTACCGCAGCTATGTGGCGACGCTCTCTGCCTACCAGGCCGTCGATTTCGACGATCTGATCCGTTTGCCCGTGGAACTGTTCCGCAATAATGGCCCCGTGCGCGACAAGTGGCAGCGCCGCCTGCGCTACCTGCTCGTCGACGAATATCAGGATACGAACACCTGCCAGTACGAACTGGTGAAACTGATGGTGACGGGCATCGGCAAGAAGCCGATGTTTACAGCCGTGGGTGACGACGACCAGGCCATTTATGCCTGGCGCGGCGCCACGGTGGAAAATCTGAAGACGCTGGAAACGGATTTCCCCGATTTGCGCGTCATCAAGCTCGAGCAGAATTACCGCTCCACCATGCGCGTGCTGAACGCGGCCAATGCCGTCATCGGCAACAACCCGAAGCTGTTTGAAAAGTCGCTGTGGTCCGAACACGGCCTGGGCGAGCCGATCAAGGTGCTGGGCATGCAGACGGACGAGCAGGAGGCGGAGCAGGTCGCCATCATGATTTCGGCCGACCATTTTGAACGCAAGAACAAATTTTCCGATTACGCGATTTTGTATCGGGGCAACCACCAGGCGCGCATCATCGAGCAATGCTTGCGCAAGGAACGCATTCCGTACACGATTTCGGGTGGCCAGAGTTTCTTTGACAAGGCTGAAATCAAGGACATCATCAGCTATCTGCGTTTGCTGGCCAACGAAGACGACGATCCGGCCTTCATCCGCGCCGTGACGACACCGCGCCGCGGCGTGGGGCAGTCGACCCTGGAAGTGCTGGGCGCGTTCTCGGGCCAGTGGCAGTGCTCGCTGTTCCAGGCCGTGTTCAAGGGCGGCATCGAGGCCAAGCTGACGGACCGCCAGTTGGGGCCGCTACGCGACTTCTGCAACTTCATCAATGACCTCGAATCGCGCGCCAGCCGTCCGGGTGCGGCCGGCAGCGGCGACAACGCGGCCGAAGTGCTGGACGACATGATGAAGGAAATCCACTATGAATCGTATCTGTACGATGCCTTCGAAGAGCGGCAAGCGCAAAGCAAGTGGCAGAACGTGCTGGAATTCGTCAACTGGCTGAAGGAACGGGGCCGGGGCGGCAAGGACCGCGATGGCGAAGAAAAGAACGTGCTGGAACTGACGCAGATGGTGGCCCTGATGACCATGCTGGAAGGCAAGGACGAAGAGCAGGACGCCGTGCGCATGTCCACCCTGCACGCCTCGAAAGGGCTGGAGTTCCCGCACGTGTTTCTGGTGGGTGTGGAAGAGGGGATTTTGCCGCACAAGGGCGACCCTGACGCGCCCGCCGAAACCATCGCCGCGCGCATCCAGGAAGAGCGGCGGCTGATGTATGTGGGCATCACGCGGGCCCAGCGCACCTTGCACGTCACTTGGTGCAAGAAACGCAAGCGGGCCGGCGAGCAAGTCCATTGCGACCCGTCGCGCTTCATCAAGGAAATGCAACTCGACGTGGGCGACGCCGTGCCGACGGAGGCGGAAATCATTTCGCCCAAGGAACGGCTGGCGCGCATGAAGGCGCTCTTGGCCACACCGAAAGTTTAATTAAAGGACGTTCACGCTTCCACGGCGCCGTCTGGCGTGGTTTTTGGCACGATGGCCAGCTGCATGCCCAGCGCATCGAGCATCTTTAAAATGGTTTCAAAGCGTGGCTTGCTGCCTTCGCGTAAGGCTTTATACGCGCCTTCGCGCGTGATGTCGGCCCTGGCCGCCACCTTGCCCATGCCATAGGCGCGTACCACGTCATTCATGGCCGACTGGAACAGTTCTGCGTTGCCCGTGGCGACGATTTCGCTCATGTAGGCGGCCACGGCGGCTTTGCTGGTCAGATGTTGCGTCGGGTCAAATTTGCTCAATCCCAGCGCGTCGAGATCGTCCGGGTCAAAGCCGTTATCGTTGATATCCTGGTTCATTTCTTTCGTGCTCCTGTTGATGGACCTGCCGCCGCTTTCCGAATGGCCGCCTGCCGGGCTTTCAAGTCCCTGAGGATTGCTTGTGCCTGCTTGATGTCGCGTTGCTGACTGGACTTGGTGCCGCCCAGCAGCAGCAAGATCAGGGTACCCAGATTGGTCTCGTGAAAATACACGCGCCAGCCGGGGCCGGTTTGTAAGAAGCGCAGCTCGCACACGCCTTCGCCTACCGGCCGCCAGTCGCCCTTTTTTCCATGCTGCAAATGCTTGATGCGCGCATCGATGGCGGCGGCCGCCACGTCGTGCAGGCCATCTTCCCAGCGCCGGTATTCAACCGTCTTGCGCGTATCGATCAGGGATGGCTCGGATGGCGTTGGTGCGTTCATTGTAATCGTTTGTTCTCATTCGTCAAGCGGTTTGAGCCGATATACAGAGAATAAACAGAAATCCGGGGCCGCCTGGCGGCGAATGGCGGGAGTTTGTCCTGGCTCACGCCGCTGCGGCGGTAAAATGCCCCCTTTCAGTCAGGAGTCACCGTGAGCACCATGGACAATGCAGAACAGATGGAAGTACGTTTCGTCGATATTGAAATCAAGCTGGCGCAGCAGGAAGACTTGGTCGAGTCGTTGAACCAGATGGTGTACCAGCAGGGCAAGCGCATCGACCAGCTGGAAGCGATGCTGCACAAGCTGGGCGAGCACGTGCGCGACGGGGCGCAGCAGGCGAATGGCGGACTGGTCAACGAGCGTCCGCCGCATTACTAAATCGGCATCGTGGCGCGGCGCGCATGAAAACCATTCATTACCCGTCAACCCGCTAAGGTCAGTAGTTGCTGGTGACGCAAGTGTTTCAGGCTGTTATTATTTCAGGCTGGCCCGCGACACAATCGCGGCTCTCTTGCGTTTCTTGAAAGAAGACATGACCCGTCCAACAATGCTCGTCATCGCCGCCAGCCTGATGCTGGTGCCAGCCGCCGCCGCTTTTGCCGCCACCGCTACCGCCACTGCCGCGCCCACCACTGCCGTTACCGCGGCCGTCGCCTTGCCCGTTTCGAACCCGTTTGCGCAAGCCAGCAGCCTGCCATTCCACTATCCACCGTTCGACAAGGTGCAGGATGCCGACTACGCGCCCGCCTTTACGGCCGGCATGGCCGCCAACCTGGCGGAAATCAACGTGATTGCGAATAACAAGAAGCCAGCTACGTTCGACAACACCATCGTCGCCATGGAGCGCTCGGGCCAGTTGCTGGGCCGCGTGCGCACCGTCTTTTCCGTGATGTCCGGTTCCAACACGAATGACACGATCCAGGGCCTGGAACGCGAGCTGGCGCCGAAGATGGCAGCCCACAGCGACGCGATCATGCTCAACGACAAATTGTTCAAGCGCATCGACAGCCTGTACGCCAAGCGCGACAAGCTGGGCCTCGATGCCGAATCGAAACGCTTGCTGGAGCGCTATCACACGGACTTCGTGCGCGCGGGCGCCAAGCTGTCGGCGCCCGACAAAGAAAAGCTGCGCGGCTACAACGGCCAGCTGGCCGCCCTGTCGACCAAGTTTGCGCAAAACGTGCTGAAAGAATTGAACGCTTCGGCTGTCGTCGTCGACACGCGCGAAGAACTGGACGGCCTGTCACCGGCCGCCATCGAAGTGGCCGCCGGCCTGGCCAAGAAGCGCGGCCTGGATGGCAAGTATGTGATCGCCCTCGTCAACACGACGGGCCAGGCGCCGCTGTCGTTGCTGACCAACCGCGCCTTGCGCGAACGCATCATGGCCGCTTCGCAAGCGCGCGGCAGCCGTGGCGGTGAGTTCGACAACACCGCCGAAGTGCTGGAACTGGCGAAACTGCGCGCCGAACGTGCCGCGCTGATGGGCTACCCGAATTACGCGGCCTACTCGCTGGAAGACCAGACGGCGCACGACACCACTGCCGTGAACGCGCTGCTGGGCGAGCTGGCGAAACCGGCCGTCGTCAATGCGCGCCGTGAAGCGGACGATATCCAGAAGGTCATCGATGCAGGAAAAGGCGGCTTCAAGGTGGGTGCCGCCGACTGGGCTTTCTATAGCGACAAGGTACGTGCCGAACGCTACAACTTTGATGAGACCCAATTAAAACCGTACTTTGAAATGCACAGCGTGCTGACCAAGGGCGTGTTCTTTGCCGCAGGTAAATTGTACGGCCTCACCTTCAAGCAGCGCACCGACTTGCCCGTCTACACGTCCGACATGCTGGTGTACGACGTCTTCAACGAAGACGGCACGCAGCTGGCCATCTTCACGCTCGACCCTTACGCGCGCGGCAACAAGCGCGGCGGCGCCTGGGCGAATGCCTATGTGGGCCAGTCGAGCTTGCTGAACCGCAAGCCGGTGATTGCGAATAACCTCAACATTCCAAAGCCGGAAGCGGGCCAGCCGACCCTGATGACGTTTGACGAAGTCAACACCATGTTCCATGAATTCGGCCATGCGCTGCACGGCATGTTTTCGAACGTGAAATACCCGCGCTTTGCCGGCACCAGCGTGCCGCGCGACTTCGTCGAATACCCGTCGCAAGTCAATGAAATGTGGGCGCTGTGGCCGGAAGTGCTGCAAAACTACGCCAAGCACTACCAGACGGGCGCGGCCATTCCGGCCGAGCTGCTGGCCAAAGTGACGGCGGCCGACAATTTCAACCAGGGCTATAAAACCACGGAATACCTGGCATCGGCCCTGCTGGACCAGCGCTGGCACCAGCTGACCCCGGCGCAGATTCCCACCGACGTGCTGGCGTTTGAGAAAGCGGCCTTGACGGACGCGGGCGTCGATTTTGCCCCGGCGCCACCGCGCTACCGCACCACGTACTTCTCGCACGCATTTGCGGGCGGTTATTCGGCTGGCTACTACGCCTATCTGTGGTCGGAAAAGCTCGATGCCGACACGGTCGAGTGGTTCAAGGAAAACGGCGGCCTGACGCGCAAGAACGGCGACTGGTTCCGTGCCAAGCTGCTGTCGCGCGGCGGCAGCGCCGATGCGCTCGACATCTACCGCAACTTCCGCGGCCGCGATGCGAAGATCGAGCCGCTGCTGGAACGCCGTGGCTTGAGCGGCAAGTAAGTCGTGTTATTCCGGCGTCAACGCCGGGTAATTGAAAATGGCTGCCAAGCAATTGGCGGCCATTTTTATTTGGAGATTTTGATTGCAAACCGTGGTAAATCGCGCATTTGGCGCGATGCACCACAGGATCGCCCATGTTGGATGACGCCTGTGTGACAGGCTGCTATGATCTGCCACTGGCCCGCGACGCGATCGCGGTTCTTCCCCGCGCTTCCTGAAAGATGTCATGATCCGTCCACAACTGCTCGTCATCGCCGCCAGCGTCATGCTGGCCCACGCCGCTCCTTCCGCCCTGGCCGCCGCCGCCGCACCCGCCGCCGCCATCAGCGCCCAGAATCCCCTGTTGAAAGTCAGCCCGCTGCCGTTCCAGATGCCGCAGTTCGGTCTGATCAAGGATGCT
Organism: Janthinobacterium breve; assembly: GCF_051380895.1. Lineage (NCBI taxonomy): Bacteria > Pseudomonadati > Pseudomonadota > Betaproteobacteria > Burkholderiales > Oxalobacteraceae > Janthinobacterium > Janthinobacterium breve. The sequence goes on along the minus strand of NZ_JBNYXY010000013.1, from coordinate 135,307 downwards.
CACTACGCGCCGGCGTTTGCCGAAGGCATGAAACGCCAGCTGGCCGAAGTCAATGCGATTGCCAGCAACCGTCAGGCGCCCACGTTTGAAAACACCATCGTGGCCCTCGAGCGCACAGGGCAGCTGCTGCACCGCGTGCAGAGCATTTTCAGCAACATGACGTCGACCAACACGAATAGCGTGCTCGAAGCGGTGGAAGTGGATGTGTCGCCCAAGCTGGCCGCACATGGCGACGCGATCACCCTGAACCCGAAACTGTTTGCCCGCATCGACACCCTGTACGCCAAGCGCGACAAGCTGGGCCTCGATGCCGAATCCTTGCGCTTGCTGGAACGCTATCACACGGATTTCGTGCGCGCCGGTGCCAAGCTGTCCGATGCGGACAAGGAAAAATTGAAAGCCTACAACGCCGAGCAGGCGGGCCTGGAAACGGCCTTCGCGCAAAACGTGCTGAAGGAAACGAATGCCAAGAGCGTCGTCGTCGACACGCGCGCCGAACTGGCGGGCATGACGGACAGCGATATCGACACGGCCGCCGCAGCCGCCAAGGAACGCGGCTTGACGGGCAAGTTCCTCATCGCCCTCGTCAACACCAGCGGCCAGCCGCCATTGGCCGTGCTGACCAACCGCGCCACGCGCCAGCGTTTGATGGATGCGTCGCTGAACCGGGGCAGCCAGGGCGGCGAGTTCGACAACCGCGCCATCGTGCTGAAGCTGGCGAAACTGCGCGCCGAACGTGCCACCCTGCTCGGTTACGCCAACTATGCCGCGTATTCGCTGGAAGACCAGACGGCAAAGACCACCACGGCCGTCAACACCTTGCTGTCGGAACTGGCGAAACCGGCCGTGGCCAATGCGCGCCGCGAAGCGGCCGACCTGCAGCAAGTGGTCGATGCGGAAAAAGGCGGTTTCCAGGTGGCAGCGGCCGACTGGGCCATCTACACGGACAAGCTGCGCAAGCAACGTTTCAATTTCGATGAAAACGAGTTGAAACCGTATCTGGAACTCAACAGCGTGCTGAATAACGGCGTCTTCTTTGCCGCCAATAAACTGTATGGCATCAGCTTCAAGGAACGCAAAGACTTGCCGGTATACAACCCGGACGTGCGCGTGTACGACGTGCTCGATGCCAACGGCAAGCCGCTGGCCCTGTTCATCGCCGACTTCTATGCGCGCGGCAACAAGCATGGCGGCGCGTGGATGAATGAATACGTGTCGCAATCGTCGTTGATGGGCACGCATCCTGTCGTCGCCAACCAATTGAATATTCCCAAGCCGCCCGCCGGCCAGCCGACCTTGCTGACGTTCGATGAAGTGACGACCATGTTCCACGAATTCGGCCATGCGCTGCACGGCATGTTCTCGAACGTGAAATACCCGCGCTTTGCCGGCACCAGCGTGCCGAGCGACTTCGTCGAGTATCCATCGCAAGTCAATGAAATGTGGGCCGTCTGGCCGGAAGTGCTGCAAAACTATGCCAAGCACTACCAGAGCGGCGCGGCCATGCCGCAGGAATTGCTCGATAAAGTCACGGCGGCAAAGAAATTCAACCAGGGCTTCATGACCACCGAATACCTGTCGGCGGCCCTGCTGGACCAGCGCTGGCACCAGCTGGCGCCGAGCCAGATCCCGACCGACGTGCTGGCCTTTGAAGCGGCGTCGTTGAAGGATGCGGGCGTCGACTACGCGCCCGTGCCGCCGCGCTACCGCACCAGCTACTTTTCGCACAGCTTCTCGGGCGGTTACTCGGCGGCCTATTATGCCTACCTGTGGTCGGAAAAGCTGGACGCGGAATCGGTCAACTGGTTCAAGGAAAACGGCGGCCTGACGCGCAAGAATGGCGACTGGTTCCGCAGCAAATTGCTGTCGCGTGGCGGCAGCGTCGATGCGCTGCAACTGTTCCGCGACTTCCGTGGCCGCGACGCCACCGTGGAGCCATTGCTGGAACGCCGCGGCTTGAACGCGAAGTAAGCCGTCCTCATCAGAAGCTTGCGTTGCGTTGACATGGCGCACGCAAGCTTTCCGTGCCGGCGGCGTAGAATTGAGTAAGATGTCAATGAAGATGTAAATAAGAAGGCAGTTGAAAGAGTATATGAGTCAGCAAGATTTGAATGGCATTACCCTGGAAGGTATCGTGACGCGCCTGCACGCCCATTACGGTTGGGACGGCCTGGCCAAGCACATCGATATCAATTGCTTCATTAGCGATCCCAGCATCAAGTCGAGCCTGAAGTTTTTGCGCAAGACCCCGTGGGCCAGGAGCAAGGTGGAACAGCTGTACCTGGACACGCAATTTACTGACTGACAGGAAAAAGATATGGATAGCAAACTCAAGGAATCGCTGCAACAGCTGCATTCGACACTAGCAACCAGCGGCCCCGTCGATGAAGAACTGCATGGTTTGCTGCAAAAACTCGATGTCGACATCAAGTTGTTGATGGAAAAGCGCGCCGCGCAGGAACAGGACGAAGAGTCGATCACTTATGGATTGGCCGAGCGCAGCCAGGAATTGTCGGCCAAGTTCGCCGTCAAGCATCCGAAACTGGAGCCGGCCTTACGGGAATTGGGTGAGATTTTAGCCAATATGGGTATTTGAGCAAGTCTTGAGGAATGCCGGGCCCGTTCCTGCGGGAAAGGGCCACATTTCCCCAAGTGATTGAAAAATAAACGTTTTTTATACGAAAATCCAACAGTAAAAAGCTGGCTGTCAGGTTGGAAATGGCCAATTCCGGTACAATCCGTACCCTATGAGCTCCCCTACCAATTTATTTTCGACCGTTCCCAAGCGGTCTGCCCGCGCTGCCGTGGCGCCTTTCCTGCCGATGTCGCGTGCCGAGATGGATGCGCTGGGCTGGGACCAGTGCGACGTCATCCTCGTCACGGGCGACGCCTACATCGACCATCCGAGTTTCGGCATGGCGCTGGTGGGCCGCCTGCTCGAAGCGCAAGGTTACCGCGTCGGCATCATCAGCCAGCCGGACTGGCTGTCGGCCGAGGCCTTCCGCATCCTCGGCAAGCCGCGCCTGTACTACGGCATTACCGCCGGCAACATGGATTCCATGGTCAACCAGTACACGGCCGACCGCAAGATCCGCTCCGACGATGCCTACACGGCGAACGCGGAACCAAATAAACGCCCGGACCGCGCCGTCACCGTGTACGCCCAGCGCGCGCGCGAAGCGTATCCCGACGTGCCGGTGGTGATCGGCAGCATCGAGGCGTCGTTGCGCCGCATCGCCCATTACGATTACTGGTCGGACAAGGTCCGCCGTTCCGTCTTGCCCGATTCCAAGGCTGATTTGTTGATCTTTGGCAATGCCGAGCGGGCGCTGGTCGACCTGACCCACCGCCTGGCCGCTGGCGAAGCGATCAAGGATATCCGCGACTTGCGCGGCACGGCCTTCATGGTGCCGGCCGGCTGGCTGCCCGGCGAGGACTGGGGCGTGCACAATTCCACCCGCGTCGACGTGCCCGGCAAGGTCGACCCGCACTACAGCCCGTACGAGATGGTGCAGGAAGACAAGACCGCCTGCGCCACGGAAAATGCCTCGAAATCGGCCGAAGTCATCAAGCCGATCCGCATCATGAGCCGCGAAGAGCGCCTGGCCATGGCCAAGGAAAAGCACGACAAGACGGTCGTGCGCCTGCCCGCCTACGACGTCGTCAAGGATGACCCCGTGATGTATGCGCACGCCTCGCGCGTGTTCCACCTGGAATCGAATCCCGGCAATGCGCGCGCCATGGTGCAGGCGCACGGAGAACGCGACGTGTGGCTCAATCCGCCGCCGCTGCCGCTGGCCATGGACGAGATGGATGGCGTGTACGACATGAATTACGCGCGCGCGCCGCACCCGAGCTATGGCAAGGCGCACATCCCTGCCTGGGAAATGATCCGTTTCTCCGTCAACATCATGCGCGGCTGCTTCGGCGGTTGCACCTTCTGCTCGATCACGGAACATGAAGGCCGCATCATTCAGAGCCGTTCGGAACCGTCGATCCTGCGCGAGATTGAGCATATCCGCGATAAAACCAAGGGCTTTACGGGCACCATTTCCGATATGGGTGGTCCCACGGCGAATATGTACCGCCTCGCTTGCAAGGAAAAAGAGATCGAAGTGTCGTGCCGCCGCCTGTCGTGCGTGTACCCGTCCATCTGCGTCAACCTGGGCACCGACCACAGCAAGCTGATCTCGCTGTACCGCAAGGCGCGCGCCATTCCCGGCATCAAGAAAGTGTTGATCAGCTCGGGCTTGCGCTACGACCTCGCCGTGCGTTCGCCCGAATACGTGAAGGAACTGGTGACGCACCATGTGGGCGGCTTGCTGAAGATCGCGCCCGAGCACACGGAAGAGGGGACCTTGTCGAAGATGATGAAGCCTGGCATCGGCGCGTATGACGAGTTCAAGGAAATGTTCGACCGTTTCTCGCTGGAAGCGGGCAAGAAGCAATACCTGATCCCGTATTTCATCGCCGCCCATCCGGGCACGACGGACCTGGACATGCTGAATCTGGCCCTGTGGCTGAAGAAAAACAATTTCAAGCTGGACCAGGTGCAAACCTTCATGCCTACGCCGATGGCCATGGCCACGACGATGTATCACACGCGCAAGAATCCTTTGCGCAAGGTCACGGCAGATTCGGAAGTGGTGGAAACGGCGCGCAGCGGCAAGATCCGCCGCACGCACAAAGCCTTCCTGCGCTACCAGGATCCGGCCAACTGGCCTATCCTGCGCGAAGCGCTGGTCAACATGGGCCGTGGTGACCTGATCGGCAATGGCGACAAGCACTTGATTCCTGCCTGGACCTCGTCGGAATCGGGCGGCCTGGCCGCAGGCGAACGCAGCCGCCAGACGCATGGCGCCGGCACGCCGGACAAGTTCAAGGTCACGCCGGGCAAGAACCGCATCGCCCTGGGCGGCACGGCCGCGGCGCCGAAAGCGTCGGCTGCCGAGTCGAAAGTGCGTCCATCGATCTTGTCGACCATCAAGACGAAGGCCAAACCGGCCGCCGCGTCGATGGGCCGTGGCAGCAAGCCGCCGGCCAAGGGCGGCCATGCCGCGCCGGCACGGAGCGGACGCAAGTAAGCCAGCCTGACCAATCCTGGCGCCTCCTCTGAAAAACCCGGCAACGCGTACTGCGTTGCCGGGTTTTTTGCTCTCTGCGCACCAAGATGGGGCGCGGTACCCTTTGGTGGCAGGATTTTTACCAATATTTAAAAATTGAATAGAGCAAAAGGCAATTTTCCCTTGTGGCAACTTGGTGTTTGAAAATATACTCGTTGAATATTTAGTCGTACGGCAACAATGCTGCCATTCTGGCAAGCGATACAGGCGTACGGCGTCAGCGTTGATATGAAAAGAGATGCCAATTGAAATGCCTTTCCTGCCAGGCCGAGAATAAACCGGGCGCAAAATTCTGTTCTTCCTGCGGCACGACGTTTGCCGTTGCCACGACCGTTGCCGCCCCGGTGCCAGGCAAATCCTGTGGCCAGTGCGGTCATGATTGCAAGGCCGATGCCAAATTCTGCCCCAAGTGCGCGTTCAATTTTGCTGTCGCGCCGCTGCCGGTCGCCGTGCCAGTAGCAGACGTGGTCGCCGAAGCTGTCCCGGAACCCGTTCCCGTTCCCATTTCCATCCCGGAACCGGTCGCGTCACCACCGCCACCGCCCGTGCTGGAAAAGCGCCGTGCCGATCCCGAACCTGTGCCCGCACCTGTGCCGGAACCAGAAGCCACTCCCGCACGCGTGCCGGACAGTGTTCCCGATATGCCGGCTGACAGCCCAACGGGCGGCAAGCGCATGAAACTGATCGCTGCGACGGTCACAGCGGTGGTGCTGCTGGGCGGTGCGGGCGCTTACTATTTCTTGTCAGGCAAGCCGCCAGCAGCGGCGCCGGAACCCACGCCAACCTTGTCTGCGCAGGAGGACCCTGCGTCTGCCGCCGAGCAGCCTCTGGCCATCAGCGACCCTGTGCTCGATGGCGCCGCGACGGCCGACTTTGCCGCAACTCCTGCTGCGGCTGCAGATGAACCCACGCCAGTGCCGGAGGCCGCTCCCGCTCCCGAGCTGGCACGGGCACCTGTTGCGGAAAAGCCGGCCAAGCCCGTCAAGGCAGCACCGCCAGCCGCCCCTGCCAACAAGGCTGCCGGCCTGGAAAGCGTGATTACGGAGAGCCTGTCGGAAGCGAGCCACTGCATGAGCCAGCGCAAATACGACTGTGCCATTGCCAACGCGAATGCCGTGTTGCGCATGGACAAGGGCAACCGCTACGCGCTCGACATCAAGCACAAGGCGAAAGAAGCGCAAGACAAGGCGCTGTCGCAAATCCAGATCGAGTAAGCCGCGCTGTTTGCCTTCCCCCTATTTTGTTCCTCCCGGAGAATAACGTGAAAAACTTGAAACAAATTGCCAAGCCCATGGTGGCGCTGCTGGTCGTGTCCTCGATGCTGGCCGGTTGCGCCGCGCCGGGTGGCCCTGGCGCCACCGGCACCACCACCGCAGGCACGGAAGCGGCCAGCGGTGAATGCAATACCGCCATGCTGGCCGGCATCGGCGCCGTCGTCGGCGGTTTGCTGGGCGGTGGCACCAATACCGTGCGCGGCGCGGCCCTGGGCGCCAGCCTGGGCGCACTCGCCTGCGTGGCCTTGAATTATCAAAGCCAGCAAGTCAAGACGGCGCAGCAGGTACAGGCTGACTACAAGGTGGCCAACAAGGGCAAGTTGCCCGAGCAGTCGACGCTGGTGAAGTATGAGACGGGCTTTACGCCGTCCTCCGTGCGTCCGGGCCAGAAGGCGCAGACCAATTCGTATATTGAAGTGGCGGCCGGCACGCGCGATCCGAATCCGTTGGTGGAAGAAGAATTGAGCCTGTACAAGCCAAATGGCGACTTGATCAAAACTGTGCGCAAAGTGGTCAGCAGCAACAACGGCAGCGGCGCCTACAAGGGCGGCTTCTCGATTCCCATGCCCGAAGGCGTACCGCAGGGCATTTACCCCGTGCGTACGGCCTTGTACCTGAATAGCAAGCGTGTCGGTGGCCAGGACGTCAAGCTGCAGATCGTCCAGCGCCAGGCGCCTGCGAGCGAACTGCAACTGGCGCTGGCCTACTAACACAGAGCAATACACGGGGCGGCCAGGCCGGCCGTCCCATCCCTATTCACCCCTTCCAGGCTAGACATGACCATTTCCACAGAAGCACATAAACCTCTTCCCTTTTCCTCCGCCGTGGGATCGCTGATCGAAGCGACCGACGCCATCAAGAATTTCCGCGCGATTGCCCTGCTGGCCCTGACCTTCATCGGCGCCGTGCTCGTCGGTGGCGTGCTGACGATGCTTGCCGGCAGCATGAGGAGCCCGCTGCTGGCCTTTTTCGGTGGCTTGATGGCCTTCCTCGTGATGTTTTACGGTTCCAACGCCGTGGGCATCCTGCTGATGCGCGATGTGCAGGGCCAGCCTGGCATGAGCCTGGTTGATGCCGTGCTCGTCTCGCTGTACACGAGCCACCGCCTGATCGCGGTCGTCTTCCTGGAGTTTTTGATCGTGCTGGCGGCCATGATCGCCATCGCCATTATCTTGTTCGTCTGCAAGATTCCCGTGCTGGGCCCCGTGCTGTATGCGGTGGTCTTCCCCTTGTCGGCCATCGTGCTGGGCGTGCTGGTGTTTGCGCTGTTCTACGTGATGTTGCCGCTGGCCGGCCCTGCCGCCTGGTCGGGTGCCAGCGTGTTCCAGATCATTGCCCGCCTGAACCAGATCGTGCGCACCAAGCTGGTGTCCGTGATCCTGCTGGAAGTGCTGCTGTTCCTGATCACGTCGTTTGTGGCCCTGCTGATCTTTGGCGTGCTGGGCACGGGCGGGTCGCTGACCACGGGCATGTCGGCCGGCATCCTGGGCCTGGGCAGTCAGATGAATATGTACACGCTGGCCTCGGGCCTGGGTGGCGGCAGCGGTTCCGGCTATATCATCGCTGCCGGCCTTGGCGGCGGCTTGCTGATGGCGGCCGCAGCCGTCGTACCGGGCTTGATCTTCACCAAGGGCGTGTGCATCATTTACCTGAACGCCACGCGCAATGTCGATTTCAGCGCCTCGGAAGCGAGCCTGAACGACGGCCTGGCCGTGGTCAAGAAGAAAGCCGAGGAAGCGCGTGAACGTGCGCGTGCCCTGACCGAGCAGGCGACGGCACCAGCCGCTCCAGCCGCCCCGGCAGCGGCAGCCGCTGCACCGGCTGACAGCCTGCAATGCCCGAACTGCAAGGCGCCGGTCGCATCCGACGATGCGTTCTGCGGCGAATGCGCGCATAAACTCAAGTAAGGCAGACCATGGCTCACTTCTGCACCAAATGCGGCACGGCCTATGCCCCGGGCGCGCGCTTTTGCGATGAATGCGGCAAGGCCCTGAACGCCGCATCGTCGCCGGCACCTGCACCGGCCGCGACGTCGGCGTTGTCTGGCGTGAAGCGGCATCACGTCATTATCGCCGGTGGCGTGCTGGCGGTGCTCATCGTTGCCGGTGGCGCGCTGGCGTGGCTGCTGGCGCCCGAAGCGGCCTCGGCCAGCAGTTTCAGCCGCGCCATCAACGCCCATCTGGCGGCCGACGCGGCGGCGCGCGACAAGTTGCTGTGCCTCGCCAACTTGCCGTACCAGAAGGAAGAAATCCGCGTGGCCTCGTACGATACCTCGACCCGGCAATGGCTCGATATCCTCGTGCGTGGCGGGCTGTACAGCGCTCCCGTCGAGCAAGGCAGCGGTGGCTGGGTTGCCCAATCGCAATTTGTCTACGCATTGGCCGCCCCGGGCAAGGCCGCCTTGCGCGGCGACAAGCTGTGCGTGGCCAAGGGCGTGAAAGCGGCCAAGGTCAGCGGCTACGATCAGGTGCGCGACCTGGGCGCACAGCAGGTAGCAATGGCCAAGGCCACGCTGACGCTGACCGATGAGGCGGCGTGGTTCGCCAAGTCGGCGGACCGCGCGCTGATCCTGCAACGCTTGCCGGATGGCGACCTGGAAGTGCGACTGCCGATGGCGCTGGTCGACAAGCAATGGCAAGTCATCGATGAAGCGCAGATGAGCCAGGCGGCCATGACTGGTGTGATGGGCAAATCGCCGGCCGTGCAGGGCGCGGGCATGCTGGACAAGCTGAAGAGCGCGTTCCGCTTTGGCGGCCACCCGGCGGTGGGGAAATGGCAGGCGGCGATGGGCAATGTCCTGGAATTTACAAGTGACAGCGTGATCAATAACGGGACGTCGACCAAGGCCACCTTCACCACCAACGGCAATACCGTGACGATCACGCCGGAAGGCGCGGGCGATGCGGCCATGGACATTATCGTCAGCGACGATGGCAGCACGGCGCAGATCAGCATGGGCGGCATGCGAGTGACGACCCTGCAGCGCATGCGGGATTAAGCAGCTATCCAGGCGGCGCAGCTTGCCGCCTTGCATCATTTCCAGAGCCCGGCCGTGCCGGGCTTTTTTACGCTTGTCAGCCGGCGGCGCAGCGACTGGTTTATCTTGACATCAAGATAGTTCGCGCCCACACTCGATTTTTATCTTAATATCGAGATAGTTGTATGACCTCTTCCTCCGCCCGCCCCGCCTGGGGCGATATCGTACTCACGGCGCTGGCGCCCCTGATCTGGGGTTCCACGTATATCGTCACGTCCGAACTGCTGCCGCCCGATCGCCCCTTCACGGCGGCCCTGATCCGCGTGCTGCCGGCCGGCTTGCTGTTGCTGCTGCTGATGCGGCGTCTGCCCGCGCGGCGCGACTGGGGCCGCGTGCTAATCTTGTCCGCATTAAATATCGGCGTGTTCCAGGCGCTGCTGTTCGTGGCCGCCTACCGTTTGCCGGGCGGCTTGGCGGCCGTGGTGGGTGCCATCCAGCCGCTCTTGGTGATGGGCCTGGCCTGGGGCGTGGAAGGGCGTCGTCCGGCCCGCCTGGCGCTGGGGGCCAGCGTGCTGGGCGTGGCCGGCATGGGCGTCTTGCTGTTGTCGCCGCGCACGGTGTGGGAACCCATCGGCATCGCCGCCGCACTGGGCGGCACGGCCTGCATGGCGGCCGGCACCTACCTGACGCGGCGCTGGAAGCCGGACTTGCCCGTGCTGGCGCTGACGGGCTGGCAATTGCTGCTGGGCGGCCTGATGCTGGCGCCCGTCGCCTGGCTGGCCGATGCGCCCTTGCCGGCGCTATCCCTGCAGCAAGTCCTGGCGTACGCCTACCTGTGCCTGGCCGGCGCCCTGCTGGCGTATGGGCTGTGGTTCCGCGGCATCGCCCGCCTGTCGCCCGTGGCCGTCTCCTCGCTGGGCCTGCTCAGTCCCCTGATGGCCGTCGTGCTGGGCTGGGCCTTGCTGGGCCAGGCCATGACGGGCTGGTCGATGCTGGGCTTGCTGCTGGTGCTGGCCAGCGTGCTGGCCGTGCAGTGGGCCAGTGCCCGGCCCGCAACAAACCGCTGACTTCCGCGCATTTCTCCCAGGCGGGCTGATCGCATCGGCCTGCCAGTTCCCCTCCGGACATCCCCTTTTTTGCTGCACCGCACATACAGTTTTGCTTGCACTGATATGGCGCATTGAGGCACTATTCGCTTCGCGCAAACGTTTGCGCGCAATGAAATTCCATAAAAGCATGCTCTACACGTGCTTGACCAACAACTCTGGAGACGCTCATGACATCCCGTATTCGCCTGAAAATGATTGCCGCTGCTGTCTTGGTGTGTGCCTTGCCCGCCGTGCCGGCGATGGCACAGACACCTGCCAAGCCGAAGGTGGCGCTGGTGATGAAGTCGCTCGCCAATGAATTTTTCCTGACCATGGAAAACGGCGCCAAGGCGCATCAGAAGGCGAATGCCGCCAAGTACGACTTGCTGTCGAACGGCATCAAGGATGAAACGGATACGTCGAGCCAGATCAAGCTGGTCGAGCAAATGATCGTCTCGCGCGTCAACGCGCTGGTGATCGCTCCGGCCGACTCGAAGGCGCTGGTGCCGGTGCTGAAGAAAGCCATCGACGCGGGCATCATCGTCGTCAATATCGACAACAAGCTCGACGAGGGCGCCCTGAAAGAGAAGGGCATCAGCGTGCCGTTTGTGGGTCCGGACAACCGCAAGGGCGCCAAGGTGGTCGGCGATTACCTGGCCAAGCAGATCAAGAAGGGCGACCCTGTCGGCATCATCGAAGGCGTGTCCACCACCTACAACGCGCAGCAGCGCACCCTGGGTTTCCAGGACGCCATGAACGCGGCCGGTGCCAAGGTCGTCAGCGTGCAGTCGGGCCAGTGGGAAATCGCTCCTGCCAACACGGTGGCCGCCGCCATGCTGAACGCCAACCCGAATATCAAGGCTTTGCTGTGCGGTAACGACAACATGGCCATCGGCGCCATTTCCGCCATCAAGGCGGCCGGCAAGACGGGCAAGGTGCTGGTCGTCGGCTACGACAACATCAACGCCATCAAGCCGATGCTGGCCGATGGCCGCGTGCTGGCCACCGCCGACCAGTTCGGTTCGCAGCAAGCCGTGTTCGGCATCGACACCGTGCTGAAAGCCCTGGCGCAGAAGAAGAAACAGGCCGAGCTTGGTGGCGTCATCGAAACCAAGGTCGAACTGGTCGCCAAGGGCGCCAAGTCCTGATCGTTTGATCCCGCCGGGGCCGGCGCCTGCCTACTTACGAGTAGGCGGCGCCGGCCCCGCCGCCACTACCGCGGAGTTTTATCATGCCTACCGACATTCCCCCGGCGCCACCGGCCGCCACCCCTCTATTGACCTTGGACAACATCGGCAAGTCCTATGTCGGCCCCGTGCTGGGCGGTGTGGGCCTGCGCTTCGCCCCTGGCCAGGTGCTGGCGCTGACGGGAGAGAACGGCGCGGGCAAGAGCACCCTGTCGAAGATCATCTGCGGCCTGGAGCAAGCCACCACCGGCACCATGCTGCTCGATGGCAAGCCTTACCAGCCCGCCTCGCGCGGCGCCGCCGAGGCGCTGGGCATCCGCATGGTGATGCAGGAACTCAATTTGATTCCCACCCTGTCGATCGCGGAAAACCTGTACCTGAAAAACCTGCCGCAGCGTTTCGGCTTTATCGACCGTACGCGCCTCGAACGCGACGCGCGTGAACAGATGGAAAAAGTCGGCCTGGGCGGCCTCGACCCGTGGACCCTCGTGGGCGAACTGGGCATCGGCCACCAGCAAATGATCGAAATCGCGCGCAATCTGATCGGTTCCTGCCGCCTGCTGGTGCTCGACGAGCCGACGGCCATGCTGACGCACCGCGAAGTGGAATTGCTGTTCCTGCAAATCGAACGCCTGAAGGCCGAAGGCGTGTGCATCATCTATATTTCACACCGCCTGGAAGAACTCAAGCGCGTGGCCGACCGCATCGCCGTACTGCGCGACGGCCAGCTCGTGTGCGACGACGATATCGCGGGACACTCCGCCGCCGACCTGGTCAGCCTGATGGTGGGCCGCTCGGCCGACGATGCAGTGGACTTGAGCGGGCGCACCATCGGCGCGCCGCTGTTGCGCGTGCGGGGCCTGGCGCGCGGCAAGGTGGTCAACCCCACTTCCTTCGACTTGCGCGCGGGCGAAATCCTCGGCATTGCGGGCCTGATCGGCTCGGGCCGCACGGAATTGCTGCGCCTGATCTTCGGCGCCGACCGTGCCGATGCTGGTGAGGTGTTCCTCGGTGACAGCACAACGCCCGCCGCCTTGTCTTCTCCGCAGGCAGCAGTGAAAGCCGGCATCGCCATGATCACGGAAGATCGCAAGGGACAAGGCTTGTTGCTGCGCCAGTCCATCGCCGTCAACACCACCCTGGCATCGCTCGATACCGTCAGTGGCGCAGGCTGGCTCAACGACGCGGCCGAAGCGTCGGTGGCCGACGACTACATTCAACGCCTGGGCATCCGCTCGCGCAACAGCGCGCAAACGGTGGCCGAGTTGTCAGGCGGCAACCAGCAAAAGGTGGTGATTGCCCGCTGGCTGTACCGCGACTGCCCCGTGATGCTGTTCGACGAGCCCACGCGCGGCATCGATATCGGCGCCAAGTTTGATATTTATCAGGTGCTGGCGGAACAGGCGCGCCAGGGCAAGGGCTTGCTCATCGTGTCGAGCGACTTGCGCGAACTGATGCTGATCTGCGACCGCATCGCCGTCATGAGCGCGGGCAGCATCGTCGAGACCTTCGAGCGCGGTGCCTGGAGCCAGGACGCGCTGCTGTCGGCCGCCTTCTCCGGCTATTTGACCCCCACTTCCACTCCAGCTGCGGCCTGATCCGCCGGAAAGATTCCCATGACCACCCACTCCTCTCCTTCGTATCTGCAGCGCAGCCTGGCCGACCTGAAAAACTATGCGGGCCTGATCGGCGCCCTGGTCGCCATGTGCGTGCTGTTCTCGTTTGCCAGCGAAAATTTCTTTACGCTCGCCACCCTCAGCACCCTGTCGAACAACATCCCGACTCTGGTCGTGATGGCCGTCGGCATGACCTTTGTGCTGATCATCGGCGGCATCGACCTGTCCGTCGGCTCCGTGATGGCGCTGGCCGCTTCCGTGCTGTCGCTGGCCGTCGTGCACTGGGGCTGGCCCGTGTGGAGCGCGGCCCTGCTGGGCATGTTCGTCGCCGCCCTGTGCGGCGCCACCACGGGCCTGATTTCCGTCGGCTGGCGCATACCCTCCTTCATCGTTTCGCTGGGCGTGCTGGAAATGGCACGGGGATTGGCGTATGAAGTGACGAACTCGCGCACCGAATACATCGGCAGTGCCGTTGACGGCATCAGCTCGCCGATCGCCTTCGGCCTGTCGCCCGCCTTCATCGCCGCCATCGCCATTGTTGTCATCGGCCACCTGGTGCTGACGCGCACGGTGCTGGGTCGTCACTGGATCGGCATCGGTACGAATGAAGAAGCCGTGCGTTTGTCCGGCATCAACACGAAGCCGTCAAAAGTGCTGGTGTTTGCCTTGATGGGCTTTCTTGCCGGCGTGGGCGCCCTGTTCCAGGTCTCGCGCCTGGAAGCTGCCGACCCGAATGGCGGCGTGGGCATGGAATTGCAAGTGATCGCCGCCGTCGTGATCGGCGGCACCAGCCTGATGGGCGGGCGCGGTTCCGTCATCAGCACCTTTATCGGCGTGTTGATCATTTCCGTGCTGGAAGCGGGTCTGGCGCAAGTGGGCGTATCCGAACCCGTGAAACGCATCGTCACGGGCCTGGTGATCGTGGCCGCCGTGGTGCTCGACACTTACCGCCGCCGCGGCGAACGCGCCTGATCACAGGAGAAAGCGCGTTTCATGGCAACCATCAAACAAGTGGCGCAGGCGGCGGGGGTGTCGTTTACCACCGTGTCGCACGTCCTCAACAATACCCGCCCCGTCAGCGACGCGGCGCGCCGCGCCGTGCTGGCGGCGGCGGAGCAATTGCATTACGTGCCCAGCGCCTTGGCGCGTTCCTTGCGCAGCCGCAGCACGGGCACGATCGGCCTGATCATTCCAAACAATACGAACCCGTATTTTTCGGAAGTGGCGCGCGGCATCGAGGATAGCTGCTACGCGGCCGGCTACAGCGTTATTTTATGCAATTCCGATGACGACCCCGTCAAGCAGCGCGACTACCTGAACGTGCTCTTGACCAAGCGCTGCGACGGCTTGATTTTATCCGCGCTGGCCGACAGCGATGGCGAATTGCTGCGCAAGATGAAGGTGCCGGCCGTGCTGCTCGACCGCGCGCCCAGCGACCTGTCCATCGATGCCGTGGCCGTCGACAACCGCGCCGGGGGATCTTTGGCCGCGCGCCATTTGCTGGGGCTGGGACGCCGGCGCCTCGCCTGCATCGCCGGTCCCCGCGAAGTGAGCATTTCCAACGAGCGCGTCGACGGCGCGCGCGGCGCCATGGCGGACGCGGGCGTGGTCCTGGCCGACGCGCTGTGTCGCCATAGCGATTTCACGAGCGCGGGCGGCTATGCGGCGGCGCTGGACTTGCTGGCGCTGCCGCAAGGCCAGCGCCCCGACGCCTTGTTCTGCTGCAATGACTTGATGGCATTTGGCGCCCTGCGCGCCGCTGCCGAGCGGGGCATTGCCGTGCCGGCGGAGCTGGCCGTCGTCGGCTTCGACGATATCGACCTGGCCAGCTTCGTGCATCCGGCCTTGAGCAGCGTGGCGCAAAACACGCGCGAGCTGGGCCACATCACGGCCGCCTGCCTGCTGGCGCGTATCGCCGACCCCGCCTTGCCGCGCCAGCAGCGCAGCATCGCGCCCGCACTGCACGTGCGCGGCTCCAGCGTGGCTGCCACTGTAACTTCTTCCGCACCTACTTCTTCACCTGCAACTGAACTGATGGGAATGACATCATGATCGTGGTTATCGGCAGCATCAATATGGACCTGGTCTTGCGCGTGCCGCGCATGCCCCTCCCCGGCGAAACCCTGACGGGCGGCGCTTTTCGCACCATTCCTGGCGGCAAGGGCGCCAACCAGGCCGTCGCTTGCGCGCGCCTCAGCGGCAAAGTGGCCGCCGGTGGCCAGCAAGTGGCCATGATCGCTTGCGTGGGCGATGACGCATTCGGCGCGACCCTGCGCGCGGCGCTGGTCGGCGACGGCATCATCGACAGCCATATCACGACCTTGCCCGGTGTCGCGTCCGGCATCGCTTCCATCCTCGTCGACGACAATGGCCAGAACAGCATCGTGATTGCCGGCGGCGCCAACGATTTATTGAGCCCCGCGCACATTGATGCGGCGCAAGGTTTGATCGAACAGGCCGATATTGTCGTGCTGCAGCTGGAAACGCCGATGGCCACCGTCGTGCATGCGATCAAACTGGCCCGTTCGCTGGGCAAGACCGTGGTGCTGAACCCGGCCCCGGCCGCCAGCTTGCCGGCAGGCGTGCTGGAACTGGTCGACTACCTGATTCCAAATGAAATCGAAGCGGCCATGCTGGCTGGCGTCAGCCCGGAAGGCGCGGATGTCAAGGTGCTGGCGGCCGCGCTGCAAAAGCTGGGCAGCGACAACGTCATCATCACCTTGGGTTCCAAGGGGGTGCACGCGGCCCTGTATGGCGGCGATACCACGTTCCCTGCCGAAGCCGTCAAGGCTGTCGATACGACGGCGGCTGGCGACACATTTATCGGCGGCTTCGTGGCGGGCTTGGCGTCCGGCATGGACGAGGCGGAAGCGATTCAGCAAGGCCAGCGCGCTGCCGCCTGGAGCGTCACCAAGCCCGGCGCGCAAACCTCGATTCCCCACCTGCACGAGCTGTTCTGAGACCATGAAAAAAACACCGCTGCTCAATATTGCGCTGTCGCAACTGATCGCTTCGCTGGGCCATGGCGACATGCTCGTCATCGGCGACGCGGGCTTGCCCTCGCAGCCGGGCGTGCCCCTGATCGACCTGGCCTTGACGCGCGGCATTCCCGGCTTCATCGATACCGTGAACACCGTGCTGAGCGAAATGCAGGTGGAATACCATTTGCTCGCCAGCGAGTTGCCGCAGCACAACCCGGCCATGGCGGCGCAGGTGGCGGCCCTGGATTTGCCCGATGCGCGCCAGGTGACGCACGATGAGTTCAAGCAACTGTCGAAGGGCGCGCGCGCCATCGTGCGCACGGGTGAATGCAGTCCGTATGCCAACGTCATTCTGGTGGCTGGCGTCGTGTTCTAGCGCAAATAATGCTGAAACTGTTTGCCAAAAACATCAACGTTATTGCCCTCACTGAAATAATTATCCTTCGGCAAAAGGGGCGGCTACAATAGCCTTACTTCTGCCAGCTCGGCAGTTTCCTGTGGTGTCCTGCCATGCCGATGAAAGCATCCGACGCTTTCCGCTCCTTCTTGCCGCCTGCCGGCAGGCTGGCGTACGGCTGGCGCTGCCTTTTCTTCTTATTGCTGTGCGTGGCCCCGCCAGCCCGCGCGCTGGAACCCATCTCCCTGCAACTCAATTTCACGCATCAGTTCCAGTTTGCCGGCTATTACGCGGCCATCGAGCAAGGGTATTACCGCGAGGCGGGGCTGGAGGTCACACTGCTCGAAGGCAGCGGCGTGCCGCGTGCCGAGGCCGCCGTGCTGACGGGCCAGGCCGACTATGGCGTCGGCAACAGCACCTTGTTGCTCAGCCGCATGGCTGGCAAGCCTCTGGTGGTGCTGGCCGTGGTATTCCAGCATTCGCCCAGCGTGCTGCTGATGCGCCAGCATGGCGGCGCGCCCGACGTGCGCAAGCTGGTGGGCGCGGCCGTGATGATAGGCGAGCCCACTGAGGTGGCGACCGCCTTCGATGAAGTGTCGCTGTTCCTGCAGAAAATGGGCGTCGCGCCGCAGCAGCTGCGCCACTTGCCGCCCAGCTACCGGATCGAGGATTTGATCGACGGCAAGGTCGACGCGGTTGCCGCGTATTCCACCAACGAACCGGACTACCTGGACCGGGCGGGTTTTCCCTACTATCAATTTACGCCGCGCACGGCCGGCATCGATTTTTACGGCGACAACCTGTTTACCAGTGAGCACGAACTGCACCGCCATCCCGAGCGCGTGAAAGCGTTCCGCGCGGCCAGCCTGCGCGGCTGGCAATACGCGATGGCGCACCGCGAGGAAATGGCGCGTCTGATCCACGTCAAGTACAGTCAGCGCCACGACCACGCACATCTGCTGTACGAGGCGCAACAGATGGAGTTGCTGCTGCAGCCCGTGCTGGTGGAGCTCGGCTACATGAATCCCCAGCGCTGGCAGCATATCGCCGACACGTATGTCGCCATGGGCGTGCTGCCGCCCAATGCCACGGACAGCCGCGCCTACAAGGGCTTCCTGTATCACCCCGTGCCAGGCGCCGACCTGGGCTGGCTGTACCTGTCGCTGGGCGTGGCGGGCAGCCTGCTGGCCGTGTCGGCCGCCTTTCATTTTAGCAACCTGGCACGCGAGCGCCGCCGCACGGAGGAAACCATCCGCCAGGGGGAATTGCGCTTTCGCACCATGTTCGAGGAAGCGCCCATGGGCATCGCCCTGATCGATACCGTGAGTGGACAGTTTCTTGATATCAATCCGCGCTATCTGGCCATCGCCGGGCGCACCCTGGAGCACATGAAACAAACGAGCTGGATGGAGATCAGCCATCCCGACGACGTGGCCGGCGAGCAGGCGCACGTGGCGCAGTTGCTGGCGCGGCGCATGCCGGGCTTCCGCCACGCCAAGCGCATCGTGCGTCCCGATGGCGGCGTGGTGTGGGTCGATGCCTCGGTGACGGCCATTGCCACGGCAAGCCACGGCGGGCCGCACCACCTGTGCATGCTGGAAGACGTGACGGACAAGCGGCAAACGGAAGCGCTGATCTGGCAGCAAGCCAATTTCGATACCTTGACGCAATTGCCGAACCGGCGCATGTTCCACGAACGCCTGCGCCAGGCGCTGGCCCAGGGCCGCCGCGATACGAGCCGCGTGGCCATCCTGTTCATCGACCTCGACCATTTCAAGGAAGTCAACGACACCCTGGGCCACCACCAGGGCGATATTTTGCTGATCGAAGCGGCGCGGCGCATCCGCGTGGGCGTGCGCGAGACGGACACGGTGGCGCGTCTGGGCGGCGATGAATTCACGGTGATCCTGTCCGACCTTGATGACTTGCAGCAAGTCGACCGCATCGCGCGGCAGATACTCGACGGCTTGCTGGCGCCGTTTTTGCTGGGGGCGGAGCAGGCATTCGTCTCGGCTTCGATCGGCATCACCCTGTATCCGGACGACGCGGGCAATATCGAGGACTTGCTCAAGCATGCGGACCAGGCCATGTATGTCTCGAAAGGCGCGGGGCGCAACCGTTACAGTTATTTCACGCCGGCGATGCAGGTGGCGGCCGTCAACCGCATGCGCATGGGGGCGGACTTGCGCACGGCCCTGCGCGAACAGCAGATGCAGCTGCATTACCAGCCCATTGTCGAGCTGCATGGCTGCAAAATTGTCAAAGCGGAGGCCTTGCTGCGCTGGCACCATCCGCAGCGGGGCATCGTGTGTCCGCCCGATTTTCTGGCGCTGGCCGAAAGCAGCGGTTTGATCGTGGACATCGGCGACTGGGTGCTGCGCACGGCGGCCGCGCAACTGCTGCGCTGGCGCGCGCAGGGCCAGGCCATTGGCTTGCCGGGGCTGCAACTGTGCCTGAACCAGTCGCCGCTGGAGCTGCAGCGCGAAGCCGAGGCGCCCGGCACCTGGCTGCGCCAGCTGATGGCGCTTGATGTGCCGGCCTCGGCCATCGTGCTCGACATGCGCGAAGATGCTCTGCTGGGACCCGGTGCCAGCGCCGGCAGCGGCATGGCGCAGCGGCTGCAGCATTTGCGCGAGGCGGGCTTGCAGATCGCCCTGGACGACTTTGGCAGCGGCCAGGCCTCGCTGACGCAATTGCAGCAATGCGGCATCGATTACCTGAAGCTCGACGGCGTGCTGGTGCGCAAGCTGGCGCCCGGCGCCAGCGAACTGGTGCTGTGCGAAGCCATCGTCACCATGGCCCACAAGCTGGGCTTGCAGGTCATCGCCGAAGGGGTGGAGACGCCAGAGCAGCGCGCACGGCTGCTGGAGATCGGCTGTGACTTTGCGCAAGGCGATCTGTTTGCGCCGCCGCTGGCCATCGAAGCGTTCGATGCGCTGCTGCACGCCCGGCGGCCCTTGCACCCTTGAAACAGGCGTGCCCTGCCACCAGATGTCCATTGGCCCTGCGGGACAGGGCTCCCGGCCTGAACGGGCTTATACTCGACGGGCTGGCGCCTGCGCCCGGCTCCAGCTGTCACCGGTTCGCGTTATGAACCGGGCGCGCAGGCAAACCTTCTTCCATTCACTCAACTCGAGGTAACCTTATGGGCATTTTCAGCAATATCTATAACAAAATCTTCCACCATGCGTCCGACGCCGCTCCGGCAGCCACGCCAGCTGCCGCTACCGACGCGCCAGCGGCGGCCGCACCCGCGGCAGCTCCAGCGGTTGCCGCGCCGCTGGTGGACGTGGAAGTGGTGCTGGTCGACCTGGCCAGCAAGAACGCGGAAACACTCAATTGGCGCACGTCCATCGTCGACCTGATGAAATTGCTTCAACTCGACAGCAGCCTGGCTTCGCGCAAGGAACTGGCGCAAGAGCTGCATTTCACGGGCGATACCAATGACTCGGCCAGCATGAACATCTGGCTGCACCGCCAGGTGATGATCAAGCTGGCGGAAAACGGCGGAAAAGTACCGGAAGAGTTGAAAAACTAAACACCTAGCGGCGGCAGGGGTATCCACTGTCACCGCTATCCAATCCTGTGGGAACTGCCTATCATGGAGTTCCTATAGTGTCATGATAGCTAAAATCAATTGAAACTATTGTGACAATCAATTTTGTATATGGACTAAAACCCCTTACACTAGGGTCTTACTGATTCACCACACGAGAGGAAATGACTATGTCGCTCATCAATACCCAAGTTAAACCATTCAAGGCAACCGCATTCCACAATGGCAAATTCGTCGACCTGACGGAAGCGTCGCTGAAAGGCAAGTGGTCGGTATTCGTGTTCTACCCAGCCGACTTCACCTTCGTTTGCCCAACCGAACTGGAAGACCTGGCCGATCACCACGCTGAATTCCAGAAGCTGGGCGTCGATGTCTACGGCATCTCGACCGACTCGCATTTCGCGCACAAAGCATGGCACGATACCTCGGACGCGATCAAGAAAGTGCAATACGCACTGATCGGCGACCCGACCGGTACCCTGTCGCGCAATTTCGAAGTCATGATCGAAGAAGAAGGCATGGCACTGCGCGGTACTTTCGTCATCAATCCGGACGGCTTCATCAAAGTGCTGGAAGTGCATGACAACGGCATCGGCCGTGACGCATCGGAACTGTTGCGCAAAGTTAAGGCAGCTCAATACGTTGCCGCTCACCCAGGCGAAGTTTGCCCAGCCAAATGGACGGAAGGCGCAGCAACCCTGACCCCATCGCTGGACCTGGTTGGCAAGATCTAAGTCTTGAAACCTTGCAACATCTAGCAGCAAACAAGTAGTTACCGCGATGCCGGACCGGGTGTCCGGCCCGGCATTCGCCTAAATATTTGTAGAAAAGGAAAAAAAATCATGTTAGACGCAACCCTCAAAACCCAACTGAAATCCTACCTGGAAAAAGTAGTGTATCCGCTTGAGTTGGTCGCTTCTCTCGATGACAGCGCAAAAGCCCGCGAGATGAAGGAATTGCTCCAGGAGATAGTCCTGTTGAGCGACAAGATCACGCTGGTCGAGCGCATAGACGCTGGCGTACGGACCCCGTCGTTCAGCATCAACCGTGCAGGCTCCGACATTGGCGTGCGTTTCGCCGGTGTGCCGATGGGCCATGAATTTACCTCGCTGGTGCTGGCGCTGCTGCAAGTGGGCGGCCACACCATCAAGTTCGACGATGCCGTGATCCAGCAGATCCGCAACCTCGACGGCGATTACGCGTTTGAAACGTTTATTTCGCTCTCCTGCCATAACTGCCCGGAAGTGGTGCAGGCATTGAATGCGATGGCGGTGATCAACCCGCGCATCAAGGTCACCACCATCGATGGCGGCGTGTTCCCGCAAGAAGTGGAGGAGCGCCAGATCATGGCCGTGCCGATGATGTTCCTGAATGGCCAGCACTTTGGCCAGGGACGCACGAATGTCGAGGAAATCCTCGCCAAGCTCGATACCAACGCCGGCGCACGCCAGGCGGCAGCGTTGTCGAAAAAAGACGTGTTCGACGTGCTGATCGTCGGCGGCGGCCCTGCCGGCGCGGCAGCGGCCATCTACGCAGCCCGCAAAGGCATCAAGACGGGCGTGCTGGCCGAGCGTTTCGGCGGCCAGGTACTCGATACGCTTGCCATCGAGAATTTTATTTCCGTCAAGGAAACCGATGGTCCGAAGTTCGCCATGGCGCTGGAACAGCACGTCAAGGAATACGAAGTCGACATCATGAACACCCAGCGCGCCACGAAGTTGACGCCGGGCAAATTGGTCGAGATTGAAACGGCGAATGGCGCCATCTTGAAAGCCAAGACCGTCATCCTGGCCACCGGTGCCCGCTGGCGCGAAATCAACGTGCCGGGCGAGAAGGAATACCGCAACCACGGTGTCGCCTACTGCCCCCACTGCGATGGTCCTTTGTTCAAGGGCAAGCGCGTGGCTGTGATCGGTGGCGGTAATTCGGGTGTGGAAGCAGCAATCGACCTGGCCGGCCTCGTAAAACACGTGACCCTGATCGAGTTCGGCGCGGAATTGCGCGCCGATGCGGTGCTGCAACGCAAGCTGCACAGCCTTGCTAACGTGACCGTGATCACCTCGGCGCAAACCACCGAGATCCACGGCGACGGCAAGATCGTCAATGGCCTGAGCTACACGGACCGGGTCAGCGGGGAGTCTAAAAAGGTCGAGCTGGAAGGCGTCTTCGTGCAAATCGGCCTGGTGCCGAACACGGAATGGCTGAAAGGCACGGTAGCGTTGTCGCGCCACGGCGAAATCGAAGTGGACGCCCGCGGCCAGACCTCGATCCCCGGTGTGTTTGCCGCTGGCGACGTCACCACGGTGCCGTACAAGCAGATCATCATCGCCACCGGCGAAGGTGCCAAGGCAGCCCTGTCCGCCTTTGATCACCTGATCCGCTCGGACGACGAGGAAGTGGTCGAAGAAGCCGCATCGAAAGAAGCGCTGACGGCGTAACGCTAGACGCTGTACAGAAAAAACCGGAACAGCCGCGAGGCCTTTCCGGTTTTTTTGTCCCGCGTTTATGTTCTGCAAGATTACATTTTGAACGCCAGCCCCACGCGCACGTTGCGCCCTTCGCCGTAGTACGAGGAATTCGAATTGACTTGGTAATGCTTGTCAAACAGGTTATTCAGGTTCACGGACACGCTGATGGTCTTGCTGAACGCGTATTGCAGCATGGTATCGGCCAGTACATAGCTGCCCTGGCGGATGATGGGGTCGCCCGGCAAGGCCAGGTAGGACATGTCGGAGCGCGTATGGTTTTGCCAGCGCACGCCGCCGCCAACGTTCAGGCCGCCCGCTCCGGCGCTACCCAGCTCTGGCAAACGATAGCTGGTGAAGACTTTGAAGGTGCTTTGCGGCACTTCCGTATTGAGTTGCTTGCCGTCGGAGTCGGCGCTCATGTTGCGCGCAAAACCGGCCATGCCTTGCCAGTTGGTCGCCAGTTGGCCCGCCACTTCCAGTTCCAGGCCGCGGCTGGTCGTGCCCGCGGCGGCGCGGTAGGCTTGCGAGCCGTCTGGCGCAAACGCGCCGGGGATCGACACGGCAAAATTGTCTTGCTTGGTCTTGTACAGGGCGGCCGTGACGTTGAGGCGCTTGTCCAGCAGCGCGCCTTTTACGCCCGCTTCGTAGCTGTTGCCCAGCAGGGGATCGAGGTAGCGGCCATCGGCACCTCTATTGTTTTGCGGCTGGAAGATATTCGTGTAGCTGCCATACACGGACCAGTCGCGGCTGACGTCGTAGACGACGCCAGCGTAAGGCGTGAATTCGCCCGTTTCCTGGCGGCTGCTGCGGTCCGTGACCTTGCTGTCGAACGGCGTTTCCGACTGCGAACGCTTCCAGCTGGTGACGCGCGAACCGAGCACCAGCGCCACGCTATCCGTGGCCTTGATGCGTGCCGTGGCGTAGACGCTGTTGGTGCGCTCGGTGGAATGGATGTCGCTGTTGGGCGGATTGTTCGGTTTCACGGGCGTATTGCCATCCCACGTGAAAATATTCTCGATGACGTTGCTCCAGCCGGGGAAGGACCAGCGGCCGTGGCCCTGCGTATCGTTGCGCGTGCGCGAACTGGTGGCGCCCAGCACCAGCTCATGGCGGCGGCCGAACAGGTCAACGGGGCCATTTGCGTAGACGTCCAGAGTATCTTGCACGGGCTTGCCCGCCCACAGGGCCGACCACAGGCCCACGCCCTTGCCGGTAACTTTGTCGATGCCAAATTCATCGGTCCAGCCAGGTACTTCCGTGTAATCGCTGCTGTCGCGCGTGAGGGTGGCCTTGGCGCGCCAGCCGTTGCCGAACTGGTGTTCCAGGCTGGCAAAGTAACTGCGGTTTTCGCGGTCGGTGGAAGCCCAGCGCGCGCCCGAGGAATCGGAGCGGCGCCAGTGCGTGCGCGTGCCGTCTGTGTAGAAGAAGGGGCGGCCTGAGCGGCCCACGCCCTCGGCTTGGTAGTCTTGCCAGGCAAAGCCGAGGGTGGCCAGGGTATTCGGCGCCAGATCCGCCTCGACTATGCCGTAGAGCACTTTGCGCTTTTCCTTTTCATAATCGACTTGCGACTGGTTTTCCTGCGCGGCCGCTACCAGACGCGCGCGCACCGTGCGTGCCTCGTTGACGGGGCCAGCAATATCGGCTTCGCCGCGGCGGTAATCCCAGGTGCCGCCGGTCAGCTTGAGGCTCGCTTGCGCCGTGGCTGTGGGGCGCTTGCGCACCAGGTTGATGGTGGCGCCCGGCGTGCCGATGCCGTTCATCAGGCCGGTGGCCCCGCGCACCACTTCCGCACGGTCATAGATCACCATGTCATTGGTCTGGAAGATGCCAACGTAATCGGTAAACAGGCGCGCCACGCCGTCGACCTGCATGTTTTGCACGCTGGCGCCGCGCGCAAAAAAGCCGTTGGTATCGCTGCCGGAGGGGCCGTATTGCACGAAGGTCAGGCCCGTGGTGCGCTTGACGAGGTCTTCTTGCAGCACGATGTTTTGCTCGTCCATCTGCTGGCGCGTGACGACGCTGACCGATTGCGGTGTTTCGCGTATAGACAGGGGCAAGCGCGTGGCCGTCTGCATCGATCCGGTGGTGTAGGAAGCGCTGCCTTCAGTTGTGCCGTCACGTTCCTGCGCCGCGCTGACGGTGACGGGCGCCATGGTCTTTTCCACGGCGGCTGCGCTCCCCGCGCGGATGATCACGTCATTGCCCTGGATCTGCGCCACCAGGCCCGTGCCGGCCAGCAAGCGCTCGAGCGCCTGGCGCGCGGACAGTTGCCCCGTCACGGCGGGTGCCTGTTTGCCGGCCACCAGGTCCGGGTGCACCATCAATTGCAATCCCGCCTGGCGCGCCACGGTGTTCAGGGCCGTGCCCAGCGCCTGCGCCGGTACGGCTAGCGTGACGACGGCTTCCGGGGCCAAGGCCTGGGCGTGCAGGGATGGCGTGGCGCCGATGGCGGCCAGGGCGAGGGCCAGGGTAATGGGAGTGAGGTGGAAAGGGGAAACAATACGCGGGCAAGACATCGAGGCTATTCTCCAAAAAGTAAATATAAATACGAATCATTACCAATGAAGACGCACGAGAAGCCAAACAGTTGAGGTCAATCGCAAAAAAATTTACGGTGCGGCCGTGACGACGGTGCTGCCGCCTTCTTCGCGCAGGCGCAGCGGCAGCACTTGCGGCAGGGCGCGGCGGAAGGAACCGACTTCGCGCAGATTGAAACTGCCGTTCAGGCGTAGTTCGCCCACGCCGTCATCGGCCAGGCGCAAGCCTGTCGGACCATAGCGCTCGAACTCGGCCAGGGCTTCGCGCAGTGGCGTGTTGTTGAAGTGCGCGCGACCTTCGCGCCACAGCAGGGCGTCTTCTGGCATGGCATTCGTCAACGCCTCCAGCTTGCCTGCCGCATCGCTGCGCACGGCCTGGCCTGCCGTCAGTACCAGCGGCGTGCCGCTGCCCGCGACGCGCACGATGCCGTGTTCCACTTGCACATTGGCGCCATCGCCATACAGGCCGCTATGCGTGTGGCGCACGCTAAAGCGTGTGCCCAGTACGGTGACGCGCACGGGACCGGCCAGCACCTCGAACGGGCGGGCCGTGTCGGGTGCGACCGTCAACATGACCTGGCCTTCCGGCAGGCGCACTTCACGGCGCTGGCGGTACAGGGTGACGTCGGCGCGCGTGGCCGTGTCCAGGCGCAAGGTGCTACCGTCCGGTAATTCCACCGTCAATTGTTCGCCGCGCGCGCTGGCAAAGCTGGCGCTGTAGACGGGCTGATGCAGCCAGTATTGCCATCCGCCCGCCAGCACGGCGCACGCGACGGCGGCGCCAGCCAGGCGCATGGGCTGGCACAGTTGAATCAGCCAGGCAAGCCGGGGAGGCGATGGCGCCGCCTTGCTGGCGGGTACGGGACGCAGGCGCGCGATGGTGGCGTCCGGCAGTGCATCGAGGCCATCCCACGCACGGGCCAGTTGCGCGTAGGCAGTCGCATGCGCCGCGCTGGCGGCCAGCCACTGCTGGAAGGCCGCTTCTTCGTGATCATTGAAGCCATCCTGGCGGCGCACCAGCCAGTCGGCGGCTTGCACGTCCAGGGAGGATTGTTGCGCCAGGAAGGCGGCGCTGTCGTGGCTGTCCGATGGACTCATGGCTGTGCCCCCTTCATGCGCTCTTCCACCGCCCTGCAAGTGAGCACGCCACGCATGATGTGCTGCGCCACCATGTTGCGCGAAATGCCCATCTGGTCCGCCACTTGCTGGTGCGACAGGCCATCGAAACGGTTCAGGATGAAGGCTTCGCGGCACCGCGCTGGCAAGGCTTCGATAGCGTGGGTGATGGCCGTCGCATATTCTTCGTAGGCATAGATTTCCTCCGGTTGCGCATGCGCGGGTGCAGCCGGTTGCTGCGTTTCCAGCAAGGTGTCGAGTTCGTCGTGGTCGCGCACGGCGGCGCGGCGGTGGCCATCGATTAGCAGGCGGCGCGCCGTCTGGTGCAGCAGGGCGCGCGGTTCGGCGATGGCTTGTCCCGCCCGCTGCATGCTGAGGACGCGGGCATAGCTCTCCTGCACCACGTCAGCGGCCGCCGCCCGGTCCTTCAGGCTGCGCAGGCAAAAATTCAGCAGTTCTCGGTAATAGCGTGCAACCACGGGAGACAGTCGGCAGGAAGGGCAGAGACGATGGAACGGCGTTGGCAATACACCGTAAATGATAACGATTCTCATTGTAACAGTGCCACAATGCCGCTGTCGATGGCAGGTTCCTGTGCTGTGGTGTTTATGCTGAAGCTCAGCTGCCCGCGTACAGCGGGTTGCCGGCGACATACACCTGGACGCCATCGACGGGCATGTCCTTGGGCGCGATGTCGCTCAGCGCGAAGACGGTCTTGTTGCTGAAGGTTTGAACGTGCCACGTAAAACGCTGGCCGGCGCGCGCGATGGTGACGGTTTCGCCGTGCGTGACGTTGATGTGCCGCGTCTCTGGCTGCAAGTCGATGCTGCGGTGGGCGGCGGCGTGGGGGGCGCTGCTGCCATAGTCGGCGGGCGTGCCCGTGGGGCCGGCGGCGAGGGCCGAGGTGGCACAGGTGGTGAAGGCGGCGCACAGGATGGCCAGGGCGTTGCGGTGGGTGTTCAACATCATTTCTCCAAGAATAAGCCAGGCGCAGCGAATAAGCGCGCCGTTTTATGGTAGTGGTGGCACCGGGATCGCCGGTTTTTGCACCACGGCATCGTAAGCGTTTCTTGTGCGATCTGCAAAGCTGTATTTCCTGTCTATATTTCCACCGTCGCCGCCAGCGGCACGTCCGGCGCCAGGTGGCTGGTCAGCACGATGCACTGGCGCGCCAGGCGGGACGGGTCGGACAGGCGCGCGCGCAGATGCGCCATGGCAGCCGCGTCGAGGCCATTGAACGGTTCATCGATCAGCAGCAGGCGCACGGGCAAGGCCAGCGCCAGGGCCAGTTGCAGTTTTTTGTGCTGACCCAGCGAGAGGGCGGTGATGCTTTGCTGCAAGGTGGACGTCATGGCAAACGCCTTCAGCTCGTCGTTCAGCAGGGACTGGTCGCTGCCCGGATACAGGGCCAGGTGCAGGTCGAGAAATTCGTGTACTTGCAGCCAGGGCAGAGCGGGCGCGTCGCCGCCACAATAGAATGCCTGAGCGCGGTAGGTCAGCGGCATGAAGCCGCTGTCGACGCCATCGAGGCGGATGGCGCCGCGCGCGGGCAGCAGGGCGCCGCCCGCCAATTTCAGCAAGGTCGTCTTGCCGGCCCCGTTCGCGCCCCGCAGCCAGGTGACGCCGGGGCCGAATTGCTGGCTGAATCCCTGGAAGACGCTGTGCGTGGGGAAGTGAAAATCGAGGTGCTCGACCTGCAGGGTGGGAGAATAGGTATTCAATTCCATAATTCGCTTCCGATGGCGCTCAATGCAAGGATGGACAGCACGACGAGGGCGACGCGTCCCCGCGCCGTGAGGCGGGGCAGGCCGACGATGGCCAGCAGGGCCGCGCTGGCGGTGACGGCATACACGCTGGTGACGCGCTGCTGCAAGACGGCGGGGTGGATGTTGTACAGCAAGACAGCGCCTGCCAGCAACACGGCAAACGGTGGCAGCAGGCTCGCTGCGCAGGCCAGGCGCGTCAAGGCCGTGCTGGCCAGGGGCCAGGCGTTCAGCGATGGACGTAGCAAACCGATCTGTTCGCGCACGGCCTTGTCGCCCCGGTCCGTCACAATGATCAGGCTGGCGCTGGCCAGCAAACCCAGCAGCGGTGCCGGCAGCAGGGGCGCGCGCTGCAGCCAGGCCAGCATGCTGGCGCCAGCCGTGGCCAGCAGCACGCTTTGCTGGATGCCAATCACATTGTCGTTGCGCCAGAACGGCAGCCAGAACAGCTGGCGCCACAGGAACACGGTGCGCCAGCGGGGCCGTTGCGGCACGTATGCCGTCATTGTGGGCGGGCGGGTCCTTTGTGCGGGGCGGGGGGCGCGCAGGCGCTGCGCCACGATGAGCGTCGTCAGCAGCCAGGCCAGCAGCCATGCGGCGAGGGTGGCGGCGATGCCGGGCGCGGCAATCGGACGCAGCCAGGTCGGTGGCTGCACCAGCCAGATGGTGGCCGAGACGGCATAGGCGAGGCCCAGTGGCAGCATCAGCAGGCCGGCCACGGCCACGTCGGCTTGCCAGCGCAGGCGCGGCGGCAAGGGCAGCTGGCGCAGCCAGGCGGCGGTACTGGCCGGCAGCAGGCGCTTGCGCAACAGCCAGGCGGGCAGGCAGGTCAGCAGGGCTTGCGTGCTGAGGAGGCCCAGGGCGGCGGGCCAGGGCAGGCTCACGGCGAGAAAGCCGGGCAGGGCGATGACGCTGAGTAAGCCCAGCAAGACGGGGCCGGCCAGGAAAAAGAAGATCTCCATGGAACTCGTCAGGCTGGCGAAAAATTGCAGCAAAGCATGATGGGCCAGGCGCAAGCGCAGGACGAGGTAGGGGGAAAGACTGTGGGGCAGGCGCATCAGGCAAGAGCGGCAGAGTCAGGCGGAGCGCTGATTCTAGTGCATTTTTCGGGCTGGAAATGGGAAAAGCCCTTCGGTTCTGGGAACCAAAGGGCTTTTCTTTTATTGGCGGAGCGGACGGGACTCGAACCCGCGACCCCCGACGTGACAGGCCGGTATTCTAACCAACTGAACTACCACTCCAAGCTCGTATGATCTGTGTTGCTGATCCATGAAGCACTGGATAATTTTCTGCATTGGTGGTGGGTGCTGAGAGGCTCGAACTCCCGACCTACGCCTTGTAAGGGCGCCGCTCTACCAACTGAGCTAAGCACCCGCATACCCAGAAAACTATCCCGACGTTTGTCACCACGTCTGGAAGAGGCACTATTATAGGGGGCGCTTTCCCGCTTGTGCAACTATTCTTGAGGGCTAAAAGCAGTTTTTTTTGCTGAAAAGCGCAAAAATATTCAAGCAAGGGAGTGTTGACGTGTTTTCTGGTTCGGAAATGGGAAAAGCCCTTCGGTTCTGGGAACCAAAGGGCTTTTCTTTTATTGGCGGAGCGGACGGGACTCGAACCCGCGACCCCCGACGTGACAGGCCGGTATTCTAACCAACTGAACTACCACTCCAAGCTCGTATGATCTGTATTGCTGATCCATGAAGCACTGGACAGTTTTCTGATTTGGTGGGTGCTGAGAGGCTCGAACTCCCGACCTACGCCTTGTAAGGGCGCCGCTCTACCAACTGAGCTAAGCACCCGTTGCTTGTCTCAGAAAACCATCCCGACGTTTGTCACCACGTCTGGAAGAGGCGCTATTATAGGACGATGGAAATCCTTGTGCAAGCGCTTTTTTCACATTATTCCGTGATATTCCACTGTGACAGCATCCACGCCATATTAAACGCGTTCTCGGCGATGGCGTTATAGCGGCCAGAAGCGCCGCCATGGCCGGCGCCCATATTTGTTTTCAGCAGCAGCGCATTGCCATCCGTTTTATATGCGCGCAGCTTGGCCACATACTTGGCCGGTTCCCAGTACATGACCTGGCTGTCGTTGAGGCCTGTCGTCACCAGCATGGCTGGATAATTCTTGCGCGCAATGTTGTCGTAGGGCGAGTAGCTGAGCATGTAGTCGTAGGCCGCTTTCTGGTTCGGGTCGCCCCATTCCAGGTATTCGCCCGTCGTCAGGGGCAGGCTGGCGTCCATCATGGTATTCATCACGTCGACAAACGGTACGGCCGCGTGCACGGCGTGGAACAGGTCGGGGCGCATGTTGACGACGGCGCCCATCAGGAGGCCACCGGCGCTGCCGCCCTGGATGATCAGGCGATTCGGGCTGGTCCATTTTTCGCGCACCAGGTAGTCGGCGCTGTCGATGAAGTCATTGAAGGTGTTTTTCTTCTTCATCAGCATGCCGTCTTCATGCCAGGCTTCGCCCATGTCCGTGCCGCCGCGGATATGCGCTTGCGCATAGATCACGCCCCGTTCCAGCAGGCTGATGCGGCTGATGGAAAAACTGGCTTCCGTGGAAATGCCGTACGAGCCGTACGAGTACAGCAGCAGCGGTGCGGAACCGTCGAGCTTTACGCCTTTCTTGTAGACGACCCACAGTGGCACTTGCACGCCATCACGCGCCTTCACCCACAGGCGCTGCGTGGTGTAGCGGCTGCCATCAAAGCCGCCGACGATTTCCTGCTGTTTCAGCACCGTGCGCTTGCCATCCTCCATGCTGACGTCAATCACCGTGGGCGGCGTGACGGGCGACTGGTAGGACATGCGAAATTGCGTGGCGGTAAATTCTGGCGTGCCGGCCGCCGTGGCCAGATAGACGGGGTCGTCGAACTGCACCGTCTTCCAGTTTTTATGCGCGAAATCGTAGATGCGCGCGCGGTTCAGGGCGCGGGCCTTTTCCATCACCACCAGGTGGCCCTGGAACACGTCGATGGACTGGATCACGGCGTCCTTGTCGTGCGGCACGACGGGTTTCCAGTGTTTCGGCTGTGGCGCAGACAGCGGCGCGCTGACGACGCGGAAATTCTTCGCCTCCTTGTTGGTGAGAATATACAGCTGGCCGTCGCGGTGCTCGACGACGTAGCGGTGGCCTTTTTCGCGTTTCAGCACGCTCTGGAAACTGCCTTGCGGCTTGTTCGTTGGCAGCAGCAGCACTTCGCTGGTATCCGTGCTGCCCGAGGTCAGCACGAAGTAGCGCTTGTCGTGCGTGCGGCCCACATTGATGGCGAACTGTTCCACCGGCTCGTGGTAGACCTGCTGCGCCGCGCCGCCCAGGGCCAGGCGGAACAAGCGGTCCGAGCGCTTGGTGGTGGCGTCTTCCTGGGCCAGCATCAGGGTGGCGTTATCCGCCGCCCAAGCCAGCGATGTCACGCGCGGCATACTGTCGCCCAGCAACTTGCCCGTCTTCAAATCCTTGACATGCAACTCGTACTGGCGGAAACCCGTCGTGTCGGTGGTGTAGGCCAGCAATTGTTCATTCGGGCTGATGGCAAACGCGCGCACGGCAAAGAATTTGTGGCCTTCGGCCAATTGATTCTGGTCCAGTAGGATTTCTTCCACCGCTTGCGCATCGTAGGCACCGCTGGCGCCGACAGGACGGCGGCAATGAAGCGGGTATTGCTTGCCCGCTTCCGTGCGCGTGTAATAGTAAAAATTACCTTGGCGCGCAGGCACGGACAGATCCACTTCCTGCATGCGGCCCTTGACTTCCGCGTACACCTTGTCGGCCAGCGGCTGGATCGGGGCCGTGACGGCGGCCGTGTAGGCGTTTTCCGCATTCAGGTAATCGATCACGGCAGGATCAGTTTTCTTTTGCAGCCAGCGGTAGTCGTCCGTGACGACGCTGCCGTGGCGCGTTTCCTGCCAGGCTGTCTTGGCGGCGACCGGCGCGGTGGCCGTGGCAACGGTGGTGGTGGCGTCGGCGGCCAGCGCGGATGGCGCCAGCGTGGACAGCAGGATGGATGAGCAGACAGCCAGGTGGCGTAAAGCATGATGTGCTGTAGACAAGGCAACTCCTTTTCATAGTCGTGTCAGGATTGTAATCTTGCTATTGAGAAAAGCAACTGCGGTGCTCGTGCGTTTCAACTTGCATCCACGGACATTTGCAGCGATACTGTATATAATTACAGTACTCAACAGCATCCCGCCGCGAGGTGTCCTTGATCACATCTGCCCCCACATTGCCTGAACCACGCCGCTGGATTGCCCACCTGGACATGGATGCCTTCTTTGCCTCCGTGGAACTGTTGAAATATCCGGAACTGCGCAGCGAAGCCGTCGTCATCGGCGGCGGCCGGCTGCAGCAACCCGTGCTGCAGGATGACGGCACGCGGCAATTTGCGCGCATGCGCGACTACGTGGGGCGCGGCGTCGTCACCACGTCGACCTATGCGGCGCGTAAGTTTGGCGTGTTTTCCGCCATGGGCATCATGAAGGCGGCCAAGCTGGCGCCCGACAGCATCCTGCTGCCAGCCGATTTCGAGGCCTACCGCGAGTATTCGGCCCGCTTCAAGCAAGCCGTGGCCCATCTGTGCCCCATCATCCAGAACGTGGGCATCGATGAAATCTATGTCGACCTGACGGAATACGGCGAGCAGGCGCCGGCCATGGCCGCGCGCCTGAAGGCGGCCGTGTTCGAGGCGACGGGCCTGTCGTGCTCGATCGGCCTGGCGCCGAATAAATTGCTGGCGAAAATCTGTTCCGATCTGGAAAAGCCCGACGGGCTCACCATGTTGTCGCCCGAGGATATTGCAACGCGCGTGTGGCCCTTGCCGGCAAAAAAGATCAACGGCATCGGCCCGAAGGCCACGGCCAAGCTGGAAGCCCTGGGCATCGTCACTATCGGTGAACTGGCGCAAGCCGACCTGGCCATGCTGCGCACGCAGTTCGGCGATCTGTACACGGGCTGGCTGCACCAGGCGGCGCTGGGCCTCGATGAGCGGCCCGTGCAGACGAGCCGGGAAACCAAGTCCGTCAGCCGCGAAACGACGTTCGAGCGCGACTTGCAGGTGGTGCGCGACCGCGCCACCCTGTCGGAAAAGCTGGAAAGCCTGTGTACGCGCGTGGCGGGCGACCTCGACAAGCAGTCGCTGGCGGGGCGCACGGTGGGCATCAAGCTGCGCTTCGAGGATTTCAGCACCGTCACGCGCGATATCACCCTGCCCAGCGCCACGGCGGACGCAGCCGCCATCCTGCGCGCCAGCCGCGATTGCCTGCGGCGCGTGCCATTTGAAAAGAAAATCCGCCTGCTGGGCGTGCGCATCTCGACCTTGTGCCATCCGGCCGTGGTGACGCGGCAGGCGCCAGCCCAGGCGGAGCTGTTTCCCAGCCTCTAGCGGCGTTTCCTACAAGATACATACCGCGCCGGACCGCGCTTTTGACGGCATTTTCACGTCGAAAGTGTAGAATGGCGTTCCCCTGGCACTACTGAAACAAACGGAAGACAAAAACTATGTGGTTCAAGAATCTTCAGATTTACCGCCTGCCCGCACCATGGGCTTACACGCCAGAACAACTGGAAGAGGCGCTGTCCTCGAACAAATTTACGCCGGCGACCAGCATGGATCTGATGCGCCAGGGCTGGGATACGCCACGTCCGAACGGTGGCCTGGTCCATGTTGTCAATAAGCAAATGCTGATCTTGCTGGGCACGGAAAAGAAACTGTTGCCAGCGACCGTCATCAACCAGGTGGCCAAGGCCCGCGCTGCCGAGATGGAAGAAGCGCAAGGCTTTGCGCCCGGCAAGAAAGCCATGAAAGAATTGAAGGAGCGCGTGGCCGACGAGTTGCTGCCGCGCGCTTTCAGCATCCGCAGCAACGTCTGGACCTGGATCGACCCCGTCAATGGCTGGCTGGTGGTCGATGCGGCCAGCCCGGCAAAAGCCGATGAAGTCATCAAACTGCTGCTGAAAGCCGTCGACAAACTGCCGCTGGAAAGCCTGCGCGTGCAGCGCTCGCCCGTGGCGGTGATGACGGAATGGCTGCAGGCCGACGATGCGCCAGCCGGCTTCACGGTCGACATGGACACGGAATTGCGCGCCACGGGCGAAAGCAAGGCCACCGTGCGCTACGTGCGCCACACCCTGGAAGCGGACGACGTGCGCCGCCACATCGCGGCCGGCAAGCAGTGCACGCGCCTGGCCATGACGTGGAACGACAAGATTTCGTTCGTGCTGACGGAGTCCCTGGCCATCAAGAGCGTCAAGCCGCTGGACGTGATCAAGGAAACGGAATCGAGCACGAAGAACGACGAAGAACGTTTCGACGGCGACGTGATGCTGATGACGGGCGAGCTGAGCAAGCTGATGGCCGACGTGGTCGAAGCCTTGGGCGGCGAAGCGACTGCATAAAAGTAGTTATATAGGTACGGAAAAGGAGCTGCGGCTCCTTTTTTTTTCGCCTGTGCATGGCGCCCGGCGTGGCATAAAAAAGGGCCTTGCAGTTGCAAGGCCCTTCGCCATTCAGTTCAGATTGACGGAATCAACTTAGAACTTGATTTGGCCCGTGATGTAGAACGAACGCATCATTGGATCGGCGTAGCGTGGGTCGAAGCCAACCTGGTGGCCCGACGAAGTGCGCAGGGACAATGGTGGTGCGCGGTCAAACAGGTTCTTGATACCAGCGCGGATCGACTTCTTGCTGTCGAACACATAACGACCTTGCCAGTCGATGGTGGTGTACGAAGGCACGGCCAGGCGAATCTTCTCCAGTTGCTTGGTCGCAACGTCCATGACCTCGGCCGAAGCGTCGGTATAACCGTTACGGTAGCTGATGATGACGCTGTTGGTCAGCTTGCCCGATTCCAGGCTCAGATTCAGCTTGGCCAGGTTACGGAACGTGACTGCATCGGTGATACCGAAGTAGTTCATGTTGTTCGTCCACTGGTCCTTGGTGCCTGGCACGGTGTAGTCGGCCCTGAGCATGTGGGTGCCGCTCAGATTAGCCGTGAAGTTACCGAAGTCAAAGCGCTTGCGTGCCGTCATGTCCCAGTCGATACCGCGGTTATGCGTTTGGCCGATGTTCAGCGACAGCGACTTGAATGCATAGTAGGTATTGCCGGTCGATGGTTCGGTGTAGGTGCCGAACAGGTCACGGTACAGGCTTGGGTTGTTGAAGGCCTGCGATTCGCTCACTGCCGAAACCGCGTCGGTGATCTTCACATCCCACAGGTCGGCGCCGAACGAGAATGCCGAGCTTGGCTCGATACGGAAACCGACGGTGTACTGTTTCGATTTTTCCGGTTTCAGGTTTTCGTTACCACCAGCCAATTGGTTGTATTGGGTTGCTGGTGGACGGCACATGGCATCGCCTGGGAACGGGCAGTTCCAAGGTTTTGCGGTGAAGCCGTTGTTGACCAGCGGCTGGCCGATGTCCAGCATGCTTGGTGCCTTGAAGCCCGTGCCGTACGAACCACGTACCAGCAATTGCTGGACTGGCTGCCAGCGTGCCGTTACTTTATAGGTGCTGGCGCTTTGGTCTTTACCGATGGACTTGTTCACGACACCGTTGTCGATCTTCGTCACGGTATCGTAACGGCCGGCCAGGCTCACTTCGATCGTTTTGGTGACAGGTGCCAGCAATTCGGCAAATACACCATAGGTCTCGCGGGTCAGGTCGTAACGTGGCGACGTGTTGAAGTTGTAGATCGTGCTGGTGCTGGCGCCGGCGCTTGGCGATTGCTCGTAATTGTATTCACGATAGTCGCCGCCGATACCGATGTTGGCCTTGCCGCCTGGCAAGGAGAACAGTTCACGCGAACCGTGTGCGTCGATGCCGCGCATGGTGGTCGATGCCGTACGGATCGAACCGTTGAATTGGGAACTGTTGATCAGCTTTTGCAGTTCTGGCGATGCGCTGCCGGCTGGCAGGAACGGGTTGAACTGAGGATTGCTCTGCATCGCGACGAAGTCGGCGTTCTTGGCGTAACCGCCAACATAGCGCTCGTCGATCGCGTTTTGCGACCAGGTCAGGGCCGATTCCACGTTCCACTCGCCCACTTCGCCTTCTACGCCGACCACGAAATGCTTGGTGTCGGTGATGGTGTTACTGGCGCGGGTACCCCAGTCGACCATGCGGTAGTTGGCGGTAACAGTCTTGACGTCCGCTTGCTGCGCTGGCGTCAGGCTAGGCTTGACGTAGGTGTTGTACAGGGCGCTATCTTTGGCGATCGTGATCGGCACCGGGTTGGCGGCGATACGCGCGGTCAGGTCGTAGCGCGACAGGGCAACTTCGGCAAACGCATTCAGGTTTTCCGTCAGTTTGTAGGTGCCGCGTGTGAACAGGCTGTCGCGTTTCGATTCTGGAACGATTTCAACCGTCGAGCCGCCGTCGAAGCCGCAAGCCTGGTTATTGTTTGCCATGACGTAGTTGCTTGGCGCGCAACCATCTTTGTTTGCTGCCAGGTATGGGCTGAACGTGATTGG
Source organism: Janthinobacterium breve (assembly GCF_051380895.1). NCBI lineage: Bacteria > Pseudomonadati > Pseudomonadota > Betaproteobacteria > Burkholderiales > Oxalobacteraceae > Janthinobacterium > Janthinobacterium breve. The sequence goes on along the minus strand of NZ_JBNYXY010000013.1, from coordinate 98,752 downwards.
CAGCGTGTTCTTGTCCTTGAACGCAACCGTGGCGTTGGCCGGTGCCGTCGAGGAGCTGGTGCGGTCGTAGATGTAGTTCTTGCCGCCGTAGCTGACAGGAATGTACGACGAACGGGCGAATTTGCGGTCCGTTGCCTTCAGTTTCGACTGCTCGTCGTGGCGGTACGATACCAGCACGTTGAAGCGGTCTTCGTCCAGATCGCCAAAACCGTAGGTGACGTTGGTATTCCAGGCGTTGCCGCCTTTATCTTCCGGGCCACCATAGGTGGCTTCCAGGGTGCCGCCTTGGACATTTTTCTTCAGGATGAAGTTGATGACGCCGGCAATGGCGTCCGAGCCGTACAGGGCCGAAGCGCCGTCGGTCAGGATCTCGACGCGTTCAACCGCGCTCATCGGAATGGCGTTCAGGTTGACGGAGGTACCCGAGCCTTGTGGCGCGATGCGACGGCCGTTCAGCAGAACCAGGGTGTAGCTTTCGCCGATGTCATGGATCGACGCGCTGGTGCGGCCACCCGAGTTGGAACCGGCAGCAACGGCACCGATGGTGAAACCTTGCATCGCTGGCAGACTTTGTACCAGATCAGCAACGGTGGTGGCGCCAGTACGGGCGATCGCTTCTTGCGACAGGCGCTGTACAGGCAGTGCCCCTTCGACGGCGATACGCTTGATACTCGAACCGGTAATTTCAACTTTTTGAATTGCTTCGTCCGCCATGGATTGGCCGGAGAACAAGACGCTACCTGCCAGTACGGTCAGGGCCAGGCGTACGCTGCGCACGCCGATTTTTTCTTTAAATGCCATTGTAACAATTACTCCGTAGTAGTTTTAATAACGACAAGCGGTACACGAGCACGTATCAAGCCATCGGATAGATGGCCAGGGTGCTCGTGTACGGTAGGCGGAACCACGTCGGTGGGAAGTGGAGGACTACTTAGCGCAATATTGTTATAAATGCACTTCTTACTTGTCGAGGCAAACATTATGTCGTCTCAGCAAGAAAAAAAGCACCTCAACCGTGTCGGATTTGGCAATAAATTATGGATACAGAAGAATATTTAATTTAAATGTTAAATTACAGTCTTATATTTATTAATATCGTCGTTTTTAAAAATGATCAATGGTGTTTTTTTACAACATAAAATTATTGTATTGGCAATTTGATGTTTTACCTATAATAATTCGATGAATACTGTTGTATTGATGAATTTATGAACGGCGAAAAAACGTAAAAAAAGCCCGTTGAAAACGGGCTTGTCGAATTGTGACAAAGTGGCAGTCAGACCGTTTTCCAATCTGCTTTTTGCATCTTGCCTGCCATCGGCTTACAAGGGCTGGAATACACCGGCGGCACGGTTCTTTTGCACATTGTCCCAGGCAAAGATCTGGCCATTCATGGCCACGTACACGCCGGCTGGCAAGGTTTGCGCCACGCCACAGGCAAAGCCCAGGTTGAACAGGGCATCGGAATTGTCGATTTCATAGGGAATCATGGCGCCTGTCAGGATGACAGTTTGCTGCAGGTTCGCCGCGCCCAGCACTTGCGCTGTTTCGCGCATGGTGTCGGTGCCGTGGATGATGACGATGGCTTTTTCCTGTGCCGCGCGGCACGAGGCCAGCACGCGCTGGCGGTCCGCATCCTGCATGTCGAGCGAGTCCAGCAGTGGCAGTTGCTCCAGGGCCACGGGTGCCGTCATGCGCGCGCGGGCAATCGCTGCCGGCAAATGACTGTCGGAAAAGCCCAGGGTACCGTTCAATTCGTTGTAGTGTTTGTCGAAAGTGCCGCCAGTGGCGAGTATGCGCAAAGTCATGATGTGGTCACGATGTCAGTGGAGAATGACGCGCATGATAGCGTGGATTGGCAGCGTTGCGTGAATGGGTGCTGCAGATGGGGCAGCGTGCTTGCCGCCTGCGTTTGCGCCGCATCTGGAAAATCTGGCCATCTGTGAGTACACTGGTTTCTTTGTTTGCCTACCGTCCCGACTCCGTATGAAAGCCCTCGCTCCCGGCACCGTCATTTTTCACCGCCACCGTGGCTACGGGGTGATCACGTCCGTCAATCTGCTGACGGGCTGGATCGCCGCCCGTTTCGGCAGCGAAGCGCGGACCCTGGACTTGAACCTGTCGACCGACGACGTGCAGTTTGCCGATGGCGAAGCGATCCTGTTTCGCCGCGCGCCGCCGGACCGCATGCCGCACGCGCGCCTGATGGCCATGGTGCGCGAGCTGCACCAGGCCGGTTATCAAAAACTGTATCTGTATTCCTGGCCGAAACCGTCGGGCCTGCACTGGCGCTGGCATTTGTTTACGGGGCCGCGAGACTGGATGCAGCGGCCGTGGCGCGAAGGCTGGTATGGCTCGGGCGCCGATTACAACGTCAATCCCGTGATGGGCTGGGGCGATACGCCCGGCGCCACGACTGGAGAGCTGATCGATGCCTTGGCCCGTTTCGATCCGCAGGGGCTGGCGCAGGCGCTGGGGCGCGACGACGACCACACCGAGTGGTTTGGCCGCGTCTGCGACGCCTTGTTGCCCGATTATATGTATAGCCTGGACATGCAGCGTACCGCAGGCGAGCCCTTGGCCGACATGCCGCCCGTGCCGGTGGTCGCCGTGCGCGCCGGCGTGGCGCCGTACGAGGGGCCGGACATTGCCTGGCCGCCCGGCTGGGCCGGCCTGTGGCGCGGCCGGCACGTGCTGCCGGCGCCCGCCATTCGCATCACGGGAGAGCCGGACCTCATCAAGGGCTATCAGCGCTCCTGATACGTTTGCCGCGCATGTGCCAGCACCTCGGGATTGAGCAGGCGCGTGCATTGACCCTGCGTAAATTCCACGATGTTTTGCAAGGCGTAGCGGAAATACAGTTCATAGCTGTCACGCTCGACGTAGCCCAGGTGTGGCGTGGCCAGCACGTTCGGCAGCAGCAGCAATGGCGCGCCTGGCGGCAGCGGTTCGTCCGTAAACACGTCCAGCGCGGCGGCGCCCGGGCGCCCCTGCGGCAGCGCCGCTTCCAGCGCGCCATCGGCCACCAGTTCGGCGCGGCTGGTGTTGACGAACAGGCTGCTCGGTTTCATGCGTGCCAGGTCTTCGTTGCTTACCAGACCGCGCGTCTTGTCGGACAGGCGCAGGTGCAGGGTCAATACGTCGGCTTGCTCAAAGAAGGCCTCGCGCGACTCTGCCGCCGTATCGCCGGCCGCCACGGCCGCCGCGCGGCTCGCTTCGCTGCCCCACACGAGGATGCTCATGCCGAAGGCGCGGCCATAGCCGGCGACCAGCTGGCCTATCTTGCCGTAGCCCCAGATTGCCAGGGTACGCCCCTTGAGCACCGTCCCCAGCGTATTGCGCGCCGCTTCCAGCGACGACGTCTGCCATAGCCCTTCCTGCAAATGTTGCGCATACGGCACGATCTTGCGCTGCGCCGCCATGATCAGCGCCCACGTCAGTTCGGCCGGCGCCGTGGGTGAACCGATGCCTTCGGCGATGGCGATACCCAGCTCGGTGGCGGCCGCCACGTCGATGTGTCCGCTGACCTTGCCCGTTTGCGAAATCAGTTTCAGATTCGGCAGTTTCGACAGCAAGGCGCGGTTGAAACTGCTGCGTTCGCGGATCAGTACCAGCGCGTCGAATGGCGCCAGGCGGATCGCCAGCTGGCCCAGGCCCCGCGCCGTGTTGCTGAACACTTTGACCTCGTGGCCATCGAGCAATGGGAAACAATCGAGGCCGCGCACGGCATCCTGGTAATCATCGAGTATGGCAATTTTCATGGTAGATGGCCGATTTTAGTAAGGATTTGGTAGGGAAATAACAGGATACGGGGAATGCTGAATAGCCTACTACATTAGTCAAGCTATTCTCCTACATTTTTGCGAGAATAGCCGTTACTCGGGTGTACAATCGCCGGCACTTTTGAAGCTTCCTGATTATAGTTATAGCGCAAACTGTTCCCGCTACTTGGGTGCATGATCCAGGTAAACGACACCAGAGCCCTGCCCGCGTGCGCACGCCGCCCGCAGTGAGCCGCAGCCACTTCTCAACGATGCTGCCTGTCTTGCCGGAACGACCAGAATTTCTTTTATTGGTATTGGAGGTAATATGAATCAGCCCGTCATGGGTGGCGTCGCCGCACTCAACGTCCCAGCTTATATTAAACAACAGAAACTGATCAACTGGGTGGCCGACATTGCCGCGCTGACCAAGCCAGACCGCATCTACTGGTGCGATGGTTCGCAAGAAGAGTACGAGCGCCTGTGTGCCGAAATGGTTGCCAGCGGCACCATGAAAAAACTCAACGCGCAAAAGCGCCCGAATTCCTACCTGGCCTGCTCCGACCCGAGCGACGTGGCCCGCGTCGAAGATCGTACGTATATCTGCTCGGCAACGAAAGAAGCGGCTGGCCCGACGAACAACTGGACCGACCCGGGCGAAATGCGCCACACCCTGAACGGCCTGTTTGATGGCTGCATGCGCGGTCGTACCATGTACGTCGTGCCATTCTCGATGGGCCCGCTGGGCTCGCCGATCGCGCACATCGGCGTGGAACTGTCCGATTCGCCGTATGTCGCCGTCAACATGAAGATCATGACCCGCATGGGCCGTGCCGTGTACGACGTGCTGGGTACCGACGGCGCCTTCGTGCCGTGCGTGCACAGCGTGGGCGCACCGCTGGCCGCCGGTCAGCAAGACGTGAAATGGCCTTGCAACAGCACCAAGTACATCGTGCATTTCCCGGAAACGCGCGAAATCTGGTCTTTCGGTTCGGGTTACGGCGGCAATGCCTTGCTGGGCAAGAAATGTTTCGCCCTGCGCATCGCCTCGAACATGGGCTACCAGGAAGCGCAAGCGTCCGACAACAACCCGGGCTGGCTGGCCGAACACATGCTGATCCTCGGTGTGGAATCGCCGGAAGGCAAGAAGCATTACGTGGCGGCAGCGTTTCCCTCGGCTTGCGGCAAGACCAACTTCGCCATGCTGATCCCGCCGGCAAGTTTTAACGGCTGGAAAGTGACTACCATCGGCGACGATATCGCCTGGATCAAGCCGGGTGCCGATGGCCGTTTGTATGCCATCAATCCGGAAGCCGGTTATTTTGGCGTGGCGCCGGGCACCAACGAGAAAACCAACTACAACTGCATGGCCTCCATGCGCGACAACACGATTTTCACCAACGTGGCGCTGACGGACGATGGCGACGTCTGGTGGGAAGGCTTGACGAAAGAAGCACCAAGCCACCTGATCGACTGGCAGGGCAAGGACTGGACGCCGGCGTCCGGCACCAAGGCGGCGCACCCGAACGCGCGCTTCACGGTTGCTGCTACGCAAAACCCCGTGATTGACGCTGCCTGGGACGATCCGGCCGGCGTGCCGATCTCGGCCTTCATCTTCGGTGGCCGCCGCTCGACCACCGTGCCGCTGGTAACGGAAGCGCGCAACTGGGTCGAAGGCGTTTACATGGCCGCCACCATGGGCTCGGAAACGACGGCCGCCGCCGTGGGCCAGATGGGCGTCGTGCGCCGCGATCCATTTGCCATGTTGCCGTTTATCGGCTATAACATGAGCGATTACTTCCAGCACTGGCTGGACATGGGCGTCAAAGTGGGTAAAGTCAACCCCGCCGCCCTGCCGAAGATTTACTGCGTCAACTGGTTCCGTACGGACGAGGCGGGCAAGTTCGTCTGGCCTGGCTTTGGCGACAATATGCGTGTGCTGAAATGGATGCTGGAACGCATCGAAGGCAAGGCGGGCGGCGTGGAAAACCTGTTCGGTACGACGCCGCAGTATGGCGACCTAAACTGGGATGGCTTGCCATTCACGCAAGAACAGTTCGACACCATCACGTCGATCGACAAGGCGGCATGGGTGGAAGAATTGAAATTGCATACGGAGTTGTTTGAAAAACTCGCGTATCATCTGCCGCAAGAATTGGCAGATAACAAGGCTGCGCTGGAAAAGCGGCTGGTTGCATAAGTAAGTTAACGTAAAGCGGCACCTGACAAGCGTAGCGCGCCGCGCAGTAGCTTGTCAGGTGTTGAGAGTTGTAGTGGGGGAGAAACACGTCGGCGAAGACTGACGTGCAATAAATGACACGCCGGCAATGACTGGGGTGCTATCAAAAAGAGAAACGGCGTGGATTGCATGAGCAATCCGCGCCGTTTTTTATTGGGCTGCCCTCGTTATTGCTTGAGCAGCGGCCCCAGGTATTTACCCGTCACGCTGGCCGGGTTCAGGGCCACGTCTTCCGGCGTGCCCGTGGCGATGATCTGGCCGCCGCCGGCGCCCCCTTCAGGGCCCAGGTCGACGATCCAGTCAGCCGTCTTGATGACGTCGAGGTTGTGCTCGATGATGACGAGGGTGTTGCCCTGGTCGCGCAGGCGGTGGATCACTTTCATCAGCAAGTCGATGTCGTGGAAGTGCAAACCCGTCGTCGGTTCATCGAGGATGTACAGGGTGCGGCCCGTGTCGCGCTTGGACAGTTCCAGCGACAATTTGACGCGTTGCGCCTCGCCGCCGGACAAGGTGGTGGCGCTCTGGCCCAGCTTGATGTAGCCCAGGCCCACGTCGAGCAGGGTTTGCAGTTTGCGCGCGATCAAGGGCACGGGCTTGAAGAATTCATGCGCTTCTTCTACCGTCATGCCCAGCACTTCCGTGATATTCTTGCCTTTGTAGTGTACTTCCAGGGTTTCGCGGTTGTAGCGCTTGCCGTGGCACACGTCGCATGGCACGTAGACGTCGGGCAAGAAATGCATTTCGACCTTGATCACGCCATCGCCCTGGCACGCTTCGCAGCGTCCACCCTTCACGTTGAACGAGAAGCGCCCTGCGCTGTAGCCCCGTTCCTTGGCCGTCGGCACGGTGGCGAATAAATCGCGGATCGGTGTAAACAAGCCCGTGTACGTGGCGGGGTTCGAGCGCGGCGTGCGGCCAATCGGTGCCTGGTCGACGGAAATGACCTTGTCGAAATGTTCCAGGCCGCTGATCGATTCGTGCGGCGCCGGCTCCGTCTGCGAACCATACAAATGGCGCGACAGGGCCGGGTACAAAGTATCGTTGACCAGCGACGATTTACCGGAGCCGGACACGCCCGTCACGCAGGTCATCAAGCCCACTGGCAAGCTCAGCGACACCTTCTTCAGATTGTTGCCCGTCGCGCCAGTAATGACCAGCTGCTTTTCCGGATTGCTGGCGTGACGCTTGGCGGGCACGGCGATCTTCAGCTTGCCGTTCAGGTACTGCGCCGTCAGCGATTTCTTGTTTTTGAGAATGTCTTGCAGCGTGCCTTCGGCGATGATTTCGCCGCCGTGCACGCCCGCGCCGATGCCCATGTCGACGATGTAGTCGGCCGTGCGGATGGCGTCTTCATCATGCTCGACCACCAGCACGCTGTTGCCGATGTCGCGCAAGTGTTTTAACGTTTCGATCAGGCGGTCATTATCGCGCTGATGCAAGCCGATCGACGGTTCATCGAGCACATACATGACGCCCGTCAAACCGGAGCCGATTTGCGATGCCAGGCGGATCCGTTGTGCTTCGCCGCCGGAGAGCGTGTCGGCGCTGCGGTCCAGCGACAGATAATCGAGGCCCACGTTGTTGAGGAATTTCAGGCGCGAAATGATTTCCTTGACGACGCGGTCGGCAATTTCTTTCTTGGCGCCCGTCAGTTTCAGCTTTTCAAAGAACTCCAGGGTCTCGCGCAGCGGTTTTCCCGCTACTTCATAGATGGCGCGCTGCTGCTTGCCGGTGCCAACCTTGACGAAGCGCGCTTCCACGCGCAGGCGCGCGCCATCGCATGACGGGCAGCATTTTTCATTGATGAACTTGGCCAGCTCTTCCTTGACGGCCATCGAGTCCGTCTCGCGGTAGCGGCGCTGCAGATTGTTGACCACGCCTTCGAACGTGTGTTCCTTGATGACGGTACGGCCCCGTTCGTTCACATAGCTGAACGGAATCACTTGTTTGCCGGAACCGTAAAGCACGGCCTGCTGTGAATTCAAGTCCAGTTGCTCGAACGGCATGTCCAGGTCGAACTCATAGTAGGCGGCCAGGTTCGACAGCATCTGGAAGTAAAACTGGTTGCGGCGGTCCCAGCCCTTGACGGCGCCCGACGCCAGCGACAGATTCGGGAACGCGACGATGCGTTTCGGGTCAAAGAACTCGATGTGCCCCAGACCGTCGCATTCCGGGCAGGCGCCCATGGGGTTGTTGAACGAGAACAAACGCGGTTCCAGTTCCTGCAGGGAATAGCCGCACACATTGCAGGCGAATTTATTCGAATACACGTGTTCCTGGGCGGTATCCATTTCGTAGGCAATAGCGCGGCCATCGGCCAGGCGCAGGGCTGTCTCGAAACTTTCCGCCAGGCGCTGCTTGATCTCCTGGTTCACCTTGACGCGGTCGATGACGACGTCGATCGTGTGTTTTTCCGTCTTTTTTAATTTCGGCAGGTCATCGACTTCATAGATTTTCGCCGCATGCGTGCCGCTCTGCACGCGAAAGCGCACGAAGCCCTGTGCCTGCATCTGCTCGAACAGGTCGACATGCTCACCCTTGCGGTTGGCGACGACGGGCGCGAGTATCATCAGCTTGGTGTCTTCTGGCATGGCCAGCACGGCATCGACCATTTGCGAGACGGACTGGGCGGCCAGTGCGTTTTCCGGGTGGTCGGGGCAGTAGGGCGTGCCGACGCGCGCGTACAGCAGGCGTAAATAATCGTGGATTTCCGTCACGGTGCCCACCGTTGAGCGTGGGTTGTGCGACGTTGCCTTCTGTTCGATAGAGATGGCGGGGGATAAGCCCTCGATCAGATCGACATCGGGCTTTTCCATCAATTGCAGGAACTGGCGCGCATAGGCCGACAGCGACTCGACATAGCGGCGCTGGCCTTCCGCGTACAAGGTGTCGAAGGCCAGCGAAGACTTGCCGGAGCCGGACAAGCCGGTAATCACGATCAGCTTATTGCGCGGCAAATCGAGATTGATATTCTTGAGGTTATGCGTGCGAGCGCCGCGAATGCGGATCTGTTCCATGTGATTGCCTTGCTTTCAGTGAGTGGTGCGGCCGGCGCATTGTGCCTGGGTGCAGATGAGGAGCCACAACGGGTCAACCTGTTACTATAGCCGGGTTTTGCTCTGCATGCCTGGGGCGTCCATGGGCGGATTGCGCCGCCAGGCGAACGTGCCCCGACAAAGTTTGATACAGATGCGTGCCGACGTTTAAACACTGTATATAATACCAGTATTCAAGTTTCTTGTTTTCCCTTGCCGTGAAAAAAACGTGCTGCCGCACGCTAGCTGGCGTCCGTTAGAAAGCGGGTGCTTTGCGCCGCGTGGTCGCTTATAATCCTCGTTTAGTACACTAAACTACCGCGCGGGACACCGGCTCCCGCTGCAGTTCATCAGGAGTTATTCATGGCATCAGTCAACAAAGTCATCATCGTCGGCAATCTGGGCCGTGACCCGGAAATCCGCTACATGCCTAGCGGCGACGCGATCGCCAACATCGCCGTGGCCACTTCGTACAAATCGAAGGACCGCAACACGGGCGAACAAAAAGAATTGACAGAGTGGCATCGTATCTCGTTCTTCGGCCGCCTGGCGGAAATCGTCGGCCAATACCTGAAAAAAGGCTCGTCCGTCTACGTCGAAGGCCGTCTGCAAACCCGTAAATACACGGACAAGGACGGCGTCGAGAAGTACGCAACCGACATCATCGCGGAACAAATGCAAATGCTGGGCGGTCGCTCCGGCATGGGCGGCGACGCTGGCGGTGGCGATGACAGCTACGGTGGTGGCGGCGGTGGTGGCGGCTACGACGCCCCGGCCCCGCGCCAGGCACCGGCCCCGCGCCCAGCCCCGGCACCAGCCCCACGCCCGGCACCGAAGCCAGCACCGAACTTCTCGGATATGGATGACGATATTCCGTTCTAAATTTGCCGTTCTGACGCCTGCCGTTAGGCACTGTGGATAAAAAGCCTGCTTCATTCGTGAAGCAGGCTTTTTTTGTAGGCACGGGCTGTACACGGCAATCCGGGGCGCATCGTCCCATTTCACAGCAAGAAACGGATGGCGACGCTGTCCGGATGCTGGTCTGATGGTGGTTTTGACGACGCCGGAGAACAGCATGAATTTTCGTATTACGGGGCTGTCGCCCGAGCCTTTTCTGCCCCTTTTTTCCTTATCCGATGCCGAGTTAACGGCGCTTGGCATGCGACGCTGTGTGGTCGACCAGCATCCCGGATTTCCTGACCGTATCGCACTGGTGGACGCCGAATTGGGCGAGACCGTGCTGTTGTTGAACCATGTCTGCCAGCCCGCCATGACGCCCTACCGAGCGTCCCACGCCATTTTTGTCCGCGAGGGCGCTACGCAAGCGTACGATGCCATCAATCAAGTGCCGGAATCGATGCGGCGGCGTCTATTGTCGCTGCGCGCCTACTCTGTCGATGGCATGATGCTCGATGCGGAAGTGGTGGACGGCACCGCCGTGGAAGCCGTCATTGCACAACTATTCGGCCATGCAGCCGTCAGTTATATTCACGTCCACAATGCCAAGCGGGGCTGTTATGCGGCCCGCATCGACCGCGTTGGCCGCTCCCTTGCCTAATCGCGCAAGCCTATCTCCAGTGTGTACACCGCCACCGCATTCCTGCGCGCCGCGTTGCGCATCAAATACACCTGCACCGTGTACTCGCCATCGGCTGGCAGTTTTGCCTGGAAACTGTTGCCGCTGGTCGAGCCGATGAACAGGGCTTCGTCTTGGCCGGCCTGACGGATATTGAAGTAATTCGATGGCTGATTGGTCTTGAGCTTGACGCTGAGAGTCTGGCCAGCCTTGCCTGTCAACGTGTATTCTGCCGTGGCGTAGCCCTTGATCTTGCCTTTCACGCTGTGCGTGTTCGTGCCTGCCGTCAATTCCACGGTTTCCTTGTGGACAGGATCGGCGCTCCAGGCGGGCGTGGCAAAGACGAGTGCCGCCAGCAGCAGGATGGCGCGGATGGGCAGGGGACGATGCAGCATAGGGCACTCCTTTGAACGTGGATGAATTGGCAGGCGACGGCGATGGCGTCCATCTTACGCCAGCAGCTGCCCGGCGCCAGTACGGCAGCGCGCGCATGGCCAGTTCGAGGATGGTTTTTCCCCCTTTCTTGACCTGGGTACTTTTTTGGGCTGCGCACGTTTCAAGACGCGGCCAAATGCCAATTTCAGGTAGGCTGAAGCGTCTCTACGCTGCGGAACCGGCTGCGGAACCGGCTGCGGGCGCTGCTGCGCCGGACCGGTTTTTTGCTGCTCTTCTTCCCTGTACTGAAAGGAACGCAGATGGGTATTTCCGAAAAAGTCGCGCTGGTCACGGGTGCCGCGCAAGGCATAGGCAAGGCCATCGCCTTGCGTCTGGCCAAGGATGGCGCCGATATCGCGCTGGTGGATTTGAACCAGGACAAGCTGGACCTTGCTGCCGCCGAAGTGCGCGCGCTGGGGCGCCGCGCCGTCACCTTCATTGCCGACGTGTCGCAGCTCGATCAGGTGACCGCCGCAGTGGCGTTTGCCGAACAAGAATTGGGCGGCTTCGACATCATCGTCAACAATGCCGGCATCGCGCAAGTGCAGCCGCTGCTCGACGTGACGCCGGCCGAGGTCGACCGCATCATGCGCATCAATGTGCAAGGGACGCTGTGGGGCATCCAGGCAGCTGCCAAGACGTTCAAGGCGCGCCGGCAGAAGGGCAAGATCATCAATGCCTGCTCCATCGCCGGGCATGACGGCTTCGCCCTGCTGGGAGTGTACTCGGCCACCAAGTTTGCCGTGCGCGCGCTGACGCAGGCGGCGGCCAAGGAACTGGCGGCCGACGGCATCACCGTCAACGCGTATTGCCCCGGCGTTGTCGGCACTGATATGTGGGTCGAGATCGACAAGCGCATGGCCGAACTGACTGGCGCCGAGCTGGGCGCGACGTACAAGAAATACGTGGACGGCATCGCGTTGGGACGTGCCGAGACGCCGGAAGACGTGGCGGGGCTCGTCTCCTTCCTGGCGGGGCCGGACTCGGACTACATGACGGGCCAGGCGCCGCTGATCGATGGTGGTCTCGTGTACCGCTGATGCCTTGATCGCGCCTAAAAAAACAGGCCACGCTGTCGGTGACGGCGTGGCCTGTTTGCGTAGCATCAAGCGCCGTAAGCTAGCCTTAATTGAAAGTGACTTCCTTGCGGTTATCGCGCGAGACGCGGTCGATCATCTTGTTGTACGGATCGACGCCCACTTCGAATGGTTTGTCCTTCACGGTGATGGTCACCACCGGGTCGCTGCCCGACAACACGCGCTTGTCCGTGAACAGGACTTTTTCATCCTTTTCTTTGGCGCCAGGGGCGCGCGCGAAGATGGCGATTTCCACCGGCTCGTCATAGACGCGCGGACTCTCCTTGCCCTTGCCGTCGGACTCCAGCTTGGCCAGGTGCAGCTGCAGGGTGACATCCCACTGGCCATCCTTGCGCTGCACGGCGGTCGCTTGCGTCACGCGGTTGTCATAGAAGACGATTTTTTCGAACAGGTCCGTGATCAGCGCCTGCTTGTCCTGCGGCGCTTCGGCGCGGATATACGCCAGCAGTTCGCGCGAGGTGGTGAATGGCGCGTGCTGGTAGCCCTTGTCCTGCAGATAGCGTTTCAGGGCACGGTTCAGGGCTTCCTCGCCCAGCTCGTCACGCAGGCGGTAGAACACCAGGCTGCCCTTGTTGTAGTGGATGTATTGCTGTCCCTCCACGCGCGCCAGCGGCAATTCTTCGATGGCTTCGCCGCCGCGTCCGCTCAGGTAGCGGTCCAGTTCATAGCGCAGGAAGCGGCGCATTTTTTCGCGGCCATATTCCTTTTCCATCACCATCAACGCCGAGTATTGCGCCAAGGACTCCATCAGCATGCTGGCACCCTGCACGTTGGCACCGATCACTTGATGGCCCCACCACTGGTGCGCCATTTCATGCGCCGTGACGTAAAACACATAGTCGATGTCATCCTTGTTGCGCAGGTCGGCGATGAAGCCGATGCCCTCCGAATACGGAATCGTATTGGCAAACGACTGGGCGAAGCTCTGGTAGCCGGGGAATTCCAGGATGCGCACCTGCTTGTGCTGGTAGGGGGTGAACTGGGAGCTGTAGTAGTCGAGCGACTTTTGCACGGAGGTAATCATGCGGTCCGTGTTATAGCCATGCTTTTTATCGAAATAAATTTCGATCGGCAAGCCGTGCCATTCGCCTTTTTTGACTTCCCAGCGGGCCGACAGGTAGGCAAAGAACGGCAGCATCGGCTGGTCCATCTTGTAGCGGTAATAGCGGCGGCCATCCTGTTCCCAGCTCTTCTGCAGATAGCCGGGCGCCAGCGCGATCTGCTCGCCGCTGGTGGAGACGGTGGTGTCGAAATGGACCCAGTCGGCATCGCCGCCCAGCACCGTATTGCCATACGCGGACTGGTCTTCCAGCTTGGCCATGCGCTGTGGTTCGCCCAGGCCCCGCTTGCGGCGCTCATTGCGGTCGAGCAACTCCATCTCCTTCGCATAGCCGAAGTGGGGGAAGAAGGCCTGGTTGTTGAAGAAGCTGCCGTTCAGGTTGACCTGGTCCGGCGCGCCGTCGTTGGTGAAACCCTGGTGGGTGACCGCCACCGTGAAGTCCAGCGGCAGGGTGGCGCCCGGCGCCAGGGGCTGGGCCAGCTTGAGGATGCTGAAACCGAGTTCCTTGTCGTCCAGCATCACCTTGTGCTCAGGCAAGTTCAACCAGGCCGTCTTGAGCTGCGGATCGAGCTGGATGCGCAGGGTGTCGAGCGGCTGCGCTGTCTTGTTCTGTAGCACATAGTGGCCCTTGATCAACACCTTACGTTGCTCAGGATAAATATCCACATCGGCCTGCACATCGGTGATCTTCGGCTGCGGCAAGTCTTTGTATTGTTTGTACAATTTCTCGTAGCGGGCCTGCTTGTCCATGCCGATGTTCGACGGTACATATTGGTTCAGCACATTCGTGTTGTAGAAAATCCAGCCACCCGTGCCCGCCCAGCACAGCAGGACAGCGGCCAGCGCAGTAGCTGTGCTGCCCTGCAGGCGCTGGCGGGCCAAGCGCAGGCGCACGCGCCAGCCGGCAGACAGGCCGCGTACCCAGAACGCCTGCGCCAGCAGGACCAGCGCCACGGTAAACAGGCTCCAGTACAGCGCAAACCAGGCCCAGCCCGTCAGGAAGTGGCCGTAGCCATTCATGTCCGAGTACTTGATGGCCGGCGTGCCGCCGAAGGCGTACAGATTGTGTTCCAGATGCAGCATGCCCAGCACGGCTTGCGTCACCATCAGCAGTATCACCAGCAGGTAGCCGATGAACTTGTTATTCGACAGCACTTGCAGGGTGAGGGCGCACAAGCCCATCAGCACGAAGAAGAGGGCGCCCAGCAGGGTGCCTTTCAGGTACAGGCCCAGTTCCACGGGCGCGCCACCCTTGACGAGCTGGAAGCCGATGGCGGCGATGACGCCCACCAGCAAATAGCCGCCGATGACACCGATCAGGGCCGTGCATTTGGCCAGCAGGGGCACCCAGTCCGGCACGGGCATGGCATCGCTGACATTGGCGATCCTGGCTTGCCGTTCCTTGAAGATCAATTCGCCCGCGTAAAACGTGACGATGATGATCAGGAGGAAGCTGAAGCTGTTGTTGATCTGCTGCAACATCAAATGCGTCATCGGATACACGGCCGTGCCGTACATGTTCTTGCCGACATTGGCGCCGGCGATCAGGTTGATGACGCCGAACAGCAGCATGACGAGGAAGGGCAGGCTCTTGAAGACGCCCGCCGCATCGAAGCGCAAGATCTGCCACCACTGGCGCCAGGCCGTTGCCGGGGTAAAAGTGGGAATGCTGCGCGGCAGCTGCGGCGGCGGCGTGACGGCGGGGGCGGCGGCCACGGCCTTGTGCTTGCCGAACAGGCGCTTGCCCGTCCCCGTGCGCTGCGGCTTGAACAGGACCACGGTGGCGGCGAACAGCACGGCCGTGATACCCAGCCACAGCAAGCGGTTGGCCAGCAGGAAGCCGGACAGGGGCGGCAGGCCCGCGTTCGCTTCGGCGGACGTGAAGTAGCGCGTCATGCGGCCCAGGGCGCGCATGCCGAACGGGTCGAGCAGGACGGCGATCCATTCGTTGTTGATGTCGCGCGTAAAGGCGCCGGCCATGCCCCACAGCACGAAAAAGCCCAGCACGCCCACGTAGACGAGCAACATCGAGCGCGTGGTGGCCGCCAGCAGCATCAGCAGGGCGCCGATGAAGAGCAGGTTCGGGATCACCATCACGCCGAAGCTCCACGCATACGCATGCAGCGAGAACGCCCCCACGCGCTGCGTATCGACCCAGGGCATGAGGGGGCCGAGCATGAGGGCCAGGGCAATGGCGGCAAAGATCACCAGGCAGGCGACAAAGCCGGCGGCGAAGCGGCCAAACAGGTAATCCCACTTGCGCATGGGCGTGGCGAACAGCATGTCGGCCATGCCCACTTCGCTGTCGCGCAGCACGGCGCCGGCGATGAAGATGGTGATGAGCAACATCGAAAGCAGGCTGAACATTGTCAGCAACTGCGCCACCACGGTGGGCGCATTGCGGTTGATGTTGCCGATGGCACCGCCGATCTGGATCGAATCGCTGCTGCTGGCGCCAAAGGCCAGCAAGGCCAGGATGGCGGCAAATATCCACAGCAGCGGCTGTTTCAGCTGATAGCCGAGGTCAAACTTGAAAAATTCTTTCCACATGGCGGCCCCTTACGCTGCCACTGCAGCCGGCGCGGCTGTTGCGGTGGCGCCGTGGCGGGCAGCGTTGCGCACGTGCAGGAAGTACACGTCTTCCAGGTCTGCGGCGATCTGCACGAAGCCGCTGTCGGGCTGGCTGTCGGCAAACACATTGATTTGCGGCTTGCCGCCCACCAGGCGCGTCGACAGCACGTTCAAGGTTTGCTGGTACTGCGCCAGTTCTTCCGTCGTGACGCTGCGGCGCCAGACCTTGCCGTGCAAGGTATCGATGGCCGCCTGCGGTTCGCCCTGCACCAGCACCTGCCCCTTGACGATCATGGCCATGCGCGGGCACAGGTCCGTCACGTCGTCGACGATGTGCGTCGACAGGATCACCACCACCTGCTCGCCGATCTTCGCCAGCAGGTTCAGGAAGCGGTTGCGCTCCTCCGGGTCCAGGCCGGCCGTCGGTTCATCGACGATCACCAGGCGCGGCGCGCCCAGCAGCGCCTGGGCGATGCCGAAGCGCTGGCGCATGCCGCCCGAATACGTGCCCAGATTGCGCTTACGTGCTTCCCACAGATTGGTTTGCTGCAACAAGGCTTCCACAGCTTCCTTGCGTACCCCCTTTTCCGTCAAGCCTTTGAGCACGGCAAAGTGATTGAGTAGGGTTTCCGCACTCACTTTCGGATACACGCCGAAATCCTGCGGCAGATAGCCGAGCTGGCGGCGCAAGCCTGCCTTGTCCTTGAGCACATCGAGGCCATCGAAGTGGATGCTGCCGCTATCGGGGTCTTGCAAGGTGGCAATGGTACGCATCAGCGAGGACTTGCCTGCGCCATTTGGTCCCAGCAAGCCGAACATTCCGTTGGGAATCTCCAGGCTGACATGGTTGATGGCCTTGACGCCATTGGCATACGTTTTGTTCAGCTGTTTGATCGATAGCATGCAGCACTCTCCAGAGCTTGGGTATGAAAGCCGGCAGATGCCTGCCTGCCGGTCGGTAAAAGGGGATCCCCCTTGTTTTTCAGCCGCGATAGCGGATGTTGCTTAAAAACAATAATATATAAGCAATTGGAGGAAAAGTAATCTTTTTGCGACCAAGGGGGGAAATGCAGGGATGAAAGACAGGAGGGACGGATGAGTGACGTGGTGCTACACCCGCCATCTCGGCGATGCCAGGTGGCGGAAAGACGGGATGATGGCGGTCGTACAGAACATGACATTGCGCGCCGTTGCGCCCGGCGAAGAGGGCGCGCTGGCACAGCTGTTTCAGCTGTCATGCTACGATAATGCCGCCTGGAGCGATGAGGCGCTGCTGGCCGATGGCCGCTATGAGGTGTGCGATGCGGGGCTGGCGTCGCATGTGCACGCAGCCGGCCATACGGCCACGCAGTTTCAGCTGACCTTGCTGAAACCGGCGGCCTGAGCCGGTTTAGAAGCGTACTTTGACATACGCCGACGGTCCCGTCAGGCGGATGTTCAGGTCGGCATCGCGTTCGCTGTCGCGGTGCAGCTTGATTTTCGAAATGCCGTAGTCGGCCACGAAACCGATATTTTTGAACGGAAACCATTCCACGCCGACATTCCCGCCGTAGATGTGACCGTTGATGCGTCCGCCATTTTTCTTGATGCCCGACGCTTCCGCATACATGCGCAAGTCCGGCGTGAAGGCGTGGCGCCAGCCCACTTCCAGCAGCGGCGCAAACGCGTGCTCGCCGATGGAGTCGCGTGCCGTGGCCGTTTCGCCATTGACGACGCCGGTGGCCGTGCCGTTCAGGCTGGCATGATAGTAAGCGGCGCCCAGGCCGATGCCGAAGGTGTCGTTGCCGCTGCCCAGCCACCATTTATAGGCCAGCTTGGCCAGGTCCAGTTTCAGGTCGGCATTCGCCGTGGCCGTGCCCGTGACGGGCTGGCCATTGATGATGGTCTGGCCCGTCAGGCTTGGCGTGTAGGATTTGTCGTAGCGGTAGTAGTCGAATGCCAGGCCGTGGCGGTCGCCGATCAGCAAGTCCGCCTTGATGCGCGGGATGGTGGTATGGCTGGGCTTCGATTCGGGCGCGTCGATGCGTCCAAACTGCGTGTCGGCACCGATATTGATGCGCGGATCGGCAGAAAACGCCCCTACCGAGATGCTGACACGGTCCAAGGCGGGCGATGGCTCGGCCCGCGCCGTGGCGGCCACCGTGGCCATGCCCAGCACGCCCAGCATCATGCTGCCGCGCAAGGCGAGATGCTGCAAACGGGGTGGGGACAGGCGGGTGGGCACGGACATAGAAAACATGGGGTAACTCCTCAGGATAAAGTGAAAACTGTCGCAACGCTTGGGCAACAGTGCAATGAGGAAATGGTAGCAATTGTTACTTTTGAATTACGTAGCCGCACGTCGCAATTGGCCGTCGGACTTGTCCTACCGTGTGTAACCGCTGGTACACACGCCGGCATTGTCTGCAACGCCGGACGCGGGCAGAATGGTGCGCACAAGGAGGAGACACTGCATGAGAATCGCCGCCATTTCCGATATCCACGGCAACCTGGACGCGCTTGAGGCCGTGCTGGCCGACATCGCCCGCCAGGGCGTCGATGTCATTGTCAACCTGGGCGACATCGTCTCGGGCCATCTGCAGCCGCGCGCCACGGCGGCGCGCCTGATGGGCCTGGGCTTGCCCACCATCCGCGGCAACCACGAGCGCCAGCTACTGGCTGATCCGGCCCGCATGGGCGTCTCGGACGCCTTTGCGCGTGCGCAACTGTTGTCCGAGCAACTCGCGTGGATAGACTCGTTGCCCGCCACCTTGCGCTTGCGCAAGGACGTGCTGCTCGTGCATGGCACGCCGACAAGCGACCTCGTATATTTTCTCGACAGCGTCACGCCGCAAGGCAGCCGCGCCGCCACGCCGGTGGAAGTGGCCGAACGCGCGGGCGAGGCCGACGCGGCCTTGATCCTGTGTGGCCACACGCACATGCCGCGCCAGGTGCGCCTGGCCGATGGGCGGCTGATCGTCAACCCGGGCAGCGTGGGCTTGCAAGCCTACGACGACGACCATGGTTATCCGCATGTGATGCAGAACGGCACGCCGCATGCACGCTACGCCATCGCCGAACAGGGCGCGGACGGCGCCTGGGCGGCGCACTTTCATGCGGTGGCGTATGACTGGGACAAGGCGGCGCGGCTGGCGCTGGCCAACGGCAGGCCCGACTGGGTCACGCCGCTGCGCACGGGCCGGGTAGGCTGATTAGCGGAACTCTTCGGCCACCAGGTTGTACTTCTGCATCTTGTGGTACAAGGTCTGCTTCGGCAAACCCAGCACCGCGCTCACTTCGCTGACGTTGCCGGAATATGCGCGCAGTTCCTGTTCGATCAGCGCGCGTTCGAAGCCGTTGACCTGCTCCGCCAGCGACAGGGGACTGGCCTGATTGCCCGCCAGCAGGCTCGAAGCGCCACCGGCGATACCCAGCACGAAGCGGTCGGCGATATTGCGCAGTTCGCGCACGTTGCCGGGCCAGGAATGGGCCATCAAGTTGCGCATCTGCGCGCTGGAGACCACGGGCGCGGCGCGGTTGTAGCGGGCGGCGGCGGCCAGCACGAAGTGCTCGAACAGGATGGGAATATCCTCGCGCCGTTCGCGCAGCGGTGGCAGATGCAGCACGATCAGATTCAGGCGGTAGTACAGGTCGCTGCGGAATTTCTGCTGCTGCGACAAGTCTTCCAGGTCCAGTTTGGCCGCCGCGATGACGCGCACGTCGACGGGCGTGGGCACGTTCGAGCCGAGCCGTTCGATATAGCGTTCCTGCAGCACGCGCAACAATTTCACTTGCAGCGACAGGGGCAGGCTTTCGATTTCGTCGAGGAAAAAAGTGCCATGGTCGGCGTGCTCGATCTTGCCCACTTGCCGCTTGGCCGCACCCGTGAACGCGCCCGGTTCGTGGCCGAAGACTTCGCTTTCAAAAATACTTTCGGGAATCGCGCCGCAGTTGACGGCGACGAAGTTGTGCTTGCGGCGATGGCTGAAGTCGTGCAGGCAGCGGGCCACCATTTCCTTGCCCGTGCCCGTATCGCCATAGATCAGCACGTCAGCCGGTTCGTCGGCTACGTCGAGGATCAGGCGCCGTATGTCGCGCATCGCCACGGAATTTCCCAGTAAGCGCGCTTCGATGCCGCCGCCGTCTTCCAGCTGGCGGCGCAGGCTGTGCACTTCCAGGGTGAGTCGCCGCGTTTCCAGCGCGCGCAGGATGACGTCGACCAGTTGCTCGGATGAGTATGGCTTTTCGATGAAATCGTAGGCGCCCGTGCGCATGGCGTGTACGGCCATGGTGATGTCGCCGTGGCCCGTGACGAGGATCACGGGCAGGTTGGCATCGAGCGTCTTGACCGCCTGCAGCAATTCCAGGCCGCTCATGCCCGGCAGGCGCACATCGCTGACCACGATGCCGGGAAAATCCGGCGTCAGCAGTTTATAGGCCAGTTCGGCCGAGTGGAAGGCCAGCACGTCCAGGCCGGCCAGCTGCAGTGCCTGCTCGCTGCCTTCGCGTACGGTGGGGTCGTCCTCGACCAGCAAGACCTTCAAGCCGTCAAACATGTTTTTCCTCCTGCGTTGCAATCTGTAGTTCGATGGTGAAGATGGCGCCGCCGCCGGGGGCGTTCTCGGCGCGCAGCACGCCGCCGAACTGGCGCGTGATCTGTTCGGAAATGGCCAGGCCCAGGCCCAGACCCAGTCCTTGCGGTTTTGTTGTGAAGAACGGCTCGAACAGGTGTTCGCACACTTCCGTCGACAGGCCCGGCCCCGTGTCGGCCACGTGGATCAGCACGTGTTCCGGCGTGCATTCGACGGCCACGCGCAAGCTGCGCACGTCGCTGCCATTCATGGCGTCGAGCGCGTTGGCGTACAGGTTTACCAGCACCTGCTCCAGGCGGTTGCTTTCGCACATGGCGAAGATGTCTTCAGGCGGCAGTTGCAGGGTGAAACGCACATTTTCTACCTGCAGGCGGCGCTCGACCAGGAACAGGGCGTTGCTGATCGCCGTGGGAATCGACACGGAGGTCAGGCTGGTGGTCGATTTGCGCGCAAAAATCTTCAATTGCCCTGTAATGGTCCCCATCCTGGCCGCAATTTGCGAGATCTTCGCCAGGTTGCGCCGCGCGTCGTCGAGCCGCCCCCGCTCGAGCAGGATGACGGCATTGTCGGACATGGTGCGCAGCGCCGTCAGCGGCTGGTTGAGTTCATGCGTGATGCTGGCCGACATTTGTCCCAGCACGGCCATCTTGCCGGCCTGAAACAGTTCGTTTTGCGTGATGTGGAGTTTCTGCTCGGCCTTGCTGCGCACCTCGATTTCCTGGCTCAGGCTTTGCGTCATGGCATTGAGTTCCGAGGTGCGTTCTTCGACCATGGCTTCCAGGTTGTCATAGGCATGCTGCAGGTCTTCGCGGGCGCGCAATTTTTGCGCCACGGCCGCGCGGCGCTGGCGCAGGTAAAAGAACAGCAACATGAAAAAGCCCAGCAGCACGCAGGAAAAGGCGGCCGCCGCGCGCGCGCTGGCCTTGGCCTGCGCCAGGTCGGACAAATAAATGAAAGTCCATCCTTGCGGGGACTTGAGCTTGATCTGCGTCATGACGCTCGAACTGGTCTTCGGTGGCGCATCGGCGTGTTCCTGCTCGCGCACGCTGATCACGCGCGCGCCATTGCCCAACTGGCGGTCGGAGACGAAGGGAATGGCTTCGAGTTGCTTCGAGTAATACTGGCGTGTGCGGTTGAGCTCTTCGACGATGGCGGGCGACAGCGGCGCCAGGGTCTTGTACTTCCAGTCCGCCATGGAACTGAGGAAGATCACGCCGTGCTCATCGGCCAGCATCACCTTGTCCGCGCCCTGCACCCAGCGTTTTTCCAGGTTTTCCAGGTTCACCTTGACCGTTGCCAGGCCCAGCATGTGGCCATTCTGGTAGATGCCATGGGCAAAGAAGTAGCCGGGCTCCAGCCGCGTCGTGCCCACGCCATAGAAGCGGCCCGGCGTGCCGCGCAGCGCGTCCTGGGCGTAGGGACGGAACGAGATATTGTCGCCAATAAAGCTGTCGGGCTGCTGCCAGTTGCTGGCGGCCCGCGTGTTGCCGTCGAGGTTGCTGATGAAAATGGTCGACGATTTCGCCTGGGCATTCATCTGCTCGAGGTAATGGTTGACCGTATCGACCAGTACCGGGTCTTCCGGGTGCTGCAGCAGGCGGATGACGTCGCGGTTCAGCTCCAGGGTCTTGGGCAGGAAGTCGTATTTCTCCAGTGCATTTTCAAGACTGCTGACATACACCTCCAGGCGCTGCGCGCCGCTCGCCTGCAGCTTGCCGATGGCGATGCGTTCGGTCCAGAAATACACGAGCCAGACGGTGGCCAGGCAGGCGGCCAGCACCACGCCCCAGGCCAGCGTTTCGCGGCCCGACCGTTGCGACAGGCGCTGGCGCCAGGAAAGGGAAGGTTTGTTACTGCTATTCATAAAATCAGCTGCCAACTTGCAAGATCCCACAGTATCGCATTTAAATATTGCGTAAAAAGAAAAAGCCGCCGGATGTGCATCCGGCGGCTCACGCTTTTATTTCACGGACCTCTCGACGTCCTCAGAAAGTGTGGCGCATGCCTAAATTGAAACCGCTATCGCCGGTGCCATTGTCGGTGGCATTGCCGACGACGAAGGTGGCGCCGTTCTTGTTGCTGATGTGGCCGTAACCGGTGTACAGGTCGGTGCGCTTGGACAGGGCATAGAAGGCGCCGATGGCCCACTGCTGGGCGTCACGGTTCAGGTTGCTCTTGTCGTTGTGGCGGATGTAGGACGCGACCAGCTTGGTGGCGCCAAACGGTGCGCTGAAGCCAACAAGGATGTCGTTGCTCTTGCTGTTGTCGAGCGCGCGATTGTCGGCGTAGCCGAAGTTGCCTTGCAGTACGCCAAAGTCGTAGCGCGTGGCCAGCAGCGTGTTGCGGGTTTGCTGGGTCGCCAGCGCATTTTCCTTGCGGTGGTGCGTCAGGGTCACGTTCAGCGGGCCATCGATGTAATGCACGGCGCCGCCCATGCTGCGATTTTTCGCATTGTCGCCGGCCACTTCGCCAAAGCCATACGCCAGGTCGGCCGACAGGTGGCTATAGGTCGGCGTGGTGTATTGGACCATGTTATCGACGCGGATATTCGTCACCATCAGGTTCGATGCCGTGCCGGCCAGGCCGATGACAAACGGATCGGCCACGTCGCGCAGGGCCAGGTAATACGGAGAATATTGGCGGCCCAGGGTGACGGCGCCGGCGCTACCGGTCAGGCCGACATACGCCTGGCGGCCGAACAGCAGGCCGCCCTGGCCGGAGGTACCGGTGTCGATATTGAAACCGCTTTCCAGCACGAAGGTGGCGGCCAGGCCAGCACCCAGGTCTTCCTTGCCTTTGAATCCGATGCGCGAGCCGGAGGCGACGCCGGAAGCGACGCGGTTCAGGCGGTCGCCGGCTGCATCCTTGTCGAACACCAAGCCGGCATCGGCCACGCCATAGACGGTCACGCTGGATTGAGCGAATGCGCCGCCGGAAGCTGCGCCAAGGGCCAGCAGGGTAAACAGGACTTTTTTCATGAAAATCTCTCTAATAAGTTGGAATGACTACTGATCGCACTACCTGACTGCTTGTTACTCAACATGGACAACAAATAAATGGCCCGCTTGTGGCGGGCCATGGCGCTATCAGGCTTTGCTAGCGTGGTCAGCTTCGCCCCAATGGCTTTCCGTGTTCTGGTTGGCGGCGTTGGCCGCGGCTGCTTCTTCCTCGGTGGCGAGGCCACCTTCCCACTTGGCGACGACGGCCGTGGCGACGGCATTGCCGACCGCGTTGGTGGCCGAGCGACCCATGTCGAGGAATTGGTCGACACCCATCAGCAGCAGCAGGCCCGCTTCCGGAATATTGAACTGGTTCAAGGTGGCGGCAATCACTACCAGCGAGGCACGCGGCACGCCGGCCATGCCTTTCGAGGTCAGCATCAGCAGCAGCAGCATGGTGATTTGCGTGCCGATCGACAGGTCGATACCGTAGGCTTGCGCAATGAACAGCACGGCGAAGGTGCAGTACATCATCGAACCATCGAGATTGAAGGAGTAGCCCATTGGCAACACAAAACTGGAAATCTTGCGGTCCACGCCAAACTGGTCGAGCGCCGTCAGCAGTTTTGGATAGGCCGCTTCCGAGCTGGCCGTCGAGAATGCCAGCAGGAACGGTTCGCGGATCAGGCCGACCAGCTTGAAGATGCGCGGGCCGATGACGACGAAGCCGGCGGCGATCAGCAGTGTCCACAGGCACAGCAGGCCCAGGTAGAAGCCGCCCATGAACTTGGCAAACGTGACCAGCACGCCCAGGCCGTGGGTGGTGATGACGGAGGCCATGGCGGCGAACACGGCCAGTGGAGCCAGGTTCATGATGGTGCCGGTGATGCGCAGCATGACTTGCGCCAGCTGGTCGACAACGGCCGTCAGTGTCTTGCCCGATTCGCCCAGGCCGGCCAGTGCGCCGCCGAAGAAGATCGAGAACACCAGCACTTGCAGGATTTCATTGTTGGCCATCGCCTCGATCGGCGACTTCGGCACCAGGTGCGTGAAGAAATCTTTCAAGGTGAAGGCGGCCGTTTTCAAATTGGTCGACGCGTGTACGTCCGGCAATGGCAAGCCCAGGTTGGTGCCCAGCTGCATCAGATTCGACAGCACCATGCCCAGCGCCAGCGAGACCAGCGAGGCAACCACGAACCAGCACATGGCTTTCAAGCCGATACGGCCTGCCGTCTTGCCGTCGCCCATGTGGGCGATGCCGACTGTCAGGGTGGAAAATACCAGCAGCGCAATGATCATCTTGATCAGGCGCAAGAAGACGTCGGTGACGATGGAAATATTGCCAGCGATCTGAGCGCTGAGCTTGGCATCAGGGAAGGCGGTGTTGCATCCATAGCCCACGGCAATGCCGAGGATCATGGCAATCAGGATGTACAGGGTTAATGGCCGTTTCTTTTTCATTTTGACTCCTCCGGTGAAACGCCGCTGTGAGCGGATTATTGATAGCGAGCAACTCAAGCTTGGAGTCAACATTTCTCAAAAACAAGCCCTTGCGTGCTAGCGATTATTTGCAGCAAAACCTGTACATAGCAAAGGATATGCCTGAAATGGGAATTTGGGACCTAACTTCTTAAGTTGTTGATTTAAGGAAGCTTTTTTGTTGTTTAGATGTAGCAACTTGGCGTGCTTGCGCGAAATGTTGGACGCGGCGGGCGATCGCTGTATGACTTTTCATACGCTAGTCGCGGCAGGGTGGCGGGGCGCCAAAAAAGCAAGATTATCAGGACAATAAAAAAGCCCCTCCGAAGAGGGGCTTGATATGGCGCAATGCGTGTTCTCGATTTTAGAACTTGATATTTGCCGTCAGGCTGAACGAACGCGGCTGGCCTGGGGTGTAGCGGAAGCCGGACTTGTTGATGGCCGCCACATAGGTCTTGTCGGCCAGGTTATAGGCGTTCAACTGCAAGTCGAGGTTCTTGTTGACGGTATAGGTCGCCATGGCGTCGAAGACCCAGTAGGCATCCACGCGTGCCGGCGTGCCGACGGCGCCATCGGTGCCGCGCAACATTTCACCCACGTAACGTGCGCCGCCGCCGATCTTCAGGCCAAACGGCAAGGTGTACGAGGTCCAGCTGGTGAACGCCTGTTTTGGGGTGTAGCTGAGGTTATTCACGCCGCTGGCCGTGACGACCTTGCCCGACTCAACCTTGGTATTCATGCGCGTATAGCCGGCGCTGACCAGCCAGTTCGGCATGATCTCGCCCACCACGCCCAGTTCCAGGCCCTCCACGCGCTTCTTGCCGGTCTGGTAATAAATGGTGGGGATCACAGGATCCTGTTCCACTTCATTCTTGACGGTGGTCTGGTAGACGGCGGCCGACAGCGACAGTTTTTGCTTCAGGAAGTCCCACTTGGTGCCGATTTCCTTGGTCGTGGTTTCCTGCGGGTCATAGTTCGGGTTTTGCGCGCTGCTGGCGCCGGCGCTCAGCGCAAAATTGGTGCCTGGCGGCGCTTTCGACGTGGCCAGCAAGGCATACACGCTGCTGTCCGGCGTCGGCTTGTACATGGCCGAAATCTTGCCGTTGGCCAGGGTGTCGCTCAGGGTCAAATGGGTAGGAATCGGCGTACCGACGGGCAGTTTTTGCACTTGGCCTTGGGCCACGGCCGTTTGCAGGGTGACGGCGTCATACGTGGTGTTGAAATGGTCGAAGCGCACGCCACCGTTGAAGATCCACTTGTCGCCGAACTTGACGGTGTCGAACACATACAGGCTTTGCGTGTTGACTTCGCCTTCGGTAAAGGCGCCGCTGCGCACGGGGTTGTGGCCGGTGACGGTGTCACGCGGATTCGGATTGTACAGATTGGCATCCGGCAAGGTACCCAGGCTGGCGGGCACATAGCTGTAGTTGGTCTGTTTTTCGCTGGTGAACTCGGCGCCCGCCACCACGGAGTGCTTCAGCACGCCCGTGTCGAATTGGGCGCTGACCACGGTCTGGTTGGTCAGGATCGTGTTTTCCTGGTCCTTCACGGTGCGCAGCGAGCGCGCCAGGGTCCAGGTCGACGGATCGGTGGGGACCGGTGTTTTCAGATTGGCGGTGCTGCCCATGAAGGCCGTCAACAGGTAATCCTGTTGGGTCTTGCCGTAGCGCGTGGTGTTCTGCAGCTGCACGTTGGGCGAGAAATCATGGTCGATGCGCAAGGTGCCCATGTCGGCCTTGACCTTGTTGTAGTCCGCAGTGGAGCCGTAGAAATTCTTCGGGTCGACCTTGGCCGCGCCGTTCAGGAAGGTGCGGATGACCGGTTGCTCCTTGGTGGCGACGTCCGGCGTCGAATAGCCAGGCAAGCCGATGGTCGGCACGCCGCCGTCGGGCACGTTGTTTTGATCCACGTGCAGGTAACTGGCCGTGATGCGCGTCGGCTTGCCGATGCCGAAGGTGACGGTGGGCGCGAAGGCCCAGCGTTTGTTCTTGACTTCATCGCGCGCCGGATCGCCGCTGTCCTGCGTCATCAGGTTCAGGCGCAAGGCCGTACCGGTATCGGTGTCGAGGATGCGGTTCCAGTCGGCCGTGGCGCGTTTCTGCTTGCCGCTACCGGCCGTCAGCAGCGAATTGAATTTGTTTTCCATGGTGGCCGTCTTGCTGACCAGGTTGATCGAGCCCGTCGGCGAACCGCGGCCGCTATCGGTGCCCGCCGGGCCCTTCAGCACATCGATCTGTTCGATGTTGAAGACGTCGCGCGAGATGGAGCCCACGTCGCGCACGCCATCGACATAGATGCTGCCCGACGAGTCGAAACCACGCATGTAGACGGCATCGCCCGTGTTGGTGTTGCCGTTTTCGCCGAGGAAGAAGGTACCCACGCCCGGCGTGTTGCGCAGTGCATCTGTCAGTGTCAGCGCGCCTTGCTGCTCGATCAATTCCTTCTTGATCACGACGATGGTTTGCGGCGTATTGACGAGATCTTCCGTGTATTTCGGCGACGAGGCTTTTTCGGCCTTGAAATCATTTTCCTTGGAGCCCACGACCTTGATTTCGTTCAGGGTTTGCTGCGATGCCGGGGCACTCTGGCCGGCCGGGTCGGTCGCCTGGGCGGCGACGGGCAGCAGCATCACGGCCAGGGCGGCGCCGATGTGCTGGTTGAAACGGGTTGGGGCGTGTTTGCGGCTCTTGATTGCCATCTTGCTCTCTCGATAAGGTCAGGGTAGTGGTTCCTGGCTGGCTCTGCGACGCGCTGTGTAGGCACGCGGGCAAGTGGCTGGCGATGGACGGGTTGGCAGACATTGTAATTATTGGACACTAATTCGTAAATGAGAATCGTTATCAGTCTCGTTTACGCAACGAAATGCATGTGCCGCAAAAAAAACACTGTCATGGCGCAGGAATGCTTGCTTTGCAGCCCGGCCACTGCTATGCGCGCAGGCGTTTCGCAGCGGGAGTATGATGAGCAACCTTTACAAATGACTTCCAGCATGCTGCAGACTCCCGATGCCTTTGTCCCCCTGATCGACGCGCCCGAACCGGCCCCGGCTGCCACCGAGACGCTCACCTTCGTCTTTCACCGCGGGCGTTTGCTGTTGCGTACGCCCGAGCTGACCCTGCCCACTGCCGCCGAGGCGGCGGCGCTCGATATTGACTTGAGCCGCGCGCAGCCCGTGGGTCTGTGGCAGGGCCGCTATTGCCAGACAGTCTGGACCGATGAGGAGCTGCTGCCCGCCGATGGCACCCTGGCGTATCACGGCATGCGCTCGCTATTCCATGCCGTCGACGATGGCTTCCTGGGCCTGGCCAGCCGCGCCGTGCAACTGGCCGAGTGGGCGCGCACGCACCGCCATTGCGGCGTGTGCGCCACGCCCATGCAGCGCACGCGCGGCGAACGCTGCTTCACGTGCGCCGCCTGTGGCATGCTCGCGTATCCGCGCATTTCGCCGGCCATGATGGTGCTGATCCGCAAGGGCGACTCCGTGCTGCTGGCCATGCACAAGCATTCGCCATCGCAGCGTTTCAGCCCGCTGGCCGGTTTCCTGGAAGCGGGCGAATCGATCGAGGAAGCCGTGCACCGCGAAGTGATGGAAGAGGTGGGCTTGCGCGTGCACAATCTGCAGTACTTCATGAGCCAGTCCTGGCCGTTTCCCCATTCCCTGATGATCGCGTTTACGGCCGATTACCTCGATGGCGAGATCCGCCTGGACGAGAACGAGATCGCCGAGGCGCGCTGGTTCGGCCCCGGCGATGCCTGGCCGGAAGCGAGCTCCAGCGTGTCGATTTCGGCGCTGCTGGTAAGAGCGCATCGTCCGCCGGCAGTGTCGTAAAGCGGGGGCCGCCCGGGCAGCTTGCCGCATTTTCTATATACTGGCGGCAATTGCAAATTTTAGGGTGGTTTAGCATGTCTCAAGAAGAATTCTCCGAAAACGACTGGCGCCGGCTGATCAGCAGCTTTGGTGAAGATCCGCAGCGTCCTGGCTTGCTGGAAACACCGGCGCGCGTGGCCAAGGCGTGGAAGCACTGGACGTCGGGCTATGGCCAGGATCCGGTGGACTTGCTGAAAGCCTTTGAAGATGGTGCGGAACAGTATAACGAGCTGATCGTCGTGCGCGGCATTCCCGTCTACAGCCATTGCGAACACCATCTGGCGCCGTTCTTTGGCAAGGCCACCATCGGTTATGTGCCTAACGGCAAGATCGTCGGCCTGTCGAAACTGACGCGCCTGGTCGATTGCTTCTCCAAGCGCCTGCAAGTGCAAGAACGCATGACGATGCAGATCGCCAATGCCCTGATGGAAGTGCTGGAACCGAAATCGGTGGGCGTGGTCGTGCGCTGCCGTCACCTGTGCATGGAAAGCCGTGGCATCCGCACGCCGGGCGAAGAAACCATCACCTCGGCCATGCTGGGCGAGATGCAGCCGAACCTGGCGCTGCGCACGGAATTTCTGGCACTGGCGCGCGAAGTCTGATGCTTTGATCGACGATGCAGGACGAAGGCGGCGCGATGCCGCCTTTTTTTATATTCTTCCGGATTCCCGTTCCGCCAGATAACGCGCCGGCGGCTTGCCCACCGCCTTGCGGAACATGGTGACAAAACCGCTGGTGTTTTCATAACCGAGTTCCAGCGCCACCGCTTTCACGCTGTGCCCTTGCGCCAGTCCTTGCAGGGCAAGGATGACGTGCAATTGCCGACGCCAGCGGCCCACGCTCATGCCCATTTCTTGTAATGACTGCCGGGTCATGCTGCGCTCGCTCATGCCGATGCGGCTGGCCCATTCGGCCAGGGTGCTTTTATCGGCCGGTTGCGCCAGCAGCAGGGCGGCCAAGCGGCGCAGGCGCGCATTGCGCGGTATCGGCAAATGCAAGTCTTCCACGGGCGCGGCGGCCAACTCATCGAGCAGGGTGGCCACCAGGCGTTCCTGCGCGCCGTGCAGCGCGGTCATGGGGGAAAAGCAGGCTGCCTTGGCGATCAGTTCGCGCAGCAAGGGCGAGACGGCCACGGTGCAGCAGACGGCGGGCAGGGCCGGCGCCATGGCCGCTTCGACAAACAGGCAATAACATTCGGCCTCGCCCACGCCCTGCGCCGCATGCATCAGGCCGCCCGGTATCCACACGGCACACTGGGGCGGCACGATCCACACGCCGCTTTCCACTTCGCAATGAATCACGCCCCGCGTGGCGTACAGCAGCTGTCCCTTGCGGTGCTGGTGCGGCGCCTGCTCCGCATCCTCGCGCACGCTGGCCAGGCCCACGGCCAGCAGCGGACGCAGCACGCCATCGACGTCGAAATCGATGGTAATGGTGGCTGCGCCCAGCCGCGTAGAGAGCAGATCGGGCAGGAGGAGATGGGGCATGGGGAAAATTTGGCTGGATTGAATAATATTGTGGCTATTTTATGCAATGACGCGCAATGCCGCCAACGCTATCGTATGGGCATCCGCAGCCCCGCTTCAACGGCAACCGCCGCCGCCAGTGTTCTGATGAAGGCCAGGAGGAACGGCAACCCCCTTTGAAGGAGTCTCCCATGCAACTCGATATCACCGATTTCCCCCTCGTCTGGATCCGCCGCGACGGCGCCGCAGGCAGCCACGACGATGCCTTGTTCGCCCAGTTCGAGGCCCTGCTGGCACGCCAGCAGGCGTTTGTCATTCTCAGCGAAGACGGCCTGGACGAGGACGGGCATGCGCATCCGCAGGAAGAGCGCAAGCGCGCCGTGCTGTGGATGAAACGGCACAAGGCCGCCCTGCGCGCGTATATCCAGGGCATGGTGCTGGTCGAACCGAGCGCGGCCAAGCGCCTGGCGGGCAAGGCCTTTGCCGTCATGTTCGGCCAGTTCTGGGGCTATCCCCTGCATTTCGGCACCAGCCGCGACGACGCGCTCGATATCGCGCAGCATTTGCTGAAGGCCTGGCTGCCGCCGCAACTGCCGTCAGGCAAGAGCAGCCCGGCTATGCATCAGTAGCGATAATCGTTGACAAAGTGCTTGGTGAAGTTGTACTTGCTGCCGCCGTCGAGCAGGTCGACCAGGCGTTTCGGCGCCGAGGCCGACATGAAGGCGTCGGCTGCGCCGCCCGTGCTGCGGAACTTCATGCCGGGGCTGAGGATCTGGTTGGCACCGATTTTCAGGTGCTGGAAGCTTTTCGTCTTTTCATTGTTGAGGATGAAGTGCAATTCCTGCTTGAAGGTCAGGAAGGGAATCTTCAGCCACCAGCCTTCGTCCGTGCCATAGCTGGCGACGCTGGCAAAATGCGTGTTCTTGTCCGTCAGGGTGGGTTTGCCCAGGCGGTCGTTGATGCGTTTCATGGCTTCATTCTTGGTCATGCTGTTCTTTCGTGATTCGATCTATGCGGCGTGCATTCTGACACAGGCGCGCCGCTGCGTGCCGTGGAATGTCTTACAGCAGCAAAATCAGCGAGCCGAGCACGATCAAGCCGCCGCCGGCCGCCGCTTTCAGGGTGAACGGCTCGCCCAGCACCAGCCAGCCGGCCAGCATCACCAGCGCCACGCTGAGCTTGTCGACGGGCGCCACCAGCGAGACGGGGCCCAACTGCAGCGCGCGGAAGTAGCATAGCCACGACAGTCCCGTGGCCACGCCCGAAGCGATCAGGCAGGTCCAGCCCACCCAGTTGCCCCCGCTGGGGCGCTGCCATTCCGCGCGCAGCGAGATGATGGCCGCCGTCACCAGCAGGATGACGCCCGTGCGTATCAAGGTGGCCATGTTGCTGTTCAGATGGGCCACGCCCAGCTTGCCCAGGATGGCCGTCAGGGCCGCAAACACGGTCGACAGGATGGCAAAGCCTTGCCAGGTAAAGGTGGTCGACATGGAACTCCCTGCGCGGTGAGGAATGGTAGTGACTGTAGCGTAAAAGCATGGCGGCCCCTATCAGCATTTTTATTGCAACGCAGCATCAATTCTCATCAATTGTCGCAACCCATTAACAACACCGGACAAAAAACATTGCTTCTCAGCATTGTAAAAAATGGTAGTTCGAGCGTATGCTGGAGACGTCTGAACGGTGCCGCCAGAGCACCGTCGCCGCCGCATTCCTGGCCTGTAGAGCTGGAAGCAGGCCACGCCCCTTCGCCGCACAATAGAGAGTTGGAGACACAGCATGAAGAAATTGACGTTCCAGCAGAAGTTATGGATTCCCCTGATTTGCAGCCTGTTGTGCATCACCGTTATTTTTGTCTATAACGCCCTGGAAATTCGCAAGATCCGCATCGAAGAGCGTAGCGCTGACCTGAGCAATGCCGCCGACCTGGGCCTGGGCGCCGTCAAGATGTTCGGCGACCTGGCCGCCAGCGGCGCCTTGACGAAGGAAGAAGCGCAAAAGCAGGCCACCGCCGTCATCAAGAGCATGCGCTTTGGCGAGACCGGTTATTTGTCCATCATCAACCTCGATGCCGTTGTCGTGATGAATCCCGCCGCGCCGCAAACCAACGGCAAGAACATGTCGGACTTCAAGGATGCCAACGGCACCTATCTGTACCGCGACATCGTTGCCGTCGGCAAGAGCGATGCGGGCAAGGGTTTCGTCCACTATTATTTCCCCCGTCCGGGCCAGAAAAATCCTGAGCCGAAGATGAGCCGCGTGGTGGCCTACAAACCGTGGGCCTGGACCCTGGTGGTGGGCGTGTACATGGACGATATCGACGCGGCCTTCCGTCAGTCGCTGCTCACTTCGCTGGGCGTGCTGGTGCTCGTATGCGGCCTGCTGGCCGCCGTTGTCGTGGTGATCAACCGCAGCCTGCGCCATGCGCTGGGCGGCGACCCCGAGTATGCAGCCGATGTGGCTGAAAAGATCGCCAACAACGACTTGAGCGGCAACGTGCGCACGCACGCCAACGACCGCCACAGCGTGCTGTACGCGATGAAAACCATGCAGGCCAACCTGGTCGATGCGATCAGTGAAATCCGCCACAGCGCCGAGACGATCGCCACGGCATCGAGCGAGATTGCCAGCGGTAATATGGACTTGTCGGCGCGCACGGAAATGCAAGCCAGTTCGCTGGAAGAAACAGCGGCCTCGATGGAGGAATTGACCTCGACAGTAACGCAAAACGCGGGCAACGCCGTGCAGGCGAATGAACTGGCGCAGTCCGCTTCCGCCGTGGCGCGCCAGGGCGGCGCCGTGGTGGCGCAAGTGATCGGCACCATGGACACCATCAACGCCTCGTCGCGCAAGATCGTCGACATCATCGGCGTCATCGATGGCATCGCCTTCCAGACGAATATCCTGGCCTTGAACGCGGCCGTGGAAGCGGCGCGTGCCGGCGAGCAGGGCCGCGGCTTTGCCGTGGTGGCGTCGGAAGTACGCAATCTGGCGCAAAGGTCCGCTGGCGCAGCGAAGGAAATCAAGGAGCTCATCGGCGCTTCCGTCGACAGCATCGCGGCCGGCAGCACCCTGGTCGCACAGGCGGGCACGACCATGGATCAGGTGGTGGCCAGCGTCTCGCGCGTGACCGACATCATGGCCGACATCACGGCCGCCTCGCACGAGCAAAGCACGGGCATCGGCCACGTCAACCAGGCGATCACGGAAATGGATAGCGTGACGCAGCAAAATGCGGCACTGGTGGAACAGGCGGCGGCAGCGGCGTCCAGCATGCAGGACCAGGCGGCCGTGCTGGCGCAACTGGTGGCGCGCTTCAAACTGTCGGCGCAGGAGCCGGGGACGGCGCCGCGCCTGGCGGCCACTTCGGCTGGCGCACCGCGCGCCGTGGCGAAAAAACCGCTGCGCAGCCTGGCGGCGCGCTGATTTACTGGGCCGGCGCCGCCGCTGGCGGCGCCGGCTCGAATTCCAGCTTGTCATCGACGACCACGAATTGCCCGACCGGCTGGCCCAGGTCGGCTTTCGGGTCGTTTTCCATTTCGGTCAGCTCATTGCAGGTCGTCGTTTCCGCCTGCCACAGCTGCTTGCCCATGCGGATATTCCACCGCCCATCGCCGGCCGCAAACAGTTCGACCTTGATGTCGGCGGGTGCATCGGTCGACAGGATATGCAGGCGCTGGCATTGCGGCAGATTGGTGGCCATCAGCTGCACTTCCACGGTATCTTGCCAAAAATAACGTTGCTGGCGGCGCACGGTCAGGGAATGGTCCTGGCCGTCGAACAGATAGATGGCGAAGTCCTGGACACAGCCTGACAGCAGGACGGACAGCATGACGATCAGGAGTTTGCGCATGGTCGGCTTTCTTTGGTGGTTCTCGGGAGTGGCGGAATTCAATCATTGCGGCGAGAGTGGGCGCTTGCTTGCATGGTTGGTGCGTCGTCCGCCGTCTTGTTTTTCGCTTACGTGGCATTATATCCATGCACACCAGTTGCGGCGCGACAATAGTTACGCCCGCCCTATGCCAACGAGCTGAAAGACGACGATGATCGACCTGTATTACTGGACCACGCCCAACGGGCACAAGGTGACGATGTTCCTGGAAGAAGCGGGCATCCCCTACAACATTATTCCCGTGCATATCGGCAAGGGCGAGCAATTCAAGCCCGAGTTTCTCGCCATCGCGCCGAACAACCGCATCCCCGCCATCGTCGACCAGGCGCCGGAAGATGGCGGCGCGCCCTTGTCCCTGTTCGAGTCGGGTGCCATCCTGCAATACCTGGCCGAGAAAAGCGGGCAATTCCTGCCGGCGGACGTGCGCGGGCGCGCCGAGGTCATGCAATGGCTGTTCTGGCAAATGGGCGGACTGGGGCCCATGGCGGGGCAGAACCACCATTTCGTGCAATACGCGCCCGAGCCCATCGAGTACGCCATCACGCGCTACGTGAACGAAACGAACCGTTTATACGGCGTGCTGAACAAGCGCCTGGCGGACCGTGCCTTCGTGGCCGGCGATACCTATACCATCGCCGACATGGCGATCTACCCGTGGATCGTGCCGCACGCACGCCAGCGCCAGAAGCTGGAAGATTTTCCGCACATGGCACGCTGGTTCGCCGCCATTGCCGCTCGTCCCGCCACCGTGCGCGCGTATGCCCGCGCGGCCGAAATCAATGTGCAGCCCACTGTCAGCGGCGACGCGAAAAGCGTGCTGTTCGGCCAGACGGCGAAGACACTCGGCTAAGTTTCAGTTGCCCCTCAGTTACCCCGATACGTGGAAAAGCCGAAAGGACTGAGCAGCAACGGAATGTGATAGTGCTGGTCAGTCTTTCCCACGTGAAATTGCACGGGGATTTCCGGGAAGAAGGTTTCCTGTTTCAGGCGCGCATAGTGTTCGCCCGTCTTGAAGACGATGCGGTAGTCGCCCGCCTGCATGGGCGTATCGCTTGGATACATGGCCGCGATGCGCCCCTGCGCATTCGTCACGGCGCTGCCCAGCTGTTTCCAGTCATTGCCCTGCTTTTGTTCCAGGGTCACTGTCACGCCCGCCGTCGGCTGGCCGCTCTGCAGGTCGAGGATGTGCACGCTCAAGGGATTGGCGGCGGCCAGGGCCATGCTGGACAGGCCGGCGAAGGCCAGGGCGGCAGCAATTTTTTTCAGATAAGTCATCGTGTTTCTTTCAAGGTGTGGGGAGATCGAGTTCGGGAACAAGGGCCAGCGCAGCTTGGGCGCAAGCACGGTCTTGCAGGGCGCCACCGCCGCCAGCGACGCCGATGGCGCCCACCACTTGCCCATGGGCCAGCAAGGGCAGACCGCCGCCCAGCAGCAGCAACTCCGGCACGGTGGTCAAGTTGTGCATGTCCGGATTGCCGCGCGCGGCGACGGCCAGCGTGTAGGTGTCGCTTTTGGTGGACAAGGCCGTGTATGCCTTGCGCCGGCTCGCCTCCATGTTGTGCGGCCCGACGCCATCGGCGCGCTGCACGGCGACGATGTTGCCGCTGTGGTCGAGTACGCTGACGGCGATGTGCCGGCCTTGCGCCTGGCAAGCGGCCATGGCCGCGTTGGCCAGCTTGTTGGCTGCCGCCAGCGACAGGTCATTGATATTGCGCAATTGCGCGTGGGCGGGACTGGTTAGCAGGCACAGCAGGGTACTGCCGAGTATCAGGGTTTTCATCTGGCATCCATCGAATAAAGTGACGCCAGTATGGCCAGTGTTGCCCTACGAGAAGATGATCGCCACATGACATTTTTATCATCCGCAGCGGTCTGCGCGCGGCGTAAAATGGTTCAAATTCCAACAAGAAAGCCCATACCCATGCGCATCCTGGTCATCGAAGACGAACCGAAGACGGGCGACTATCTGCTGCGCGGCCTGGCCGAGTCCGGCTTTACGGTGAGCCTGGCGCGCAACGGCCGCGACGGCCTGCACCTGGCCGGCACGGAAGCCCCCGATTTGATCGTGCTCGACGTCATGCTGCCCATCATGGATGGCTGGCAAGTC
This sequence comes from Janthinobacterium breve, assembly GCF_051380895.1. Taxonomy (NCBI): domain Bacteria; kingdom Pseudomonadati; phylum Pseudomonadota; class Betaproteobacteria; order Burkholderiales; family Oxalobacteraceae; genus Janthinobacterium; species Janthinobacterium breve. The sequence continues at coordinate 62,656 of NZ_JBNYXY010000013.1, read as the reverse complement.
TTGCGCGCGCTGCGGCTGCAGGAAGGCGGCGCGGACGTGCCCGTGATCTTCCTGACCGCGCGCGACGAAGTGCAGGACCGCGTCAAGGGGCTGGAACTGGGCGCCGACGATTACCTGGTGAAACCGTTTGCCTTTGCCGAGCTGGTGGCGCGCATCCGCACCCTGCTGCGGCGCGGGCCACCGCGCGAAGACGACGTGATTCGCATCGGCGACATGGAAATCGATGTGATGAAACGCAAGGTCAGCCGGCAAGGCCAGCGCATCACCCTGACGGCCAAGGAATTCGGCTTGCTGCATTTACTGGCGCGACGCCAGGGCGAGGTCTTGTCGCGTTCCATCATCGCTTCGCAAGTGTGGGACATCAATTTTGAGAGCGACACCAACGTCATCGACGCGGCCATCCGCCGCCTGCGCAGCAAGCTCGACGACCCGTTCGAACCCAAGCTGATCCACACCTTGCGGGGCATGGGCTATGTTTGCGAATTGCGCGTGCCGACGCTTCCTGACAACGGCGCCACGCAATGAAGCTGGCGGAACTGCGCCGTTCGCTGACCCTGCGCGTCACGCTTGTCTTCGTGCTGATCGTGGCGCTCGTGTCGGCCGGGCTGGGCATGCATCTGTACCGCTCGTTCGTGGCGGAAATCGAGCGCCGCGACGACATTTTGTTGCTGGGCAAATTGCGCCAGATTCAGCAGTTGCTGGGCAATGCGGGCACCCTCGACATCATCCGTGAACGGCCCCAGTATTTCCGCGACACCATGAGCGGGCAAGAGAATTCATTGGTCCGCATCGTGCGCGCCGATGGCACGCGTTTGATCGATGTCAATCCGCATGGCGAGACGGTGGCGCATGCTGTTCCCGTGGCCGTCGATGCGCCCGTCACGGCGGCCGCCATCGTCAGTTGGACCAGCCGCGACGGCTATCCGGCCAGGGTCGTGGCGGCCAGCGCGCGCATCGGCGAGCCGGCGCAGATGGCCGATATTTCTGTCGCCAGGGTGTACGGCGACCGCACAGCCATGTTTGCCGCCTACCGCTGGCAGATCGTCGTGTCCGTGGCCGTCAGCGCGCTGGTGGCGGCGATACTGGCCAGCGTGATGCTGCTGCGGGGGCTGCGGCCGTTGCGCAATATCGCCGCCCATGCGGCCCTGGTGCGGCCCGGCAAGCTGGGCCAGCAACTGGAGGCGCGCGGCGCGCCCACGGAACTCTTGCCATTGATCCAGGCCCTGAACGCCATGCTGGCGCGGCTACAGGAAGGCTATGCGCGGCTGTCGCAGTTTTCCGCCGACCTCGCGCATGAATTCCGCACGCCCGTCACCAATCTGCTGGGACAAAGCCAGGTCATGCTGGCCCGCCCCCGCAGTGCGCAAGAGTATGAGCAGCTGGTATCGTCGAATGTGGAAGAGCTGGAGCGGCTGTCGCGCATGATCGACAGCATGCTGTTTTTGGCGCGCGCGCAGCAGGATGAAATGCTGCTCGTCAAGCAAGTCTTGCCCGTGCAGGACGAGTTCTTGCGCCTGGCCGATTTCTTTGAAGGCTTGGCCGAAGAGCGGGGGCTGGCGCTGGCTTGCCACGGCAGCGGCGCAGTGACGGCCGAGCCGCAACTGCTGCGCCGCGCGCTGGGCAACCTGCTGTCGAACGCCATCCGCCATGCGGCGCCTGGCAGCACGATTTTGCTGCGTTCGCACACGACGAACGCGAGCGTGGAATTGAGCGTGAGCAACCTCGGTCCCGCCATCCCCGCGCGCCACCTGCCCCACCTGTTCGAGCGCTTTTACCGGGCCGACCCGGCCCGCAGCGATTCGGCTGCCTCCACGGGCCTGGGGCTGGCCATCGTCACGGCTATCATGCAGTTGCATGATGGCAGCGCGACCGTGGCGTCCGACGCGGCCGCCACGACGTTTACCCTCGTTTTCCCCGCTTAGCCCATTTCGACAAGAAACTCATGCATCCCCGTATGCGGCAACTGCGCGCAGGCGGGCGCAAAGTGTGGCAACTGTCCCCACAGCAGCGGGTTGCCGACGATGTACACATAGTGTTGCGCGCGCGTCAGGGCCACGTTGAGCAGGTTCGGCGTGCTGGCCGCCCACTGCGCGGCACCGGCCGTGCTGTCGTCGGCGCCGAGGACCAGCATCACCACGCTTTGCTCCTTGCCCTGGAAGGTGTGTACGGTGCCCACCATCTGGCTGCTCCACTGGCGCAATTCGCGCGCCGTGGGCGCCTTGCCATAGCCGAGGCGGCGGTCCCAGTCCATATCGACGATGCGTGAGCGCAATTCCTTGCGCACGGCCTTGAACGGCGTGATCAGATACATTTCCGGCAGCTTGCCATCGCGGCGATACAGTTTCAGCAGCACTTCCAGCACGAAATCGAGCTGCACGGGCACCACCTGCTTGTAGCTGACGGGGCCGACGGCGTCGATCCAGCGGCTGGAACCGCGCGTGAGGCCCCGTGCACCGGCCGGCGGCGTGCGTTCGCTCAAACCGTAGACCATCTTGTCTTCATAGGCGATGCTGTTGGCCAGCGAAAACATCGGCTCCACGCAGCGACGGTGCACGCGCAGGGGGCTGCCTATCCACAGGGGCTGGGCGCTGCCGGCGCCGACATGCGCGCCATAACGGTTGGCCTTGTCGGCCAGGGTCTGCACGGAAACGCTTGTCGGTGCGTAACTGCCATCCTGCGTATGCGGCGACAGCGCCGATAATGTTTGCACGAGGCGGCCCGGCACCGTGAACACGGGTTCGATCTGCAGCGGGTCGCCCACGACGACGGCGCGCCTGGCGCGCCACAGGCTGCCCAGCGCCGCTTGCGGCACGGCCTGGCCCGCTTCATCGATGAACAGCCAGCCCAGCGATTCCGCGCCCATGCCCTGGAACTGGCGCGCGAACGAGGCGAACGTGGTCGACACGACGGGCACCACCATGAACAGGCTGTGCCACACCATGGCGATGTGCGACTGGTCATAGGCGCGCTTGTTCTTCAGCAATTTCGACACGGCCAGCAAGTTGCCGCCAAAGCCAGGCCCGCCTTTCTTCGCCACTTCCGCCAGCCACGCTTCATGCAGGGCCAGGGCCTTGGCGAACAGGCGTGAGCGCAATCGCGCCAGGGCCGGCTCATGCCACAGGCCGGCTATCTGCAGCGTGTCGCCGTCCAGCTCGTCCAGCGTGGCCGGGGCGATGATGGTGGGGAAACGCATGCGCGCGCGGCGCAGCAATTCCGTGCTGTCATCCCATTCGCGCTGGCGCGATTGCGCTGTGCGCAGGGCGATGTGCAGGCTGTTGCGGGCGCGCTCGCAGCGCGGTTCCAGTTCGCCTTTCAGCAGCAGCTTGATGGCGGAGACGTCGCGCGCGGCCTGGCGCTGCGCCTCGGCGTTGGCGATGACGGCATCCTTGTAGGCGCGCGCCGGTGTCGTGCGGAACAGCCGGGCAAAGAATCCGGGCTGCGTCAGCGCCACCAGGCGTTCTTCTTCCAGCAATTCCTTCTTGCTGGCCAGCAAGATGTCCTGCTGCGCCAGCGCGCCGGACAGGGCGCCGTTGGCCGCATCCATATCTTGCTCGGCTGCAATCAGCGCTTGCTGGCTGGCCTCGATGAAATCTGCTTCCGTGCAGGTGCCCACGGCTTGCCACAGGGCCGCGTACTGAGCGTGCTCGGCCAGGGCCTTTTCCACCACGTGTTCCGTCTCGCGAAACTCGCGCGCCGCCTGGGCGAAGCTGACGCCCTGGTAGCTGGCCAGCCATTGGCGGATATTCTGCGCGTTCGGCGTCTTGCGCGCCGTGGTTTTATCCCAGTCGTCGTCATAAAAATTGCTGACGAAGCGGCGGCGGTTGGCGCTATTGCCCAGCGCGCAGGACATCAAGCCCCATGGCGCGTCCTGCTCGCTCAAGGCGCGGTTGGCGCCATTGCCATCGGCCACGACCCGGCGCGCCACGCTTTCAAAGTAGCGCGTGCGCGCCCATTCCTTGCCCAGCTGCTTGGGTTTTGGCAAGTCGCCGGAAATGTTTTCCACCGCCGCATTGTTCGATGAGGCGACGACCATTTCAAAGCCCGTCAGTTCCGGGCGCAAGCGGGCGATGGTGATCGGCTCGCGCACGCCTTCGAAGGCCACGGCCACCTTGCCGATGAAGGCGTCGCCGGCGCGGTCCAGGCAGGACAGCACGGCCGCGCGGCGCACGATGTTGTCGGCGAACAATTCGCGCAACAAGGTCGTCTTGCCCGTGCCGGGCGGGCCGTTGACGGAAAAGATGCCCCGTTCGCTCAAGCCCGTGCGCGCGCCGTGGATGGCGAATTGCTGCATCAGGCTCATGGCGTAGCTGGCGTCTTCCAGCCAGTGTCCGCGGTTCATATTGCCCGGATTGAGCATGGCGGCCAGCGCCTGGCGTCCGGCCGGGCTGTACAGGTCGATGCGTTCATCCTGCGCCAGCGGCGTCAGGTAGGCGGCGACAGTCGCGGGCAACTTGCCGCCGCGCAAGGCGCGGATGATCTGTTCCAGGTCATCGAGGTAAAAACTGTTGAGGATATCGATGGACGGCTCCACCGCGTCGCCAAAGTCCAAGGAGCGGTTCTGGCTGGACTCAAGCGTATCGGCTTCCGTTACGGCGGCGCGTTTCTTGCGCGTGTGCAATTCCAGCACGGCCAGCGGCTGGCCGGCGGACGGGTGGAAACCGGCCCAGTCGCGCAGCAGGTCGGCCAGGGCCGCGATTTCCAGCCCGGACAGGGGCGACGAGACATTGCCGGCTTCGTCTGTCACTTGCTGCGGGGCGCGGGCGGCGGCGAAATTGCGCAAGCTGTCTTGCAGCGCCAGTTGGCTGTCGCTGAAGGCGTCCAGGCTCAGGCCCGACCAGTCCGGCGTGCGCGCGCGACCCAGAGCCCACGGTAACGTCGACACGGACACGGGATCGAACTGCGGCTCGCCCAGCGCATTCAGGGACAGGCGGGCAAAGCACGAGCGTCCGACCAGTTCCGTTTTTTCTGTTTCGGCGATGTTGTCCGGGGCGCTGGCTGGCGGGCAAGCCTTGTTGATTTCAGCCTTGTCGAACACGCCGAGGAACAGGGAAAAGCCGTCGATTTCGCGGTCGGACGGGACTTGCCATTGCGTGGCGAACTGCAGCGGCAATTGCGCCAGCTGTTCGCGCTGCAGGAGACGCACGGTGGACGGGTCTTCAACGTCCGTGATTTGATTCAGGTCAAACGGGATAAAGAATTCGATCTTGTGCCAATACTCCAGGATAGCCAGGAGGCGCTGCTGTTCTGCCTGATTCATGATGACCAATATTTTGTAAAGCGAGCGAGGATTGTAAAGCGTATGCGCGCTGCACGTTTTGCACTTTTGTCTATTGCGCGGGCTTTGCCGCAAAAAAAGTGGGGTTTACAGACGAAAAAAAGCCAGGCAGCAACTTCCTGCCTGGCCTGCACGTCTGGAGGGTGTTGCTCTACTTAAAATTCTTCCCACTCGCTCTCGGCAGCTGCATTGCTGCGGCGCGCCGGTGCGGCGGCCACGGCCTGGCGCACGGGCGCCTTGCGGGCCACGGGGCGCGCTGGCGCTGGCGCCGGGATGCTGCTGCGCGCGACGGCCAGCTTGACTACCGGTTGAGATGCGGCAACGGCGTTGCCCGTTTTAAAGAAACCCACCACATGCGCCAGCTCGCCGGCCTGTTCCTGCATGCTTTGCGAGGCGGCTGCTGCTGCTTCCACCAGGGCGGCGTTTTGCTGCGTCACTTCATCCATCTGGGCAATGGCCATGTTGATCTGTTCGATGCCGATGGTTTGCTCGTGCGTGGCGGAGGTGATTTCGCCCATGATGTCGGTCACGCGCACGATGCTGTCGACGATGTCGCCCATGGTCTGGCCCGCCTCATTGACGAGGCGCGAACCCGTGTCCACGTTGGCGACGGAGGCGGCGATCAGTTCCTTGATTTCCTTGGCGGCCGAAGCCGAGCGGTGTGCCAGATTGCGCACCTCTGTTGCCACGACGGCGAAGCCACGGCCCTGTTCGCCTGCGCGCGCCGCTTCCACGGCCGCGTTCAAGGCCAGGATATTCGTCTGGAAGGCGATGCCATCGATGACGCCGATGATGTCGACGATTTTCTTTGACGACGCGTTGATCGTGCCCATGGTGTCGACCACTTGCGCGACGATGCTGCCGCCGCGCACGGCCACTTCCGACGCGCTTTTCGCCAGCTGGTTTGCCTGGCGCGCATTGTCCGCATTCTGTTTCACGGTCGAGGTCAGTTCTTCCATCGATGAGGCTGTTTCTTCCAGCGAACTGGCTTGTTCTTCTGTGCGCGACGACAAGTCGAGGTTGCCGGCGGCAATTTCGCTCGATGCCGTGGCGATGGCATCCGTGCCATGGCGCACTTGCGCCACCACGCCCAACAGACTGTCGTTCATGGCCTTCAGGGCGCCCAGCAGGCGGCCCGTTTCATCGCTGGAATTGACGATGATGTGCGAGGACAGGTCGCCCGAGGCCACGGTTTCGGCCACGCTGACTGCCGCATTGATGGGGCGGGTAATCGAGCGCGTGATGATCCAGGCAACGAAGGCGCCCAGCAGCACGGCCACGCTGCCCAGGGTGATCATGGAGGCGCGCGCGCTGGTGCTCAGCGTTTCGGCTTCCGTCGCCGCTTGTGCCGCCTGCTCGCCTTCATACGCGACCAGGCTGTCGAGCGCGCCCAGCACGCGCTTCAGGCTCGGTGCCGCCTGCTGGGTCAGGAAGGCGATCGCTTCTTCCGTCTGGCCCGCATTGCGCAGCTCGATGACCTTGTTGTTCAGCGGCGCGCCTGATTTCAGGGCCGCGTCCAGCTCGGCCATCAGCGCCGTTTCCTTGTCCGTCGAGATTTTCTTTTGCAAGGTTTCCTTGGCGGCGCCGTATTTCTTGCGCGATTCGCCGATTTTCGCCAGTTCCGCCTGCACCAGCGCCTCCGTCGGCGCCACCACTACGCTGGTGATCGCCAGGGTAATGTTGCGCACGTTGTCGCTCATGGTGTTGGCCGCGGCCATCTTGACGTTCTTGTCGGCCACGATGTCGTGGGTGCGTGCGCTCAGTTGCCCCATGGAATACAGGCCGACGAGCAAGACGGCTACCAGCAGGCCGAGGACGACAGCAAACCCGATCCCGAGCCGGGTGCCGATTTTGAATTGTGTGAGTGACATGGTTGCTTTCGTGGTGCGGAAGTGAGGGAAAACGCCGGCAGGCCAGGACTACGGGTTAATACGTAAGGGCGGCCAGGCTGTAATTGTTCCTCAAAATTTCGCACTGCAATACAAAAACTTGTATCAAGTCCCCGAAAAGTTTGAAAATTGACAGCAAATTAAATAAGTTGTCGCATGGAAACAACGACCGTGGCGCCAGCAGGCGTCGTCAGCTTTCCGCAAACACGTGGATGGCCAGGAAATCGATGAAGGCGCGCAGTTTCGGCGTCAGGTGGCGGCTGCTGGGCCACAGGATGCGGAAGGCGCCAGCGTGCTGGCGGTGCGCGTCCAGTACGCTCTGCAGGCGGCCCGTACTCAGCGCCGCGCGCACGGCAAAGTCGGGCAGGGCGGCGATGCCCAGGCCGCTTTCGGCAAAGTGCAGCAGGGTTTCCACATTGTTGCAGTTGAGCAGGGCCGGCAAGCCGGCCGCGTGCAGGGCTGGCCATTCGGGCAGGGGCCAGGCCTCGACCTTGCCGCTGCTGGGAAACTTGTACAGCAGGCAGGTATGGCGCAGCAGGTCGGCCGGCAGCTGCGGCGTGCCGTGCTGCGCCAGATAGGCGGGCGCGGCCACCAGTTGCAGCTGGAACTGGCCCAGTTGGCGGCTCATCAGGCGGCTGTCGGCGCTTTCGCCTGCGCGCACGACGGCGTCGTAGCCCTCTTCGATGACATCGACCCGGCGGTCGCTGAAGTCGAGATCGAGTTCCACCTGCGGATAGGCGCGCGCAAAGGCTGCCAGCACGGGATTGAGCAAGCTGCCCACCTGCGGCAGGCTGACGCGCAGCCGGCCTTGCGGTGCGCTCTTGCTGTTGGATAACTCCAGCTCGGCCGCTTCGATCTCGCCCAGGATGCGTCGGCAGCGTTCGAGAAACACCGTGCCTTCGCTCGTCAGCGCGATGCTGCGCGTGCTGCGGTGAAACAGACGCACGCCCAGGCGCTCTTCCAGCCGCGCGATGCTCTTGCCGATGGCCGAAGCGGAAATACCGAGCACCCGGCCCGCCGCCACAAAACTGCGCGTTTCCGCGGCCTGCACGAAGGCAGTGAATCCCGCCAGGTTATCCATGTCGTCCCTTGTCGCCATTGATTGCGGATGTCAACGTCTGCACAGACAGAAACTATAGCCTATTTTTCTTTTATCCGTGCCGGCTTACGCTGCCAGCCTGACCATTTGAAAGACTAGCCATGTACACACACTTTTCTCCTGCGGCCTTGTCCGCCCGCATCGATGCCGTGCTCGATGCTGTCTTGCAACAGCAGCGCCTGGTGGGCGCTGTGGTGCTGGTGCGCCAGCGTGGCCAGGAAATCTACCGCTGCGCGGCCGGCTACCTGGACCGCGAAGCGGGCACGCCCATGCGCGAGGACGCCGTCTTCCGCCTGGCATCCGTCAGCAAGCCCATCGTCTCGACGGCCGCGCTGGCGCTGGTGGGGCAGGGGCGCCTGGGGCTGGACGACCTGGTGGTGCGCTGGCTGCCGTATTTTGCGCCGCGCCAGCCGGACGGCGCGGTGGCGGCGATGACCGTGCGCCACTTGCTCACGCACACGGCCGGCCTCGACTACGGTTTCTTCCAGCCGCCGGGCGGCGCGTATGCGCAGGCCGGGGTGTCCGACGGCATGAATGCTTCCCGCATTAGCCTGGAAGACAACCTGCGCCGCCTGGCCACGGCGCCGCTGGCGTATGCGCCCGGTGAGCGCTGGGCGTACTCGATTGCCACCGACGTGCTGGGCGCCGTGATCGAGCAGGCGGCTGGCATGCCGCTGGCGCAGGCAATATCGACCCTGGTGACGGCGCCGCTGGCCATGCGCGACACGGGCTTCCTGGCCACGGCGCCGGCGCGACTGGCCGTGGCGTATGCGGACCGCGCAGCGGGAGAGTCCCGGCCGCGGCGTTTGTTGGACGCGGGGGAAGACCATCTGCCGTTTCTCGATGGCATGGCTGGCTTTACCTTGTCGCCGGCGCGCGCGCTCGACGCGCACGCGTATCCATCGGGCGGCGCCGGCATGGTCGGTTCCGCCCCCGACTTCATGCGCCTGCTGGAAACCCTGCGCCAGGGCGGCGCACCGCTGTTGCCGCCAGAGCTGGCGCGCCAGATGGGCGAAAGCCAGACGGGCGGCTTTGACTTGCCGTTCTGGCCGGGACGGGGCTTTGGCCTGGGTTTTACCGTATTGACGGACCCGCTTGCCGCCGCCACATCGGAAGCGGCGGGCACGTGGCGCATGGGTGGCACGTATGGCCACTCGTGGTTTGTTGACCCGGCCCGAGAACTGTCCGTGGTGGCGTTCACGAATACGGCACTGGAAGGCATGGCGGGTCCGTTCGTGATGGAATTGTGCCAGGCTGTGTATGGCGTGGAGCAAGGGCAATGACGCCCATCATCTTCCTCGCGCTGGGCCTGTTCGGCGTGTATTGCATCGAGTTTGGCGTGGTGGGCATCTTGCCGATGATCATGCAGCGCTACGGCGTGACGGCGGCGCAGGCGGGCTCATTGGTGAGCCTGTTCGCGCTGGTGATCGCGGTGGGCGGGCCTTTCCTCGTGCTGCTGGCCACGCGCTGGCGCCGCAAGCCGGTGCTGGTGGTTTCCCTGCTGGTGTTCGCGCTGGCCAGCGTGGCCTCGGCGTATGCGCCCCGCTTCGAGGTGCTGCTGGCGCTGCGCATCGTGCCGGCCCTGTTCCACCCCGTCTATTTCTCGCTGGCCATGGTGGCCGCCGCCGCCCTGTACCCGCCGCGCGATGCGGCGCGGGCCGGCGCGCATGCGTTCACGGGCACCAGCATGGGCATGGTGCTGGGCATCCCGCTGACGACGTGGATCGCCGCCCAGTATGGCTATGAGGCATCGTTCCTCGCCTGCGCCCTGGTGAATGCGCTGGCCGCCCTGGGTTTGTACCTGTTCTTGCCGGACACGCCGCAGCAAGCGCCAATGGCGTATGGCCGTCAATTGGCCGTGCTGCGCAAACCGGCGCTGTGGCTGACGATTGCCGCCGCCGTATTTGTCTTTGCCGCCATGTTTGCCGTGTATGCGTATGCGGCCGCGTATTTGCAACAGGAAGCGGGCTTGTCGGCGCGCCAGACGGGGCTGGCGCTGGTGGTGTTTGGCGTGGGCGGCGTGGCCGGCAATCTGTTCGCGGGGCGCCAGCTGGGCACGCATGTGCTGCGCACGGTCTTGCTGCAGCCCGTGCTGCTGGGGTTGGCGTACTGGTTGCTGTACCGTCATGCGGGCGGCGATATCGGTTGGGTGGCCCTGGCCGTGCTGCTGCTGTTCTGGGGCGCCGCGCATACGAGCGGGCTGATCGTGACGCAAGTGTGGCTCAGCAGCGAAGCGCGCGAGGCGCCCGCGTTTGCCATTGGCGTGTATATCGCCGCCATCAACCTGGGTGTGACGGTGGGTGCGCTGGCCGGCGGCATGGCCATCGCCCACCATGGCATGCAGGGGGCGCTGGCCTGCGGTGCGCTGCTGGGGGCGCTGGCGCTGGCAACGATTGCTGTGAAAGCGTGGCTGTACCGCTTGCCGTCAGTCCTCGATATGGTTGGGGATGCGAAACAGTAAATCCGTATCGCCGATGTCCACGCCTGCTTGCGACAGCAGGGTGCTGGCCTGGCCCCGGTGGTGTGTCTGGTGATTGAAGAAATGCATGAGCAGGCTGAAAAACTCGCGCCGGTTCGGTCCCTTGCTGTTGCGGTAGTCGAGCAGGTGGTCCAGGTCGTCTTCCGTGATGGAGGCGGCCCAGTCGATGATGACCTGGTCCAGCCACAGCCGGTGCGCGTGCATGGCGGCAAAATCCTCGGCCGCGAACAGCGGGTGTGTGAGCGATGCGGGCGGCGTGATGGTGCGGATGGGGTCGAGCAGGGGAAAGCCGGCCGGGTGTTTGGCGTAGCGCTGCAGCCACAGGGTGTCGCCCACCATCACGTGGTTCAAGGTGGCCAGCAGGGAACCAAAATACGCACCCCGCTCGCGCTGCAGATCTTCAGGTGCCAGCCCGGCCGCGGCCGCATAGACCTTGGCATTCATCCACTGGTTGTAATCGGCCATCAGGCAAATGTGGGCGCAACGGCTCATGAACAAACCTCCGTGAATGAATGAAAGGCTATTTTATACAGACTTCAAAAATGCGCGTATGCCAGCGAGCAACATTTCAATGGCCATCGCCGTCAAAATCAAGCCCATCAGGCGCTCGAACGCCGTCATGACCCTTGGACCCAGCGCCCGCTGCAAGCGTTCGGCGCACAGGAAGACGGCCAGCCAGACGACGGCTACGGCCGTCAGCCCCGCCACGTGGGCGATGACATCGTTCATTTCGTGCGAGGAAAACAGCAGCACGGTGGCCAGTGCCGATGGGCCGGCCAGCGCGGGGATGGCCAGCGGCACGATGAACGGTTCGCCGCCCATCTCGTGGTCGCTATTGCCCGCGTTAGGCTGCGGAAACACCATGCGCATGGCGATCAGGAACAAAATGACGCCGCCGCCGATGCGCAGCGCCACTTCCGACAATTGCAAGGCGTTCAGGAAATGGCGGCCGAAGAACATAAACAGCAGCAAGATGCCGAAGGCGATCATGCACTCGCGCACCACGACTTTCCAGCGCCGCTCGACCGGTACCCGTTTCAGGGCATTGACGAACAGGGAAACGTTGCCGAACGGATCGGTGACGAGCAAGAGCAGGATAAAAGTCTGGAAGAAATTCTGTGTCATGGTGGTGTGATTAAGGTCAACACCGCTGCCAGGATGGGCGCGGTGCGATAAGGCTTGCGATGATAACAAGCGCGGCGACTCTCGCCCATGATTATTGATGCACAGCAGCATTTTTTTTACACTGCGATGACTTTTGCCCGGTAAAACGCGGTGGGCGTGGTGCCGAAATGCTTCTTGAACATGGCGGTAAAGGCGCTCTGGCTGGTGTAGCCATTGTCCATGGCCACGTCGATGACCTTGCTGCCATGCGCCAATTGTTCGAGTGCCCGCAGCAGGCGCGCCTGCTGGCGCCACTGGCCAAAGCGCATGCCCGTTTGTTTCTGGAACAAACGGTGCAGGCTGCGCTCGGTGATCGCCAGTTCCTGCGCCCAGTGCGCCACCGTCTGCTGTTCGCCCGGTTGCGCCATCAGCCGCGCGCAAATGCCGCGCAGGCGCGCATCCACGGGCAGCGGCAAATACAGGGGCAGCACGGGCAGGCTGTCGAGCTCGTGCAACAGCAATTGCAGCAGATGCCAGTCGCGGCTGCCTTCTGTGAAATCGGGCGCGATGTCGACGGCCGCCACGATCAATTGCCGCAGCAGGGGGCTGATGTCGAGCACGCAACTGTGGCGCGGCAGCAGCGGTGAGCTGGCGCAATCGATGAAGACGGTGCGCATTTTCACGGCGCCGCTCATGCGCACCTGGTGCGCGATGCCGGGCTGCAGCCACACGCCGCGCGTGGGCGGCACCACCCAACGCCCGCCTTGCGCCTCGATGGTCATCACGCCCTCGATGGCATACAGCAACTGTGCATGCGTGTGGCGGTGCACGGAAATAACGTGGCCATGCGCATAGTCGACGGCCAGCGCCATGGCGCGCGCCGTGACGGGCAGCAATTCCTGAAAGGCGGGGGAGGTGCAATCCATAAAAATAAAGTCAGTTTTGCGATAGGTACAGACATCTTAGCGCGAGAAGGCGCGGCGCACCTGCGGCATGATGGTTCCCCGTAACTATTCCCGGAGCTACACATGCCTGTGCGCGCCTATCTGTATCCGTTTCTGGCCATGTTGCTGTGGGCCGGCAACGTCGTCGTGTCCAAGCTGGCCGCGTCCAGCATCGCCCCCACGGCCATCACCTTTTACCGCCTGGTGCTGGTCTTGCTGGTGATGACACCGTTTATCGCCCGTCCCCTGTGGCGTAACCGCGCCGCCATCCGTCGCCAGTGGTGGCAGCTGGCCCTGTGCGGCGTGATGTCGATGGCGCTGTTCCAGAGCCTGTCCTACCGCGCCGCCGAATCGACGACGGCCACCAACATGGCCATCGTCACGGCGCTGGCGCCCCTGATGACGGCCCTGCTCAGCGTGTTGTTGCTGGGCGAGCGCCTGACGGTGGGCATGGCGGCCGGCGGCGTGTTGTCGTTTGGCGGCTTGCTGTACCTGGTGGGGCGCGGCGATGTGCTGGCCTTGCTGCAGCAGGGCGTGCATGCGGGCGATGCGCTGATGCTGCTGGCCTGCCTGGTGTTTGCCCTGTACGGCGTGCTGCTGCGCCGCTGGCGCTTGTCCATTCCTGCCTGGCAAGCCATTTATTGCCAGGCGCTGGCGGCCCTCGCTTGCATGCTGCCGCTGTTCCTGTTGCTGCCGCCCGGCAGCGCCCGGCTGGACGCCACCACCTTGCCCCTGATTGCTTATGCGGGCATCGGTTCCTCCATCGTGCTGTCCTACCTGTGGATCGAAGGGGTCAAACTGCTGGGGCCGAACCGCTGCAGCATCTACGTCAATCTGCTGCCTTTGCTGACGGCCTTGCTGGCCATCGTCTGGCTGCACGAAAGCATGCATCTGTATCACCTGGTCGGCGGCGGCATCTCGCTGCTGGGCGTGCTGCTGGCGCAGACGGTGCAGCGGCCCCTGTGGCGCCGGCGTCCTGGCGTGTCCGGTCTTGCCTGAATGGCCATGCATAATGGCGGTTTTCGGCAGTGGAGTTGGCATGCGGCAAACATTTTGGATGAGCACAATGGCGGCGTTGCTGGCGCTGGGCGCCCTGGCGCCGGCGCAGGCTGCAGCGCGGTTCTATGAGGGCGCACCCATGGCCACCGCCAGCGCCGTCGAGCGCCGCGATGGCGGCGTGGTGCTGGCCTTCCTGCGGGAAAATGGCGAGGTCAACGGCTACTACTGCCAGTGCAACGAGGGCAGCGAGAAACGCATGAACCTGGACAGGTACGGCAAGGCCAGCATCGAGGCCGTGTTCCAGCTGGACCTCGACAGCGAAGGCGAAACGACGTTGGTGCTCAGCCGCAGTGCTAACAGTGGCGCGGCCTATGATTTGCACGCCTACCGCTACGAGCGCAGCGGCGGCAGGATGTTCAAGGTGGCCACCTTGCAGCCCGCGCTGGACGCCATCGTGCGCGGCGCCAAGGTCATGGATGAAACGCGCGTACGCGCGGCGCTGGCTTCCTTCAGCTGATCGATTACAGCATCGCGTATGCGCCTTCGGGCGTGGCCGAGTTCGACGCCATCGAGCATGGCCATGGCACCTTGGTCGGCTATTTCAATATCGATGGTGAATTACTGCCGGGCAAGCCAACGGAAGCTCCCGCGTTTGCCTATAAAAAACCTTCCAGGAAAAGGAGGGCCATTATCTGACCGTCACGTATCTGCTCGGCAAGGGATGGCAAGGGGGCCGCGCGCCCAGTTATCACGTCAAGTGGGTCACCTGGGAAACCCAGCCGCAGCGCTTTGCCGCCAGCCAGGATGGGCCATTCATCGAATACGACGTGAATTGCTGTGTGGGCAGCGTGTTTGCCCGCGGCCCGTATGTGCAGGGCAAGCGCACGGGCGCATGGCATTACGAAGAGCCGAACACCATCCGCTCGTTTGGCGCCTTTGTCGACGACAAGGCCGAAGGGCCATGGACGTATGAAAGCGGCGATGAAACCACGACGGGCATGATGCAGCGGGGCCAGCGCACGGGCCGTTGGGAAGTCAGCCCGGGCCTGGCCGAGTGGCGCGCAGCGGACATGCACAGTTTCACCGGTTACGACCATTTCGTGAAAGACCGCTTGAATGGGCCCAGCGAGCGCCGCGTCGCTGGCGTGGTGCAATGGCAGGGCAACTATGTGAATGGCAAGAAGCAGGGCCAGTGGGTGGAACCTGGCGGTGGCGGCAACTACATCGATGATGTCAAGCAGGGGCCGTGGAAGAAGGCGACGGCGGACGGCGGCTGGCAAGTGTTGACCATGCTCGATGGCAAGCCCGATGGCGAGCTGGAGCAGTATGCAGCCAGCGGCCAGCTGGAACTGGTCGAGCATTACCGCCTGGGCGTGCTCGATGGCACGATGGAAAGCTTTTATCCGGATGGCAAGCGGCGTTACCAGGGCAGCTTTGCCGACGGCAAGCGCGATGGTGCGGAAACCCTGTTTTATCCCGATGGCGACCTGCCGCAATTTCACCGCAACTGGCACAAGGGCGTGCTGCATGGCGTCAGCATCGAACATTTCCAGAACGGGAAACCTAAGCAGACTGGCAATTATCACATGGGCAAGAAAACGGACCAGTTTCAGTCTTTCCGTGACGATGGCCAGCTGATCGAAGAAACCGTCTATTAACATATCTGGCATTCCGGCGCGACCGCGCACAACAGCAGAATGCCAGTTCTGCGCAAAAAACATCATCCGCTTGTTACAAAGCGTGAAAATCCATGCTGGATGTTGCTACTGGTAATTTTTCCCTGTATCTTGCAGTAAGGAAATTAAAAGTACAGGAAACCTCAACCCTGTTGCCCTGTATTTCACTCCTGACGATGATGAGCGGGCCGCCTTCCCCCCAGCCGCTAGCAACGCTCCATCGACCGAATTTTGTCCTGAACAATTAAGAACTGCCCCGCCCATCTGGCGCTTGCTGCTATCCGTCCGGCATGCGCAAGCATGGTTGCGCCCTTACAAGGAAAATTGCATGCTGTCGAATATAACAATAAAAATGCGCCTGATCGCCACCATGAGTGTGCTGGGCTTGCTGATCGCCGTGTTGGGCGCCATGAGTATCATCAGCCTGAAATCGGCCAACAACAGCCTCAACGAGGTCTATAGCAATCAGCTGGCATCAACGCAAGCCATTGGCGAGTCGCAAATCGCCCTGGGCCGTGGTCGTTTCACGATGGACCGCGTGATGGTGCACCCGGATGCGCCGGATGCCAAGGAGACCCTGGCGCGTGCTGAACAATTCCTGGAAGCGTCGAACAAGGCCTGGAAGGCGTACCTGGCTTTGCCGCAAAACGCGGAAGAAAAGCGCCTGTCCGACGACATGGACAAGAAGCGCAGCGATTACCTGAACAATGGCGTGCTGGCCATGAGCAAGGCTTTGCGCGAACACAATATCGAGCAGGCGGACAAGCTGATGATGACGGGCCTTTCGCCCCTCTACCGCACCCTGGACCAGGCAGCGGAAACATTGACGCAATTCCAGGCTAGCTCAGCTGCCGCAATGTATGCGGACAGCCAAGCCAGTTACCACACGCAAGTGACCATGGCCATCATCGGCATGATCGTGGGCGCCTTGCTGACCATTATTTCCAGCATCTTGCTGCTGCGCGCCATCTTTGGCCCGCTGAACCAGGCCCTGCGCCATTTCGACGCCATTTCGGACGGCAACCTGGCCAATGACATCGTCATCGCGCGCCACGATGAAATGGGCGCCTTGCTGACCGGCTTACAGAAAATGCAGGAACGCCTGTCGAGCACCGTGCGCGGCGTGCGCGACGGCAGTGGGGCCATCGCCACGGCCAGCAATGAAATCGCCTCGGGTAACCTGGACTTGTCCAGCCGCACGGAGCAGCAAGCTTCGAGCCTGGAAGAAACGGCTTCCTCGCTGGAAGAGCTGACCTCGACCGTCAAGCAGAATTCCGACAATGCGCGCCAGGCGAACCAGCTGGCCGTCTCCGCTTCGGACGTGGCCGTCAAGGGCGGCGCGCTGGTGGCGCAAGTGGTCGATACCATGGGCACCATCAGCGAATCGTCGAAAAAGATCGCCGACATCATCGGCGTGATCGATGGCATCGCCTTCCAGACGAACATCCTGGCCCTGAACGCGGCCGTGGAAGCGGCCCGTGCGGGCGAGCAAGGCCGTGGCTTTGCCGTCGTCGCCACGGAAGTGCGCAACCTGGCGCACCGCTCGGCCAGCGCCGCCAAGGATATCAAGCTGCTCATCGAAGCGTCGGTGCAGAACGTGGGCGCCGGCAGCGCGCTGGTCAGCCAGACGGGCACGACGATGGACGAGATCGTATCCAGCATCCGTCGCGTGACGGACATCATGGGTGAAATCAGCGCCGCCGGCCGCGAGCAGGAACTGGGCATCGGCCAGATCAATCAAGCCGTGGCGGAAATGGATACCGTGACGCAACAGAATGCAGCGCTGGTGGAAGAGGCGGCAGCCGCTTCGGAAGCGATGCAGGAGCAGGCGGCGGCGCTGGCCGAGATGGTCAGCATTTTCAAGCTCGACGCCAACCATAGCGGCCCGGCAGCGGCCAAGCCTGCCTTGCGCAAGCCTGTCGTGGCCGCCACCAGCACGGCCTTGAAACGCCCGGCGCTGCGCCTGGCGCCATCCCGCG
The DNA here is from genome assembly GCF_051380895.1 of Janthinobacterium breve. Lineage (NCBI taxonomy): Bacteria > Pseudomonadati > Pseudomonadota > Betaproteobacteria > Burkholderiales > Oxalobacteraceae > Janthinobacterium > Janthinobacterium breve. The sequence continues at coordinate 45,212 of NZ_JBNYXY010000013.1, read as the reverse complement.
CTGCGGCAGCACCCGCCCCTGCTGCAAAACCGCGTCCGGCCAAACCCGCTGCAGATAACAGCGGCGAGTGGGAAGAGTTTTAACAACACCTAAAAACCTACTGCGCGTCGCAATTTGCAGCCTGCGATGCTCACTGTGCCCTAGCACAGTTGCGCTTCTCGGCCACAACTTGCTGCCGCTCGCTACGGTTTTTTAGGTGTTGTTGATTCTGAATTATTGTTGTTCCAGGGCCACCTTGCTGCCCTGTTCCTGTAATCGCGCCGCCTCGGCCAAGGCCTGGGCGCGCGCTTCCTCTGCCGCCTGTTCCGCTTTCTCCAGCGCATCGTGGCGCGCCTGCAAGGCCGCCCGGGCGCGGACGAAGACGATCTTGATGGCCGCCATCACGGGCACGGACAGGAAGATGCCCACCACGCCACCGAGTTGGTCGCCGGCCAGCAAGCCGACGATTACCATCAGCGGGCTCACTTCCACGCCTTCGCTCATCAAGTACGGGTTGAGCACGTAATCCTGGAACAAGCGGTAGGCGGCGATAAAGCCGATCAGCCAGAAGACGTGATCGAAGCCGCTGAAACCGGCCACCACGACGGCGATGACGGCGGCGGCCAGCGGACCGGCAAACGGGATGAATTCCAGCAGGGCGGCAGCGCCCGCCAGCAGCAGGCTGTACGGCACGCCCATCAGGGAAAAGGCGATGCTGTAGGATACAAAAGTGGCGATCGACAACAGCAGCAGGGCGCGCACATAGCGCGACAGCAAGATGTCGAGGTCATCGATGATGGCGCCCCAGAGTTTCTTGTTCGGGCGGTTCAGCAAGGACAGCAAGCCGTCGCGCATGTCCGGCCCTTCCTTGATCAGCAAAAAGCTCAGCACGGGCACCAGCACCAGATAGATCAGGTTGCTGGCTGCATGCATGACGGTCAGGCCCAGTTCTTTCGCCAGCGGCATGGCTTGTCCCGTGCCGCTGCTCAGCTGTGTCTGCATGAATGACAGCAGACGCGCGCGCAAGGGTTCCATGAATTCCGGCAACGGGATGCGCTCGGCAAAATTGTTGCCTTTGAGCAGAGTTGGCAACTGATCGCTGAGCTTGATCGCCTCTTCCTCGATGCGGGCGCCGAAGATGGAGCCCAGTATCGCCACCAGCAAGATCACCACCAGGAAGACGATGCCGATATTGGCCGTGCGCGGCAGGCGTTTCGGCCCATACCGCTCCAGCAGTCCGATCAGCGGATACACGAGATAGCTGAAGAAAATGGCAAAGACCACCACGATCAGGGTCGACGAGACCTTGTAGGTGAGAAATAGCAGGAAGGCGATGAGGAAAGCCGTCCACACCATCTTGGCAACGCGCAAGTTAAAACCAAACATATGAATTCCTTAGGGCAGGATGCTACGCAAGCGTGGCTGGCTTGACGGACTGGGTGGGCAAGGCGGGGATCGGGCCGCGCCGCACGGCCGGAAATCATACCGCAAAATGCCAAAATGCCATGCTCCTGTGCGTAATGGCAATGCTTTCCCTTGTTCGTACTCCGCTTCGGCCTATTTTTCCCGCCAGCTGGCCACGGTGATGAAGACGCCGTTTTCCTTGTCCGGCTCGCGCAAGGTCACCGTGTAGCGGCCGCCGGCATCGCTGCCGCTGAAGACCACCTTCTCGTCATGCCCCTTTACTTGCGCGCCCTTGGCCAGTTTGGCGTAGGTGTTGAGCACCCAGTGGAAATCGGCATAGCTGCGCAGGGTGATGTGGGCATCGGGCATGGGTTCGTCGCCGGCCTCGGCCGCTTCCGTGGCCGTACGCATGGGCAAGCCGGCCAGGCCGGCCGGTGCGATGAGTTTGCCGCCGCTGGAACTGCTGTTGAGTTCCGCGTTCGGCAGCAGCAGGTGCAGCATGCTGGCGGGAAAGCCGGGCGGCACGTCGCGCGGCTCCCAGCCGGGCTGGCCGGGGCGGGTGGTGATGTATTCCACCGCAGCAATGCTTTGCCGCTGTGCCGGCGCAGCCTGTGCCAGCATCGCTGGCAGCTGCCGCGCCCACACCAGCAGCGGCGCGGCCGTCTCGTCCTCTGCGCCTGGTGGCAGGAACAGCGTCAGCACGGGGTGCGTGGGCGGCAGGCAGGCGGGGGCGGCGTCGCCAGTGGCGGGCGCGCAATGGCCGTTGACGAGGGCCAGCGCCAACAGCTTGCGTTGCGGGTCGAACAGCATGGCGGCGCGCTGAGCACCGTGCTTGCTGGCATCGATGGAGGCCAGCACCGAGCGCCCGTCGGGCAGCATGGTGCGCGTGATGTCGTCCAGTGACTGCATGCTGTCGAGCACCTGGCGCGCGATCAGGGCATTGCCCTGCGTATAGCTGCCGCGCGCATAGCCGAGCAGCTTGAACACGTCGGCGCGGATCTCGGGATGCACGCTCAGGCGCAGCGGCGGCGAGGGCACGGGCACGGTGGCGGCCACGAAAGCGGCGTCCTCGGCAGAAATGGCTTGTGCCATGGTGGAAAGCGGCAGGCACAGGGCGGCGCACAGCGACAGTATGCGCAGAGTGATTTTTCCTGGGGTGTTCAATGGCAATCCTTGTCGAGACGCCATGCCGGTGCGTGTGCCGGCATGCGCGCGCCGCGATCTTAGCATTTCAGGAAAAAATCAATTCTGCTAAGCTTGGCTATTGAATCACTGTCCGTATTCTCATGGCCCAGATCACCATTTCCTGCAGTATTCCCGTTGACGATGAGGTCGTGACCGAGTTCTTGCACAAGTACGTGCTCCACTCGCGTGTCGGCGCAGCCAGGAAATTGCGCATGGGAGAGAAGGGCTGTTTCTATACCTGCCCCTTGTATCGAGATGATCACGTCAAGGTGAGCCGTTTGATCCGCTGCATGCTGGCGTTCTTTGAAAGCAAGCACATCCCCTTGACCATCCTCAAGATCGTGGCCCAGGACAGCTGGTATGAGGTGGACCTTGAGCAGCGCGATCCCTGGAAGATTTCGCCGCAAGCCTTGCTGGCGCTGCTTGATGCAACTTCGTCAGCCTCGCATAATCAGGCGGCGTTGAGCACGTAGCGGTTCTTGCCGCTTTTCTTGGCCTGGTACAAGGATTCATCGGCACGCCGGTAGCTGTGCGACAAGTCCGTTTCCTTGATCATTTCCGCCATGCCGATGCTGACGGAGACCTTGCGTTCCGGCACGAAAGCCGCCTCGACGCTGTCGACGAGCTGTGCGGCAAAGGCGCAAGCCGCGTTCTTTTCGCCCAAGTAAATAATGGCGAATTCCTCGCCGCCCAGGCGGCCGCACAGATGCTCGCCCGACAGCCCCTCGATGACCTCGGCGATCTTTTTCAGCACTTCGTCGCCCACGTCATGGCCGTACACATCGTTGATTTGCTTGAAGTCATCGATGTCGATCATTAAAAAATACGCGGGCGTGTGCGTCGTACGCTGCAGGATGCGGGCGCTTTGCGTAAACATGCGTCGGTTGTTGAGCCCGGTCAAGCCATCCTTGTAGGCCATCGTCGTCAGTTCGCGCTGGGCACGATAGTTATGGATGCGCAAAACGAGAAAATAGATATTCAGCGCCAGGCCGATGATTACGCTGATGGTGACGGCCAGCACGGGCCAATGCTGGTCGGCCTGGCCCGCATGCACGGGAAACTGTCCCAGCCCCAGCATGGCCCACACGCACAGCGACACGCCCAGGTAGTACGCGATGCCGCTGAAGATGGGCGCCGTCGTCAGGGTGATCATCACGCCCAGCGGCAATACCCAGAAAGCGGGGGCTTCCGTGCCCAGCATCAGCACGCGAAAGCCGAAAGCGATGAACAGCACGCTGATGCTGCCGCTGACGATGATGGCCTGCAGCGACTTCGCATACTTGGTCAGCACCAGCCCCACCACCATGCCCGTCACGGCCATTGCCGCATGCGCATGATTGAGCGAAGCGCGCGGCAAGGTCAGGCTGAACGTGACCAGCCAGCAGGCCAGGCCAAACGTCAGGATGGCTATCGAAATGAAATGCAGTTCCTTGAAAAAGCGCTGTTGCTGCTCCCGTTCACCTGAAAAGAACAGGTAATAGAAGGCAGGAGACAGGCTGCGCGAAGTGAACATTGCATTTGTCCAGGCAGACAACACGCCTTGCGGCAGGGACGCCTCCCGGCAACGGCAGGCGGCATGGGTGCGTACAAAAGTAGTTGCACTCAGGAACTAGTGTACTGGTTTCTTGGGGGGATTGGTGATCCAGACGAGGAAATTGGCGGCCACTGTCCTGGCGCCGCCACAGTCGCTTCCATGCCAGGGGGCAGCTGCGCCTGCTTACAGGTCGCGCGCCAGCACCTGGCCGATCAAGTCCTTGCCAAAGCTGTGATGCGCCTCTTCCTCGACCAGCTCGAAGCCAGCCCTGTCGTAGATCCGGCGCGCGCCGGTGAGGATGCTGTTGGTCCACAACACCATTTTCGTGTAGCCCACCTGGCGGCTGAAGCGCAGGCATTCGTCGACCAGGCGGCTGCCGATGCCCAGGCCGCGCGCGCAGGGATCGACATACAGCAGGCGCAGCCTGGCCGTCGCGTCGTCCTGGCGCACGATGAAGACCGAGCCGATCACCTTGCCGTCCTTCTCGGCGATCCAGCAGCGCTCACGGACCGGGTCGAATTCCCGCACGAACTTGGCGAGGATGTCGGCAACGAGTGCCTCGTACTCGTTGTTCCAGCCGTATTCCTGCGTATACAGCACGGCTTGCCGGTGGATGATCCAGCCCATATCGCCCGGCTGCGGATTGCGCAGGATATAACTGGGCGTTGCTTCCCCCAGCAAGCCCTGGATTTGGCCCATGGCAGCGACCAGTTCCTGCTGCGCCATTGGGGGCAAGCGTTCCAGCATGGCCGCCACTTCGCGCCGCGACGCCTCGACCAGTGGCGCGAGGGTGCGCTGTCCCTGTTCGGTCAGCTGCAATCGGGCCGCGCGCGCATCCGTGGGCGAGCGCGTTTTGGTGATCAGCCCCTGCTTTTCAAACCCGGCAATGACCCGGCTCAGATAGCCTGCGTTCAAGCCCAGCTCGCGGCACAAGTCCGCACTGGTCAGTTGCTCCCGGTGCGCCAATTCGTACAGGATGCGCACCTCTGTCAGCGAAAACGCGCTATCCAGCAAATGTTCATGCAGCACACCAATCTGGCGCGTATAGAAACGGTTGAAACGACGCACGATCTCCGTGCGCTCGCTGAGTTGATCCGCCTGCATGTGACACCTCCATTTGCTTGCTTATAGCAGATTATTGCTTGCTTTTAGCAAGTATGTCAATATGCCGGCAGGATTCTCGCGCGCATAAAAAAAGCGGCCCTGAAAAGGGCCGCCTTGGCAGACATGGAAACCAGGGAAGCGGGCTTACACGTCGATATTGCCCGCGCGTAGCGCGTTGTTTTCGATGAACGCGCGGCGTGGTTCCACGTCGTCGCCCATCAGGGTGGTGAAGATTTGATCCGCCGCAATGGCGTCTTCGATCTGTACCTTCAGCAAACGGCGTACGGTTGGGTCCATCGTGGTTTCCCACAGCTGGTCCGGGTTCATCTCGCCCAGACCTTTGTAGCGCTGTTTCGAGACCGTGCGTTCGGCTTCGTCGCGCAGCCATTGCATGGCCTGGTGGAAGTCGACCACGGCGATTTCCTTGACGCGCTCGCCTTCGCCGCGGCGCACGAAGGCGCCTTCGCCGATTAGGCCTTCGAAGGTGGCGGCGCCGCTGCTCAGCACGGCGTAGTCCGGGCCTTGCACGAAGTCGGCGTCGATGGCCGTCACTTTGATGTTGCCGTGGTGCATGCGTTCAATGTGCAGCTTGTGTTTTTCCGACAAGTCGTCGGAACGCACATGCACGCGCACGGCGCTGTCGTTGATGGCTGTCTGCAGGGTCAGGGCGGAGGTTTCCGCCAGGTCCAGGGTCGACAGGTCCAGCTGCGCGCCCGTCATGATGGCCGTCAGGGCGGCACGGTCGATGACGCGCGTCAGACGCGTCATGATGGTGTTCGACAGGTTGAACTTGCGCACCAGTTCCGTCAGGGTCTCGCCGGAAATGCCTTCCGCGCCTGTGCGCGGCACCAGCACGGCCGTGTTCAGCGCCACCGTCATCATGTAGCTCGCTTCCTCGGCGTCATCTTTCAGATAGCGCTCGTCGCGGCCCGATTTTACTTTGTACAGCGGCGGTTGCGCGATGTAGATGTGGCCGCGTTCGACCAGTTGCGGCATCTGGCGGTAGAACAAGGTCAGCAGCAGGGTACGGATGTGGGCGCCGTCGACGTCCGCATCGGTCATGATGATGATGCGGTGGTAGCGCAGTTTCTCGACGTTGAATTCGTCCGGTCCGATCGAGGTGCCGAGGGTGGCGATCAGGGTGGTGATCTGCTCCGACGACAGCATTTTCTCGAAACGGGCTTTTTCCACGTTCAAGACTTTACCGCGCAGTGGCAAGATCGCCTGGAACTTGCGGTCGCGCCCTTGTTTTGCGGAGCCACCTGCCGAGTCACCCTCGACGATGTACAGTTCGCACAGGGCGGGGTCTTTTTCCTGGCAGTCGGCCAGCTTGGCCGACAGGCCCAGGCCGTCCATGATGCCTTTGCGGCGCGTCAAGTCGCGGGCCTTGCGGGCCGCTTCGCGGGCGCGCGCTGCTTCGACGATCTTGCCGCAAATGATCTTGGCGTCGTTCGGTTTTTCTTGCAGGTAATCTGCCAGGGTCTTGGCGACGATCTCTTCGACCGGGCCGCGCACTTCGCTTGAGACCAGCTTGTCTTTCGTCTGCGACGAGAATTTCGGTTCCGGCACTTTCACGGACAGCACGCAGGTCAAGCCTTCGCGCATGTCGTCGCCGCTGATTTCCACTTTCGCCTTCTTGGCGAACTCGTGTTCATCGATGTATTTGTTGATCACGCGCGTCATCGCCGCGCGCAAGCCCGTCAAGTGGGTGCCGCCGTCGCGTTGCGGGATGTTATTTGTAAAGCACAGCACCTGTTCGTTGTAGGCATCGTTCCACTGCATCGACACGTCGACCGAGATGTTCGTGCCCTGGTCCGACATGCGCTCGCCCGTGGCCTGGAAAATGGTCGGGTGCAAGACCGACTTGGCCTTGTTGATGTATTCGACGAAGCCGCGCGTGCCGCCTTCGAAGGCGAAGATTTCTTCCTTGCCCGTGCGCTGGTCGGACAATTTGATCTTGACGCCATTGTTCAGGAAGGACAGTTCGCGGATGCGCTTGGCCAGGATTTCGTAGTGGAATTCCACGTGCGTGAAAATCTCTTCGTCGGCCCAGAAATGCACGTCGGTGCCGCGCTTGTCCGTTTCGCCGATGACCTTGATCGGCGACGTCGCGATGTCGCCGACCATGACGATCTGGCGGTCTTGCGGCACGCCGCGCACGAATTCCATGTGATGCACTTTGCCATCGCGGCGGATGGTCAGTTTCAGCAATTTCGACAGGCCATTGACGCAGGACACGCCCACGCCATGCAAACCGCCCGATACTTTGTACGAGTTCTGGTCGAACTTGCCGCCCGCGTGCAGCTCGGTCATGACGATTTCCGCTGCCGAACGCTTCGGATCGTGCTTGTCGTCCATTTTCAGGCCGGTCGGCACGCCGCGGCCATTGTCGGTGATCGAGATCGAATTGTCGCTGTGGATGGTGACGTGGATGTCCGTGCAGTGGCCGGCCAGCGATTCATCGATGGAGTTGTCCAGCACTTCGAATACCAGATGGTGCAAGCCGGTGCCGTCCGAGGTGTCGCCAATGTACATGCCCGGGCGTTTGCGCACGGCTTCCAGACCTTCCAGGATCTGGATGGAGGAGGCGCCGTATTCTTCCGTAATGGCCTGGATCGGGGTGTCTTGTGGATTCTCGGACATGGACTGCTTTCTCAAATAACGATTGCTGATTGCGGGGCCTGACCCTGTCGGGTCGGACCCCAGTTTTGCATTGGGTTACGCTTAAATGCGCATCGGCATGACAACGTACTTGAAGTCCGCATTGTCAGGGATGGAGATCAGGGCGGACGAGTTCGAGTCGCCCAGCGCGATGTTGACGTATTCGCATTTCAGATTGTTCAGCACGTCCAGCAGATACGTCACGTTGAAGCCGATGTCGACGGAGTCGCCGCCGTAGTCGATTTCCAGTTCCTCGACCGCTTCTTCCTGGTCCGCATTGGTCGAGCTGATTTTCATGCTGCCTGGCGTGATGATGCAGCGCACGCCCTTGAACTTGTCGCTGGTCATGATGGCGGCACGTTGCAGCGAGCGCAGCAATTCATCGCGGCCGATGGTGAAGTCGTTTTTGTAGCCTTTTGGAATCACGCGCGTGTAGTCGGGGAACTTGCCTTCCACCAGCTTCGAGATCAGCTCGATGTCGGCAAAGGTCAGTTTCACCTGGTTGGCGGCGATGTCCAGTTGCACCGGCTCATCGTTCTCTTCCAGCAGGCGCTGCAGTTCGATGATGGTCTTGCGCGGGATAATCACTTCCTGGCGCGCAAACGTCTGCTCGGTGGCGACCTGGCAAAACGCCAGGCGGTGGCCGTCGGTGGCCACGGCGATGACATGATTGCCATCCAGAACCAGCAGCAAGCCGTTCAGGTAATAGCGGATGTCTTGCTGCGCCATCGAGAAATGCACCATGTTGAACAGGTGCTTCAGCGTTTTCTGCGGCAGGGTGACGGAGGCGTTGTAGCTTTCCGCCTGTTGCACGGTTGGAAACTCTTCCGCCGCCAGGGTTTGCAGGGCGAAGCGCGACTTGCCCGTTTGCACGGTCAGGCGCTTGTTCAGCAGGGTCATCGTGACGTCGCCCGATTCGGGCAGCGCGCGCAAAATGTCCAGCAGCTTGCGCGCGGCCACGGTGGTGCCCGTGACGTCCGCGCCGGAGCCGATTTCCGCGTGCGTGGTGATCTGCACTTCGGTGTCGGTCGACAGGAAGGAGACATTTTCACCGTCTTTGCGGATGAGGATATTGGCCAGAATCGGCATAGTGTGCCGACGCTCGACAATACCGCTCACGATCTGCAGTGGCCGGAGAAGGGTATCTCGGGTGGTTTTGACCAATTGCATATTTATCCTCAATGTATAGGTTGAACAGTACGACGTTTAACGTATTAATTTAACAATTGTTGCCATAGGGAGCCCCGACAGACCGGCTGCGGTGCCCTCCCAGATAATAAGGGTAAAGCACGTTTTGAGCCAGTCTTGCCAAGTTGTGCCTAGCCCTTCAAGGTTTGCTCCAGCACATGCAATTCGTGGTTGCATTCCGGGTTCTTGGTGCGGTCCAGCGCGATCTTGCGCACGGCATGCAGTACCGTGGTGTGGTCGCGGCCGCCGAACAGTTCGCCGATTTCCGGCAGGCTCTTCTGTGTCAATTCCTTGGCCAGGTACATGGCGATCTGGCGCGGCCGGGCGATATTTGCGGGCCGGCGCTTCGAATACATGTCGGCCACCTTGATATTGAAAAAGTCGGCCACTGTTTTCTGGATGTTTTCCACGGAAATCTGGCGGTTCTGCACCGACAGCAAGTCCTTCAGGGCTTCCTTGACGATATCGATCGTGATGTCCTTGCCATGGAAACGCGAGTACGCCAGAATTTTGCGCAGCGCGCCTTCGAGCTCGCGCACGTTCGAGCGCAAGTGCTTGGCGACAAAGAAGGCCACGTCGTCGGAGAAGGTCACGCCTTCCTGCTTGGCTTTTTTCAGCAAAATCGCCACGCGCATTTCCAGCTCCGGCGGTTCGATGGCCACCGTCAGGCCCGAGTCGAAGCGCGAAATCAGCCGGTCGTCCATGCCCGTGATTTCCTTCGGATAGGTATCCGAGGTGATGATGATCTGTTTCTTCGCAGCAATCAATGCCTCGAACGCATAGAAAAACTCTTCCTGCGTGCGGCTCTTGCCGCCAAAGAATTGAATATCATCGATCAGCAGCATGTCGAGCGAGTGATAGTAGTGCTTGAAGTCGTCGAAACCCTTGCGCTGGTAAGCGGTCACTACGTCGCGAACGTACTGTTCTGCGTGGATGTAGCGGATTTTCGCGCCCGGATTGTCGGCCATCACCTGGTTGCCGATGGCGTGGATCAAGTGGGTTTTACCCAGGCCGACGCCGCCGTAGAAGAACAGCGGGTTATAGGACACGCCCGGATTGTTCGCTACCTGGATGGCGGCGGCGCGCGCCAGCTGGTTGGCCTTGCCGGTCACGAAGCTGTCGAAGGTCAGATCGGTGTTGATGCGGCTCTGCTCGCGGCGCGGCGCCGCGCCAATGCTCAGTTCCGGCACGCTGGGCTGCGGCTCCGCGGCGCGCGCGCTGGGCGCGCCGCCATTCGGATCGCTGGCCGGGGTGCTGGCGGTGACGGGCTTCTTCGGCAGGGCCAGGCGCGGGTCGAGCACGAACTGCACTTCCGTGGGCGCTTCGAAGTACTGTATGGCCAGTGCAGTGATGCGGCTGGCGAACTGGGTCTTGACCCAATCGAGCTTGAAGCGATTGGGCGCAGCAATGCGCAGCTTGCCCTCTTCGTAATCGAGAGGGATAAGCGGTTTGATCCACGCACTGAATTGTTGCGGTGTCAGCTCCAGTTCCAACTGCGCGGAACAGGCCTGCCAGAAATTATCCATGTATGTCTATGTGAAAAGGTGTGGGAGGGCGTATCGATTCTGCCCTGCGTTCACCGTGTTGCAAGGCCGGCGTCGCGCGAGGGCTCGCCACACGTAACGCGCTATTCTACTCCCGACTGCCAAAGTTATCCACAGGCGCGGCTGTTATTTTTCTGTGCCAGGGCGGGGCGCCGTGTGTATAAGAGGCGACTTATCCCAAGGTTATCCCGCCACAGGCAGTGCTGGCGCGGCCTGTGGCGGGGCCTTGCCGGCAGACGGGGTCCGGCGCGCAAATTTCCGGGCGATCACGGCAATCCTTGACAAGAGGGGGGCATATGCTGAATAATTCAGGGTTCCCCGCCCGTATTCCGTGTTTATTCATTTGGAACGACAATATGGACTAAGCGTGGATTAAGCGGGCGATGAGATTGGCCAGCTTGTGCCTTGGCATAAGTGCGCGATTGTCATTGGCACCAAAAACTGACGGGACGTCAGACCCGATTTTGCATTTTTTTTGTTTTTAGCGAGACCAACATGAAACGTACTTACCAACCTTCCGTCGTTCGCCGCAAGCGTACGCACGGCTTCCGCGCTCGTATGGCTACCCGTGGTGGCCGTGATGTGCTCAACGCACGTCGCGCAAAGGGCCGCAAACGTCTGGCCGTCTAGGCTTGTCGTTGACAGCTGATCGCGTGGCTAGCTGTACTCCAGTCGGCAATCAACGCGAAGGTTCACACGACTTCGCGCGCGTTCGGCGTATCGTTAAAACGGATGAATTTTCATCCGTTTTTCGTTTGCGCCCTTCGCAAAAAACAGCGCATTTTGTGCTGTACACCCGACACAATCAATTGCCGCATGCGCGGCTGGGCGTCGTTGTGGCGAAGCGTTTCGCGCCACGCGCGGCGACCCGCAACACGATCAAGCGCGTCACGCGCGAGCTGTTTCGCAACAGCGCGATGCCGCCGGTCGACTGCGTGGTGCGTTTGTCGCGCGCCGTCAACAGCAAGGATGGCCCGGCCACCACGAGCCAGCTCAAAGCCGAGCTGCGTGAGGAATTGAGCCGCCTGTTTGCGGCGCAAATCGCCGCCCAGGCCCGTTCTGTTGCTGCGCCACCACCATCCGCGCCATGAAAACCCTGCTGCTGTTCCTGCTGCGCGCTTATCAGTTGCTGATCAGCCCCATGCTGGGACAGAATTGCCGTTTCTATCCGAGCTGTTCGCATTACGCGATGGAAGCGCTGCGTGTGCACGGCGCCGCCAAGGGCAGCCTGCTGGCTGCCAAACGCGTGTGCCGTTGCCACCCCTGGAATGAAGGGGGTGTCGACCCGGTGCCGCCGACCGACGCTAAACAATCTTCAACGACCGCTTGCGGTTGCAACCACTCCTGACAAATACCCTAATGGATATCAATAAACGTACCATCCTGTGGATCGTGTTTTCCGTCTCGCTGGTAATTCTCTGGAACGAATGGATGATCTCGAACGGCAAGCCGTCGATGTTCTCCGCGAACACGGAACAAACCGCCAAGGCGCCTGCGACCCCTGCCAAGACGGATACTTTGCCGGCTGCGGCAGGCGTGCCTGCCCTGCCGGGTGAGGCTGTCGATCCCGCCGCGTTCAAGCGCGAAGTGATTACCATCACCACCGACGTCATCAAGGTCGACATCGACACCCTGGGCGGCCAGGTCAAGCGTCTGGAATTGCTGAAATTCAAGGGCGCGGGCAATCCGGGCTGGTTTGGCGGCTGCTTCGGCCTGTTCAAATGGTGCCAGCCTGACGAAGGCAAGCAAAACGAAGTGCTGTTCGACGAAGGCGCGAACCACACCTACCTGGCGCAATCGGGCCTGGTCGGCGGTCCGTTCCCTACCCATGCGAGCGGTTTCACCGTACAGCCTGGCGTGCGCACCATCGGTGACGGCAAGCAAGTGCAACTGGTGATGGAAGCGGTCGAAGGCGGCGTCAAGCTGACCAAGACGTTTACGTTCAAACGTGGCGACTACGTCATCGACGTGCGCCATGACGTGGCCAACGTGGGCGCAGCGCCTGTCACGCCACAGCTGTATCTGCAACTGACGCATGACGGCAACAAGCCGGTCGGCGACTCGTTCTTCAACAGCAGCTTCACGGGTCCGACCCTGTACACGCCGCAAGACAAGTACCAGAAGCTGACGTTCGAGAAAATCGAAAAAGCCGCCGTGGAAGACGAGAAGAAGGGCAACGACAACGCCATGAAGGGCCTGCATCCGGCCACGGCGAATGGCGGCTGGTTTGCTATTTCGCAACACTTCTTCGTTTCCGCCTTTGTGCCGCCTGAAAACGCCAAGCGCGACATCTTCACCAAGAAGGTCGGCGCCAACCTGTACGCCATCGGCAACGTGCTGCCATTGCCTACCCTGGCGCCAGGCGCCACGGCCAGCATGGACAGCAAACTGTACTCGGGTCCGCAAATCGCGCATCTGCTGGAATCGGTATCGCCTGGCCTGGAACTGGTCAAGGATTACGGCTGGCTGACCATCATCGCCAAGCCGATCTTCTGGGTCATGGAACACATCCACAGCGTGCTGGGCAACTGGGGCTGGACCATCATCGCCTTCACGATCCTGATCAAGCTGGCGTTCTTCCCCTTGTCGGCTGCCGGTTACCGTAGCATGGCGAAGATGAAACTGGTCACGCCGAAGATGCAAGCGATCCGCGAGCGCTACAAAGGCGACCCGCAAAAGATGAACCAGGCGACGATGGAGCTGTACAAGACGGAAAAGATCAATCCGCTGGGCGGCTGCCTGCCGATCCTGATCCAGATGCCCGTCTTTATCGCCCTGTACTGGGTGCTGAACGCGTCCGTGGAAATCCGCGGTGCGCCATGGATCGGCTGGATCACCGACCTGGCCCAGCATGACCCATGGTGTATCCTGCCTGTGCTGTACGCGATCTCGATGTACATCACGACCAAGCTGAACCCGGCCCCGGCCGATCCGATGCAAGCGAAGATGATGCTGTTCATGCCACTGGCATTCTCGGTGATGTTCTTCTTCTTCCCGTCGGGCTTGGTACTTTACTGGGTCGTCAACAACGTCCTGTCGATTGGCCAGCAATGGGTGATCACCAAGAAATACGCGCCTGCCGCCAAGTAATTCCGGCCAGCGAACAGAAAGCCCGCCTCGCGCGGGCTTTTTTTCGGGGTCAGACCCGCCGGGTCTGACCCCAGCCTTCCGCTGAGGAATCGGCACCACAAGCGTGGCCGTTCCGCCATTACTCCTTTGCGTACAGCTCCCCCGAATAATCTACAATATCCCCATGAAACTCGACTCTTCCCCTATCGCCGCCATCGCCACCGCACCCGGACGCGGCGGCATTGGCGTAGTACGCGCCTCCGGCAAAAACCTCGCACCGCTGATGACTGCCCTGTTCGGCGCGCAGCAGCTGAAACCACGCCATGCCACCTACCTGCCATTCACGGAAAGTGACGGCAGCATCATCGACCAGGGCATCGCCATCCACTTCAAGGGCCCGCAGTCGTACACGGGCGAAGACGTGCTGGAATTGCAGGGCCATGGCGGCCCGATCGTGTTGCAGCTGCTGCTGGCGCGCGTGCTGGAGGCAGGCAAGGACAGCGGCTTGCGCCTGGCCGAACCCGGTGAATTCACGCGCCGCGCCTTTTTGAATGACAAGCTTGATCTGGCGCAAGCCGAAGCCGTGGCCGACCTGATCGACGCTTCCACGGAAGCGGCCGCCAAGTCCGCCTCGCAATCGCTGTCGGGCGCGTTTTCCAATACGATCCATGCGCTGGTGGAACAGGTGACGGGCTTGCGCATGCTGGTCGAGGCGACCCTGGATTTCCCGGAAGAAGAAATCGATTTCCTGGAAAAATCGAATGCACGCGGCCAGTTGAAAGCCGTCATCGAAGCCTTGAATAAAGTGTTTGCCCAGGCGGCGCAGGGCGCGTTGCTGCGCGAAGGCCTCAATGTCGTGCTGGCGGGTCAACCCAACGTGGGCAAATCGTCGCTGCTGAATGCGCTGGCGGGCGCCGACGTGGCCATCGTCACGCCGATCGCCGGCACCACGCGCGACAAGGTCAGCGAAACCATCCAGATCGAGGGCATTCCGCTCAACATCATCGACACGGCCGGCATCCGCAGCGCGGGCGACACCATCGACGCCGTGGAGCGCATCGGCATCGAGCGCACCTGGGGCGAAATCGGCAAGGCCGACGTGATCCTGCACCTGCTCGACGCCGACCATGGCCCTACCCTGGCCGATGAAACCATCGTCGCCGCCTTCCCTGAAGGCGTGCCCGTGGTGCGCGTGTGGAACAAGATCGACTTGTCCGGCCACAAGCCTGGCGTCGACAGCTTGCCGGACGCCACGCACGTGTATCTGTCGGCGCACGAGCACATCGGCATCGATTTGCTGCGCGCCGAGCTGCTGCGCATCGCCGGCTGGCAGCAGACGGGCGAATCGCTGTACCTGGCGCGCGAACGCCATTTGATCGCGCTCAAGTCGGCCGGCAAGCACTTGAACATCGCTGCCGCGCACGCGGCGCAGGATGACCAGTCGCTGGACCTGTTCGCCGAAGAGCTGCGCCTGGCGCAGGTGCAGCTGTCGAGCATCACGGGTGAGTTTTCACCTGACGATTTGCTGGGCGTGATCTTCAGCCGTTTCTGCATTGGCAAGTAAGGGGGCATGGTGAAAAGACTGTTCGCTTGCGTGCTGTATTGTCTGCCCCTGCTGGTGACCGCAGAGGAAAAACTGCCGCGCGACGTGGCGCAATTCATTGAGCAGGCGCAAATGTGCGAGCACTTTGCCGGCGAATGGGATGAGCACGACAAGGCGCGCCAGCGCGACATCACGCAAGCCATCGAGCAATCATGCGGCCAGGCGCAACGCCAGTGGAAACGGCTGCACGTGAAGTATGCGGGGCAGCCGGCGATTAAAAAAGTCATCGACGAGCATGCGAATGATGCGGTCAGGAGCTTTCGGAAATAAGTATCAGAGGTGTTTTTTGCATTTGCCCCGAACGGCAAAAAGGCCGGGGTCAGACCCTCAACACCGCTAACACAAAGGTCACCGCTAACGTGCGAGGGGGTCTGACCCCAGGTTTTGCCTTTGGGGTGAAAGCTGATATCACCTTACCCCTTCTTCCCCTTCGCCTGTTCTTCCCTGAATGTCTGGAAGGCCTCGATATGCTCGGCGCGGCGCAGCACGCGTGAGTGCGGGTCGAGCGTGTAAGTGGCGCCAGCCGGCAGGGGCAGTTCGCCAAAGCCCAGCGACATGGAAACGGTATGGATTTCCTTGCCGATACGCACTTCCACTGGCATCGGGAAGGCGATGTCAGCAGGCGTCTTCCATAGCAGGCGCAAGGTGTCGCCGTCACGCACGGCGGACAGCTCTGGCAGCGCGGCCTGGTACAGATAAGCCTGGAAAAACCAGTCATAGTTGCTGCCCGTGACTTTGTTGACGATGGCCATGAATTCCGCCGTGCTGCCATAGCGTGGCTGGAACTGGCCCGGTTGCGGTTGTTCCGTGCCGTACACGAGCAGGCGCACGGCGCGGAAGAACGCCTCGTCGCCGATCAGTCCGCGCAAGGTATGCAGCACCAGCGCCCCTTTCACATAAATGTCGCCGCCCGGCCCGCCTTTCTTCAGGTCGTAGACCTCTTCCTCGCTTTTCGGCTTGCCCGACACCATGGGCGCCTTGTTGACGATGCCGGCACGCATTTGCTGTAACGACGCAAAATACTCCTGCTCACCCCGCAGATATTGCATGTACAGGGGCTGCATATACGTGCCGAAGCCTTCGTGCAGCCACATATCGTCCCAGTTGCTGTTGGTCAGCTGGTTGCCGAACCATTCATGGGCAAATTCATGCTGCAGCAATTCATCGTAGCCATAGCTGGTTTTGGCGAATTTGTTGCCATAGGCATTGATGGTCTGGTGTTCCATGCCCTTGTGCGGGGTTTCGGCAATGCCGACTTTTTCGTCGCCAAACGGGTAGGGGCCGATGACGCTTTCAAAAAAATCCAGCATGGGCGGCAATTCCGCGAACAGGGCGCCCGCCTTTGCCTCGCTTTCCGGCAGGTACCAGAACTGCAGGGGGATGCGGTTGCCGTAGCGGCTAGCATACCCGCCCTGCAGGCTGCGGTAGGGCGCCACGTTCAGCGCGATGCCATAGGTACTCGGATGTTTGGCGCGCCAGTGCCAGGTGCGCCAGCCATCGGCCTCATCCATGCCGAGCGCGATGCCGTTGCCGGCCGCCACCAGCGGCGCCGGCACCTGGATGTGCTGGTCGATCAGCTGGGCCTTGCCCATCGGGTGGTCAATGCAGGGCCAGAACAGGTCGCAGCCTTCGCCTTGCACGGCGCTGGCGATCCATGGTGCGCCATCGGCCGTGCTCGACCACACCATGCCGCCATCCCACGGCGCTTTCACGGCGACGTGGGGCACGCCGTGGTAGACGATGCGGATGGTGGTGCGCGCACCTGCCGCGAGGGTGGCCGGCAAGGTCATGCTCAGGCGCCCGTCCGGGTTGGCATAGTCTTGTGGCTGCAGCGCCTTGCCGTCGACTTCGATGGCATCGACCGGCAGGTTGCGGTCCAGGTCCAGCGCGAAGCGCGAGATCGGCTGGGTCGCCAGGAAAGTCAGCCGCGCATCGCCGGCGATGCTGCGGTTGGCCGGGTCGATGCGCAGGGTCAGGTCGGCGTGTTCGAAGACCACTGCCAGTTGTTCCGGCGTGCGTTCGGCACCCGAATTGAGGGGGTAGGCGGTGGGCGCGCGCGTGGCGCAGGCGCTGAGCACGCTGAGCAGCAAGCAGGAGAGCAGTAGAGGGACAGGTTTCATGGCGAACGCGCAAGTGAACGGAACACTGATTGTAGTGTTAAGTGATAACGTTGTCGTTTGGAAATTTCAGCGTGCCGATGGGGCAAGCGTGGCCGCCGTTGAGAAATGTCATGGGCTGTAAACTGCGCTGACGTAATCTTGCTGAGCGGCTTTGAAGTGCCGCTAAGAAAGGAAGCGCCATGGACAGCAAACAGCCGGACATCGTGCAGGGCGAATATGGGGTACTGGCGCGGCCATTGCCCGCCATGCCGGAGTTGATCGCCAGCTTGCCGCCAAAAGGCGCGTGCTGGTATTGCGACAAGCCGCTCGACGCCGTGCGCCGCTTTTGCAGCAAGAGTTGCGGCATGGCTTACGCGGAAGAGGCGCAATACCACCCTTGAGTTCGGTAATCAGCGGCGCCGCAGCAGCGCCGCGAGTGCGCCGTCGAAGTCGAACTCATGCGCAGCGGCCGCCACTTCCTGGTAGACGTGCACGCCCAGGCTGGCGGCCAGCAGGCTGGCCGAGTTTTCCAGGATGTCGATGGCCGCGCCATCGCCTTCGCGCAGATGGCTGGCCAGGCGCGCCAGCAGCAGCCGGATGGCGGGGGCGGCAGGATCGGGCGCCACGTCCTGCGCCGCCGTATGGGTCGCTTCCGGCGTGCCCAGCATGCTGCTGACCGCGCCGAGCAATTGATCCTGCGCCAGTTCTAGCTGCAACATCTGCTGGGCCAGGTCGGGCGCCTGCGCACGCAGTGCCGACTCCAGCGTTTCCGACAGGCCATGCACGTGGCGCGCACCGATCATGCCGGCGGCGCCCTTCAGGGTATGCGCCTTCAGACGCGCGGAGGCATAGTTGCCGGCGTCGAATTCGGCGCGGATCTGGCACGGCGTGGTGCTGTGGTCATGCAGGAAGCGGCGCAGGATTTTCAGGTACAGGATGCGGTCGCCCATGATGCGGCCCAGCCCGTTCTCGACGTCGAGAATACGAACCATGTCGGATGCCGCTACGGCGGCATCATCATCGCAAGTGGCGTGTGGTTTCAGCATGCTGTGCAGAGAGCCCCAAAACTTGTCACTGTCAGTAAAGCAGGAACCGCTATTTTACATCCTGTCGTCCTCAATACCGCGTCCGCTTGCCATGCGATGTCAGGCTAGCGCGTGCTGAATGACCAGTTGTACGTGATGTCCGCGCCATTGACTTTGCCGATGAAATGCACGTCATAGGTGGTGTTTTCGGTCAGGGGCGCCAGCGGAATGATGGATGCGGCCGAGACCGGCGTATGCGCATCGCTGCCGCTCGTCAGCAGGCGCACCGTCAGGTCCGTGCCCGCACCGCGCTGGCGCACGCTGAACGCTGTCACGCTGACGCTCGTGCCGTAATTGGCATGCACGCTGATCGGGTAGCCGACCACGTCCTGGTTCGGCACGGGATCGGGTGCTTCGTTATCGCTGGAAAAACTGACGGCCACCTTTTGCTGCCCGCTAAATGGATAGGCGACGATTTGCCCCGCCGCCAGTCCGGGGCCATAGTTGCGGTTGCTTGCCAGGTCGGTGGTGAAATACGCGTAGCCGGCGCCACTGACAGCCGCTCCCGCGCCACCTTCCTTGAAGAGCGGCTCGAAAATGACGAAGCGGTGATAGATGGCCGTGACCAGCTCTTCGGCCAGGTAAAAGCCGGACGTGTTGCTCGCGCCGGCGATGACTTCGCCCTGCAGCGACGTGACGACGTAGCCGGCCTTGGCCAGGCGGTCGCCCAGCGTGACGCCGGTAAAGCCGGGCTTGCCCAGCACCTGTTCGTGCGCCACCGTATTGTTGAGATTGAGATAGTTGGAATGGCCCAGGGCGGCGCTGTCGATCAAGCCATTGCGCACCAGTGGCGACAGTCCGATCTGGCTGCGCCGGTAGTTGAACCAGTTGAAGCCATCCGTGGCAATATTGTTGCTGAGGGCGGGAGCGCCCGGTTCCTGTACCAGCTGCCCGGCCGGGGTCGAGGTGCCCAGCGACGTATTTCCGCCGCTATCGCCTCCGCCACAGGCGCTCAACAGGGCTGCGCTCAGCAGGGCGGGTATCCAGTGTTTCCAACGTAGTGACGAGACAATCAAGTTGACTCCTGTATAGGTAGGCGGACAGAGGTGGGGGCCGGTGTGCTGCCCTGTGAAACGATTCTAAGGCATTTTGATCTGCCGTAGAGCATCCATGAAAAGATATGTCGCGCGCTCGTGCGGGGCGGTGCCACGGCTGCGCAGGGTAGAATGAGCATAGCGCAGCGTTTGCCGCTGCATTGCCTCATTCCCGCTACTTTGATTGCCCATAATTTGAACACATTGCCCAAGTCGCGCCTGCAGCGCGCCAAGTACGCCTTGCCCAGCATGGTGACTTTGCTGTCGATAGCCTGCGGTTTTGCCAGCATCGTCATTTCCGTCGATAACGCCGCAGTGGGCGACGCCGATGCGTATCGCCTGGCCGCAGCGCTGCTGGTGCTGGCCGGGGTGTTTGATGCGCTCGACGGCTATGTGGCCCGGCTGACGGGGACCAGTTCGCAGTTCGGCGTGCAGCTCGATTCCATTGCCGACGTGATGAATTTCGGCTGCGCCCCGGCCGTCTTGTTGTACTGCTACGGCTTTGTGCAGATGGGCGTGCACGATCCGCTGCTGCTGCGCTTTGGCGGCATGGCCAGTTTCTTCTTTGTCGCTTGCGGCGCCATGCGCCTGGCGCGCTTCAATGTGAATGTGGGGCGTACCGATCCCCTGTATTTTGTCGGCATGCCGATCACGGCCGGTGCCGCCTGCGTGGCGGCCGTGGTGGTGGCCTGGCCGGCGCCCATCGATTCCATGCTGCACAGCTATCTGCTGATGCTGCTGCTGGTGGGCGTGGGCAGCCTGATGGTGTCGACCTTGCGTTTCCCCAGCTCCAAGCAAAAGAAAAGCCTGGCCGCGCTGCTGGTGCTGATCGTGGCCGTTGCCCTGCTGGTGTGGCTGAAGACCAGCTTCTTTGCGCTGTTCTTCGCCGTCTACATCGCCGCCACCCTGGCGCTGAACCTGGCCTGGTATCTGGGCTGGCGCGGCATTGCGCTGCCGCAGGTTTTCAACGACCTGGACGAGATAGACTAGGCTACCTCGTGCCCGCGCGCGGCGCGCAGGATGGCGAACCAGTCGCTGCGGCTGAGCGTGAATTGCGTGCCTTCCACGGCCACGCCCACCGCTTCGATGCGGCCCGAGCCCGTCAGCGGCAGGGGGCGGCACGGCAATTGCATGATCCAGGCAAACACCACGCTGGCAAACGGGCGCTGCAGCTGGTCGGCGATCTGCTTGATGACATTGCGCAAGTTCTCCACATTCGCATCGCCCCCCTGGAACAGCCTGCCACCGGCCAGCGGCGACCAGATCATCGGTGCCACCCCCACGTCCTGCAAGCCGTCGAAGGTTTCATCGAACAGGGGCGCCACGTGCAACGGCGAGAATTCCACCTGGTTCGTCACCAGCGGGAAGCGCCGGTGCAGGCAGTCGAACTGGTGGCGGCTGAAGTTCGACACGCCGAAGTGCAGGACCTTGCCATCTTGCTTCAATTGGGTAAACGCGCCGGCGATCTCGTCGAAATCCATCAGCGGATCGGGACGGTGGATCAGCAGCAAATCCAGGCGGTCCGTGTGCAGCTGGCGCAAGGTGTGTTCCACGGAACTGGTGATGTGCGCCGCGCTCGTGTCGTAATGCTGGATGGCGTGGCCGGGACGGTGGGGCGAGAGCAGCTTGATGCCGCACTTGCTGACCAGCTCCATCTGGTCGCGCAAGCCCGGCTGCAGGGCCAGCGCTTCGCCAAACAGGCCTTCGGCGCTGTAGTCGCCATAGATATCGGCATGGTCGAAACTCGATACGCCCAGCGCCAGGCATTGCTCGATGAAGGCCAGGCGTTGCTGCGCCGACATATTCCACTCGCCGATGCGCCACATGCCGGCGACGATGCGCGACAGTTCGGGGCCGTTGCTACTTAAACGGCTGCGCGGGGCTTGCAGGCTGGCGGGAAATACATGGCTCATGGGCTGGCTTTCTGATGGTGACGTGATGGGACTCGCCACGATTATAGCCAGCTAATCTAGAGCATGCTGCGGATAAAGCGGCAGCAACGCTCCTGCAGGGCAAGGTCGAGCTGGCCGCCCAGTTGCATCTGGTACACCAGCGCCGATTGCAGCATGAAGGCAAACAAACGCAGGTCGAGATCGGCGCGCACGCCGATGTCGACCAGGCGCTGCACCACCAGGGTGATCCACGGCGCGACGATCTGCTCGCGAAAGCGCAGCTGCGCGGCCGCATCATTGTGGATCAGCACCAATAAATCGCAGGTGAAGCGGCCATCGGCGTTCAGGTTGTCGAAGATGCGCGCGCAGATCGCCTCGATTTCCTGGCCGTCCGGCATGTCGAGCGCGCGCTGCAGCTTTTCCGCCGTGCGCTTGACGAGCGCGTCGAGCAGCATGTCTTCGCGCCGCGGCCAGCGCCGGTATATCGTCTGGCGCCCCACGCCAGCCACGTCGGCCACCATCTGTATCGTCACCGCTTCCAGTCCATGCTGGCGCACCAGCATGACGATCGCTTCCAGCACCGCATCTTCCACGCCCGCCTTGCGCGGACGTCCACGCGGCGCTGCTGCATTTTTAATCACCTTGAACCTGTCTCTGAATGTTTCTTTTAATTATGGTACGATGCGCACCGTAAATGTAAAGCAACTGCTTGTCAATCACCTTGATCAATTAACCGGCAGGCGGATGCGCCGCGATACCCCAGTCATCTCTACGTGAAATCTGTAATCTCAGCGGCGCTTGCCCGCATTTTCTTTCTGACTCCCACATCCATTACTGTGGCGGCTCGCGCCGCCTGAGGAAAACCTATGAAAATCATCGGGATTTCGCCCCACCGGCGTAACTTTTTGCGCAAGGCTGTCGGCGCCGCACCTGCCGTGGCCTTGCTGGCCGGCGCCGGCGGCGGCCTGGCCATGGCCGTCTCCAAGGACCAGCCTGCCTACAAACCGCGCTTTTTCGACGCCACCGAATGGGCCACCCTGAGCGCGCTGGTCGACCGTTTGATTCCCGCCGACGCCGAAGGGCCGGGCGCGCTGGAATCGGGCGTGCATGAATTCATCGACGCGCAGATGAACACGCCTTACGCGTATGGCGCGCTGTGGTACATGCAGGGGCCGTTCGTGCCCTCGATCGAACAGTTCGGCTACCAGTTCCACATGGCGCCGCGCGAGCTGTACAAGAGCGCCCTGGCCGGCGTGAACACGGCCGTCAACAAGCAGTCGGGCAAGTCTTTCGTGCAGCTGAACGGGGCCGAGCGCGATGCCGTCATCACGCAATTGCAAAAGGGCACCCTGGACATCGGCGCAGTACCGGCGAAGATCTTCTTCAACCAGCTGCTGCAAAACACGCGCGAAGGCTACTTTTGCGATCCCGTGCACGGTGGCAACAAAGACATGCTGGCCTGGAAGATGGTGGGCTTTCCCGGCGCGCGCGCCGACTACATGGATTGGGTGGAACAGTACGGCAAGAAATACCCGTTGCCACCAGTATCCATAGCGTAAAACTTTTAGTACCCGATCAAAGAAAAAGAAAAACCATCATGAGTGATATCAAACCCGATGTAAAAATGAAGCCTGTCGATGCCGTGATTGTCGGCTTCGGCTGGACCGGCGCCATCATGGCCAAGGAATTGACGGAAGCGGGCCTGAACGTGGTCGCGCTGGAACGCGGCGAATACCGCGACACCTATCCCGACGGCGCCTATCCGAAAACGCTCGACGAGCTGACTTACATCCAGCGCAGCAAGCTGTTCCAGGATATGTCGAAGAGCACGTTTACCTTCCGGCACAGCATCACGGGCGTGGCCGTGCCGTATCGCCAGATCGGCGCGTTCAAACCCGGCACGGGCGTGGGCGGCGCGGGCTTGCACTGGTCGGGCATGCACTGGCGCGTCTTGCCGGAAGAGCTGCAAATCCGCAGCCATTACGAACGCCGCTATGGCAAGAAATTCATTCCCGAAGGCATGACGATCCAGGATTTTGGCGTGACTTACGCCGAACTGGAACCGCACTTCGATTTCGTCGAAAAAGTGTTCGGTACCTCGGGCCAGGCGTATAAAGTCAACGGCATCGTCGTCGGCGACGGCAATGTGTTCGAGGGCGACCGCTCCGACAATTACGCGCTGGCGCCGCAAAAAGTGCCGTACACGGCCGAGCTGTTCCGCCGCGCCGCCAAGGCCGTCGGCTACCACCCGTTCGTCAACGCCTCGTCGAACGCGTCCGGCCCGTACACGAACCCGTATGGCTGCCAGATGGGGCCGTGCAATTTCTGCGGCTTCTGTTCCGGCTACGCCTGCTACAACTATTCCAAGGCCTCACCCAACGTCAACATCATGCCGGCCCTGCGCATGGTGGCAAACTTCGAGCTGCGCGCCAACTGCAATGTCGTGCGCATCAACCTCGACGGCAGCAAAGGTGGCAAAGCGCGTGCAACAGGTGTGACCTACATCAATGCGGACGGCAAGGCCGTCGAGCAGCCGGCCGACCTGGTCATCGCCAGCGCCTTTGCCTACAACAATGCGCATCTGTTCCTGCTGTCGGGCATCGGCAAGCCATACGATCCCGTCAGCAATGAAGGCGTGGTGGGGCGCAATATCGCCTACCAAATGATGTCCACCATCCAGACATTCTTCAAGGAAGACACGAACACCAACCCCTTCATCGGCGCCGGCGGCACGGGTGTCGCGCTCGATGACTGGAATGGCGACAATTTCGACCATGGCCCGCTGGGCTTCGTGGGCGGCTCGCCCGCCTGGTGCAACCCGGCCGGCTCCAAGCCCATTTCCGGTATCGCCACGCCGGATGGCACGCCCGCCTGGGGTTCGGCCTGGAAAAAGGCCGTCAAGAAGAGCTATTTGAACACGGTGTCCTTCGATTGCCATGGCGCCAACATGACTTACCGCGATTGCTATGTCGACCTCGACCCGACCTACACGGACAAGTTCGGCCAGCAATTGCTGCGCTTTACCTTCGACTGGAAGGAAAACGACATCAAGATGAGCCGTTTCGTCACGGACAAGATGATGAAGGTGGCCGAAGCGATGAACCCGGAAGCTATCAAGGTCTCCGTCAAGAGCGTGGGCGACCACCTCGACTTGCGCAACTACCAGACCACCCACTGGGCGGGCGGAACGGCCATGGGCGCGGACCGCAAGACCAGCGTCGTCAACCGCTACCTGCAGAGCTGGGACGTGCACAACGTGTTTGCCGTCGGTTCCAGCGTGTTCCCGGTCGGCATCGGCTACAACCCGACGGGCCTCGCTTGCGCGCTGACCTACTGGTCGGCCAAGGCCATCCGCGAGCAATACCTGAAAGATCCCCGTCCCCTGGTCGCTTGATAAAGAACAAGAAGATGAACAACACATTCACCAATACAGTGGGCGCGCTGCTGCTGGCGCTCGCCGCCAGTACCCCCGGCTCCGCCTGGTCTGCCGACGCCACCACCCCGAACGCCCAGCTGATACGCCAGGGTGAATACCTGGCCCGCGCCGGCGACTGCATCGCCTGCCATACGGCCGGCACCAAGGGCCAGCCGTTCGCGGGTGGCCTGGGCATGGAAACGCCGATCGGCAAGGTATATTCCACCAACATCACGCCCGACAAGAAGGCCGGCATCGGCGACTGGAGCTATGCCGATTTCGACAAGCTGATGCGCACCGGCGTGACCAAGCACGGCTACACGGTGTATCCGGCCATGCCCTACCCGTCATACTCGCGCTTGAGCGAGGCGGACATGCAGGCCCTGTACGCCTATTTCATGCATGGCGTGAAGGCGGACCCGACGCCAAACAAGGCGGCCGACATCCCGTGGCCGCTGTCGATGCGTTTCCCTTTGACCATCTGGCGCTGGGCCTTCGCGCCCACGCCGCAGCCCTATAAAACGCCGGTCACGGGCGATGTGCAATTGCTGCGCGGCGCCTACCTGGTGCAGGGCCTGGGCCACTGCGGTGCTTGCCATACGGCGCGCGGCGTGGGCATGCAGGAAAAATCGCTGACGGAAGCGGGTAATACCACCTTCCTGGCGGGCGGCGGCGTGATCGACAGCTGGTCCGTGCCCTCGCTGCGCAATGAACATGGCGGCGGCCTGGCGCGCTGGAGTGCGGCCGAGATCGCTGAATTCCTGAAGACGGGCCGTAACAGCCATACGGCCTCGTTCGGCGCCATGAACGACGTGGTGGCCCATTCCATGCAGCATATGACGGATGGCGATCTGGCGGCGATGGCGAAATACCTGAAGTCCCTGCCGCCATCGAGCCAGGCCACGCCGGCGTTTGTGGCGGACGACAAGCTGGGCAAGCAATTGTTCAGCGGTATTGTCAATTCCAAGGGTGCGCAGTTGTACCTGGACCGTTGCGCCGGTTGCCACCGTTCCGACGGCAAGGGCTACGACAAGGCCTTCCCTGCGCTGGCCGGCAATGCCGTGTTGCAGACGAATGATCCGACTTCCGCCATCAATATCGTGCTGTCGGGCGGCGCCGTGCCGGCCACGCGTACGGCGCCGTCGGCGCTGACGATGGCGTCGTATGCGGACATTTTTAATGATGAGCAAACTGCGCAAGTGGTGACCTTCATCCAGACCAGCTGGGGCAACCGCGGCACACCGGTGACGGCGGCGCAGGTGGCCAAGGTGCGCAAGCTGTCCGTGCCGGTGACAGCGTCGCAGACGGAAGCGACGTTTGCGGCAGGCCGCCCGGGTACTTTCCCGCCCGTGGCGCGCCAGCCGCACCTGAAGGATGCGCCGGCAAAGTAGCAGGACGAAAAAAATGCCCGCAGCATCTGCGGGCATTTTTTATGCGGAACGCTAATGACTTATTTCATCCACAGGCGCATCGAATCCCAGGCGCGGCCGAAGATCGTTGCCTGGTTGATGGTTTCCAGTGCAACCACAGGCAGTTCCAGCAGGACCTTGTCTTCAACCATCATTTTCAGTTTGCCGACCGGGGCGTTTTCAGCCAGCGGCGCGACCAACGGGTCCTTGCGTTCCAGCACAGGTTTCATCTTGGCAGCCATGCCTTTTGGCACGGTGACGAGCACGTCGCGGGCGAAACCGATTTTCACGGTGCCTTTCGAGCCTTTCCACACTTCCGGCGTGGCCACGGCCTGGCCTTTCGAGTACAGCTTGACCGTATCGAAGTTCTGGAAGCCCCAGTTCAGCAGCTTCTGGCTTTCCTGCGTACGCGCCTGGTCGGACGTGGTGCCCAGCACCACGGAGATCAGGCGGCGCTCGCCGGTGCCGCCTGGACGGCGGGCCGACGCGATCATGCAATAGCCGGCCGCTTCCGTGTGGCCCGTCTTCATGCCGTCCACGGTCGGGTCCAGCCACAGCAGGCGGTTGCGGTTAGGCTGGGTAATCTTGTTATACGTAAAACTTTTGATCGAGTCGATTTTGTAGAATTCCGGATAGTCGGCGATCACGCGCTTGGCCAGGACGGACAGGTCTTGCGCGGTGGAATAGTTCTCGGGGCTAGGCAAGCCATGCGGATTGGCAAAGCGCGTGTTTTTCAGACCCATGCGCTGGGCTTCGCGGTTCATCAGCACGACGAAAGTGCCTTCATCGCCGGCGACGGCTTCAGCCAGCGCCACGGCGGCGTCGTTACCCGATTGAATCATCAGGCCATGCAGCAAGTCGTCGATCGACACGGGGGTGGCCGGGTCGATGAACATCTTCGAGCTGCTCGAATCGACTTTCCAGGCGCGCACGGAGACATTCACTTTTTGGTCCAGCGCCAGTTTCTTTTCGCGGATGGCGGCAAACGTCAGGTAGGCCGTCATGATCTTGGTCAAC
The DNA here is from genome assembly GCF_051380895.1 of Janthinobacterium breve. Taxonomy (NCBI): domain Bacteria; kingdom Pseudomonadati; phylum Pseudomonadota; class Betaproteobacteria; order Burkholderiales; family Oxalobacteraceae; genus Janthinobacterium; species Janthinobacterium breve. The sequence goes on along the minus strand of NZ_JBNYXY010000013.1, from coordinate 17,990 downwards.
GATGCCGGCTCGATGCGCGCGTCCGGATCTTGCGAAGCAATGATCTGGCCACTCGTGGCGTCAAGCAGCAGCCAGGACTTGGCGGCGATGGTCGGGGCTGGAACGCTCTGGGCGTAGGCGGCGGATAGGAAAAGTACACTGGAGGCCAGTGCCGCTAAAAGTTTTTTCATGGAGGCTGGTCTGCGAAAAAGATGAAGGCTGGGGGCCATGTTGTTGCTGCTTACATGGCCGCGTGGAAAAAACGGATCAATTATAGCCGTGGAGACGGTAGTAAGCCCACACTTCAATGATCATCTGCTGCGATTGCGGGTTTGTCACCATGCCACAGCGCAATCACGAGATTCTTGATGTGATTGAGCTTGCGGTGGAAAAAGTGGTCGGCGCCGGGGATCACGATCACGGGAATGTCTTGTGGACGGGCCCAGTCGAAGACGGCGGACAGGGGAATTGTGTCGTCCAGTTCGCCGTGGATCAAAATGGTGTCGGCCGGAATGTCGGCCATGGCCCACTTGCCGGCTGCGCTGCCGATCAGCGCCAGGCGCTCGACGGGCGTGCCGGCGGCGGCCAGGCGTTCCTGCAGTTTCGATTGCACGAAGGTGCCGAACGAGAAACCGGACAAGGCCACGGGCAAGCCCGGGTACAGGCTGCGCATGTGTTCATACAGCAATTGCATGTCGTCCGTCTCGCCCGCGCCATGGTCATGCACGCCTTCCGAAGCGCCCACGCCGCGGAAGTTGATGCGCGCCACCACGTAACCGAGGGCGACAAAGGCGCGCGCCAGGGTTTGCGTGACCTTGTTATCCATCGTGCCGCCATACAGCGGATGCGGATGGGCAACGAGGGCGATGCCGCGCGGGGTGTCTGCCGGGAAATCGAGCAAGCCTTCCATGCTGCCTGCATGGCCGGCGAGGGTAAATTTTTCCGAGTTTCTGTTCATGATGCTCATACTGGTGACGTAGGCTTAAATTAAGATTAAATATAGGGCTTAGATTTTGAGGCGTTCGACAATCTTGCCGCCCACCAGGTGCGTATCGATGATTTCATCGATATCGCTGGTGTCGACATAGGTGTACCAGGTCGCTTCCGGGTAGATGACCAGCAGCGGGCCTTCCTCGCAGCGGTCCATGCAGCCCGCCTGGTTGATGCGGATCTTGCCCGCGCCATTCATGTCGAGCTCCTTGATGCGGCGCTTGCAATGCTTTTGCGCCGCTTCCGCGCCATGGTCGCCGCAGCTGTTGCGGCCGTCTTCACGTTTATTCATGCAGAAAAAAACGTGGCGTTCAAAATACGGTGCGTCGCTCATACTATGCTCCTGCTGATTCATCAATACGCCATCATAGCGCTTATGGGGTGTCTTCGCGACGCTGGCGCTGCGCATCGTCCTGCCGGTTCAGGCGGTGCGAGGGCAGGCACAGGAACCACAGGGCCATGAAAGGCCACAGCAGGGCGAGGAATTGCGCCGCGCCATTAAAGTTCAGGAACTTGCCTTGTACCCAGCCTTGCAAGGTGGACATGAAATACGGATTGATCGGCGTTGTATTCACCATCACCAGGCTCAGCAGCAAGGTGGCGGCCGCGATGCGGCGCTGCGCCACATGGGGCGCGAACGCCAGGCCGCCCAGCATGATCAGGCCGATCAAAAAGCCGCCCTGGGCACCCGGCGTGATCCAGACGAAGGCGTTTTCGGGCGAAAACAGCAGCGCGCTGGCCATCGACCGCACGATCAAGGCCGCGGCGATGAGGGCCAGCATCAGCACGGCGCGCGGTGCCGCGCGGCGCAGCAGGCACAGCAAGGTGAGCACGGCGCCCGTCATGCCGCAAGCCGTGATGATGGTTTCTGATAGCCAATATTGCTCGACGGTCAATATCACATCGGGACGCAGATACGTGGCCAGGTCGATCTCCATGCCGATCAGGCTGGAAAGCCAGTCCGACAGGATGGGCAGCAGCTGGCCCAGGCCGAACAGATAGCCTTGCGGATAGATTTGCGCCAGTGGCCACAAGGCTACCAGCACCAGACCCTGGCTGGCGTGCTGGGCAAACCAGCGCTGGCGCACGCGGTACAAATGGCTATGGTCGAGCAGTTTGCGCGCCGTCAAGGCACCGATGAGGGAACCGATAAAGCAGCCGGCCGAATTCGTATAAAAGTCGAGATTCGACGACACGCGGCTGGGCAAATAGGTTTGCACCGCTTCCATGCTGCCGGAAATCAACATACCGCACAGGCTGGCGATCACGACGGCAAAAAATCCCGTGACCCTGGGAAACAGCGAATATACGATCAGCGCGCCCAGCGGGATGTAGCCGACGATGTTGATGCCCACGTCAAAGCCCGTCCAGTAGCGGGGCATGCGCGTGTTTTCCAGGAACGTCAGCGGTGACAAGCCATTGCTGTGCCAGCCCGTGAACGGGAACCAGCTGGCGTAGACGATCAGAAAGACGTAAGCGAGCAGGGTCGCGCGCGACACGGGCGACGAGCGTACGGGCGGCAGTGGCGCTGGCGGGCTGGCAGGGGCTGCGGAGGCGGTCATTCTGTGACGGTCATTCTTTCGGGATGGTCAGCGTGCCCAGCCAGACCAGCAGGTCGGTGGCGATGGCGTCCGATGCTGCCGCCAGCGCCTGCGCGCCGCCTTGCGCGTCGGCACTACCGGCCGGGCCGCTGCGGCTGAAGGTTTTCTGGTCGATCAGGCGGTGGCCGCGGAACAGCGAGGCGCGCAGCGAGACGTGGCCGCTGCTGTGCGTTTGCGTATCGAAGTTTTGCGAAAAATCATCGACGTCGATGCGCAGCAGGGGAATGCCGGCGGCCGCGTCCGTAGTCGACAACACTTTCACGCCGCTTTGCGCCACGCGCGTCTTCAGGCGCTGGCTCAACAGTTGCAGCGGCGGCGTGTTCCAGCGGTTATAGGCGTACGGTCGCGATTGCTGTGCATCGGCGTACAGCAGCCGGTAATACATGCGCTGGCTGTCCAGCCAGGAAGGGCCGTTGGCGTCGGCGATCACCAGCACGGGCACGGGCGGCGTGCTCGCCGGCACGGTCGCCATCGGCGCCACCGGGCCGAAATCATAAAATGTGGGGACGGGGCCGCGGCTGGCGCAGCCGCCCAGCAGGAAAGCGCCGGCCAGGGCCAGCAACGTGAGATTGCGAGGGATGTGCATGCTTCGTTCTCCTTATTTGCCCGGCGCCGAAAAACCGGGCTCGCCCGGACCGGGCGGGATGTCTGGGGCGCCGAACAAGATGCTCTGCGGCTGTTCATTGAGCGTGCTCATGGTGGTTTTCAGGGCGCGCATCGAGGAGCGCGCCTCGCCGCTCAGCTCGATAACCTGCGGCAGCACTTCCAGCGATACGCCATTGGCCACCGTTTCCACCGAATTGCCGACCCGGTCGACCGTGCCATTGACCTTGTCGAGCACGCCGCCGGGCGCCTGGATGTCATTGCCCAGCTTTTTCCAGGTGGCCGTCAAGTCCGACACGTTCTTGCTGGCCGTGCTGACGGCCGTCAAGGTTTGGCGTGTTTGTTCCGTCAGTTGCGGCAATTGCGTCAGGGTCGGCTCCAGTTGCTGCGGAATGGCGCCAAAGGCCTTGGCTGCCTTGCCCACCTCATTGAAGGCGCCCAGCATGGCCGCCTGGTTGTCGGGGCTGAGCAGGTTGTTGACCTTGTTGGTGATTTGCTCGGCCTGGTCGAGGATGCGCTTGCCGCGCTTTTCCAGCTGGTCGAGCAAGCCGGCGCGCAGGGGAATCAGCGAAGGCTTGTCTTTGCTGGTTCCCAATAATTTGGAGCCCACGTGCTCGTCGTCGAGCTGGATGTAGGCGATGCCCGTCACACCCTGGTAGCCCAGGGTGGCAAAGGTGGTGTTGGTGACGGGCGTGTCGGGCGCCACGCTGATGTGCACGAGGATTTGCCCCGCTTTTTGCGTGTCGAAATCGATGGCGTCGACCTTGCCCACTTCCAGGCCCCGGTAGCGCACGGTCGCCTGCGGGTTGAGGCCCGGCACGGACAGGGTGGTGGCCAGCAGATACGGGACGCGCTCAACGCGGTCGCGGTTGAACCAGACGCCGAACAAAATGGCGGCCACCAGCAAGGTGAGTGTAAAAAATCCCGTCATCAGGGCATGTGATCTGTTTTCCATTACTTCTCCGCTTTCTTGTCTGTGCCGGCGTCAGCGCCTGGCTGCGCAGCATTGCCTGCCGCCGCCTGTTTTTCATCGAGGACGGCCAGCGCGCGCTTGCCGCGGTCGCCGAGGAAAAATTGCTTGATGAACGGGTGGTCGACTTCGATCACCTCGCGCGTGGGGCCGATGGCGATCACGTGTTTTTCCGCCAGCACGGCGATGCGCGTGGACAGGGCGAACAGGGTGTCGAGGTCATGCGTGACCATCACCACCGTCAAGCCCAGCTCGCGGTGCAGCGACTGGATCAAAGAGACAAAACTTTCCGACAAGTCCGGGTCCAGGCCCGCCGTCGGTTCGTCGAGGAACAGCAGCTTCGGTTCCAGCGCCAGGGCGCGCGCCAGCGCCACGCGCTTGATCATGCCGCCCGACAAGTCCGACGGCATTTTCAGCGCATGTTCCGGGCCCAGTCCCACCATATTCATTTTCAATAATACCGCGTCGTGGATCAGCGCCTCGGGCAGCACGCGCAATTCGCGCATCGGCTGGGCCACATTGTCGAACACGGTCAGGGCCGAATACAGGGCGCCTTGCTGGAACAGCATGCCCCAGTGGTTGCGCAGCTGCTGCAACTGGTCGGAACTTGCCTTGTTGATATCTTCGCCAAAGACTTTGACGCAGCCCCGCGCCGGATGTTCCAGGCCCAGCATCTGGCGCAGCAGCACAGTCTTGCCCGTGCCGGAGCCGCCCACGATGGAGAGAATTTCGCCCCGTTCGATTTCCAGGTTCAAGTCCTGGTGCACGACGGTGCGGCCGAACTTGGTCCACAAGTTGGTGATTTCCACCACGGGCGCGCTGCCATGCAGGTTGAACCGGCCCTCGTTGCCTTCGCTCGCCTGGCAAGCGTTATCCTTGTCTGCCATCAATATCCCACTCCATTGAAGACGATGGCGAACACGGCGTCGGCCAGGATCACGACGGTAATGGCCGTAACGACGGCAGTGGTGGTGCCGTGCCCCAGGCTTTCCGTATTGGCCTTGATGCGCAAGCCGAAGTGGCAGGAGACGAGGGCGATCAGCATGCCGAAGATGACGCCTTTGCCCAGGCCGATCATGTAGTTGGCCAGCGGCACTGCGTCCGGCAGCTTCTGGATGAAGTAGCGCGCCGACAAGTTTAATTCCACCTTGGCCGCCACCATGCCGCCGATCAGCGCGGCCGTATCCGTCCAGATGACGAGCAGTGGCATGGAAATGGCCAGGGCCAGCACTTTCGGCATGATCAGGCGGAAACCGTGCGAAATGCCCATCACCAGCATGGCGTCGAGCTCTTCCGTGACACGCATGACGCCCAGCTGCGCCGTGATGGACGAGCCCGAGCGGCCGGCCACGAGGATGGCCGCCAATAAAGGCCCCAGTTCGCGGATGACGCTCATGCCCAGCAGGTTGACCAGGTAAATGTCGCCGCCAAAGGCGCGCAGCTGCTGCGCCGACAGGTAGGACAGCACGACGCCGATCAGAAAGCCCACGAGCGCCGTGATGCCCAGTGCCTGGAAGCCCGCATGGAAGATATTGGCGGAAATTTCACGCCATGGCCCGCGCATGGGATGGCGCGCGAAGCGGCCGATATCCTGCGTCACCTGGCCCACGAGGGCAATAAACCCCTTCAAATGTTGGGAAAACAGCAGGATGGCCATGCCCAGTTTCATCACGGGCGTGAGGCGGTTGGCGCGCGAGGGGGGCGTTTCCAGGGGACCCGTCTCTTCGATGCGCCGGAAAAACTCTTCCAGCGATGGCGCCAGGGTCAGTTGCGCTGGACGCCGCTTGCCCCAGGCATTCCAGAACAGCTGGGCGCCGATATGGTCCATGCTATCGATCTGCGACAGGTCCCAGCTGGCATTCGCGTCGCCCTGCAGGGGCTTGAGCTGGGCGTCGATGGCCTTGATCGCATTCTCATGCGCGAGGGCGTGCACCTGCCAGGTGCCGCTGGCAGTGACGACGGCTCCTTGTTGGGAGCTGGTCTGGGAGAGGGTCAGTTTCGGCGATTGTACAGTCGGCATCGTGCCAGTTTAAGGGAGAATGGCGCAGACCGCCACCGCTGTTCAATCGCCGCCGTCTCAGGATGCCAAGTGACGCGCCTGCCGCTGTGGCAGGGCGATGTCCGGACGCACCTTGGTGTTGTTAGTGCTCACTTCGCCTGTTTTGGCTTGCGCGGCTGCCTGCGCGCCGCCCGCATAGTCGCTGGCCAGCAGGGCATTGGCCTCTGCCGCGCTCATGCCGCGCGTCTGCAGCCATTGCGCCACCAGCTTGGCCAGGCGCTCCATGGCGATGCGGTGCGTTGCGTCCGTATGAGCGTACAACCAGTTCGAAAAGTCCATGAAGTTTTCAAACGGCGACTCGCCCAGCATCCATTGCACCGTATTGGCAAAGCGGCCCGAGTTGGCCACCAGGTCCCAGTAGCGGGCGAAGCGCACCAGGCGCTGCATGCTCATGAAATCGAGGTGTTTATTCGCCAGGATGGTGTAGGGCGGGTGCGGGTCGAACACCATGCCGTAATTTTCCGTATGGCGGATGATGGGCGTGCCGCGCAGCCGCTTCAAGATGCCGAACTGGATTTCATGCGGTTTCAGGGCCACCAGCTTGTTGAAGCCGGCCGCAAAGCTGGCTTCATCCTCGCCCGGCAAGCCGGCGATCAAGTCCACGTGCAAGTGGGCATGGGATTCTTCGCACAGCCAGCGGATGTTATCGGCCGCCTTTTGATTATCCTGCTTGCGGCTGACCAGCGCTTGCACGTCCGGATTGAAACTCTGGATGCCGATTTCGAACTGCAGCGCGCCGGGCGGGAACTTGCTGATGCCTTCTTTCAGGGCATCGGGCAAGTGGTCGGGCACCAGCTCGAAGTGGGCATAGATCGGGTCGTCCGGGTTGGCGGCGATCTTGTCCAGAAAGAACTGCATGATCTTCAGGCTGGTCTTGATGTTCAGGTTGAACGTGCGGTCGACGAACTTGAACAGGCGGGCGCCGCGTGCATGTAGCGATTCCATCTCGGCCAGGAAGTTGTCCAGCGCGAAGGGCCAGGCCGTCTTGTCCAGCGCCGACAGGCAGAATTCGCACTTGAACGGACAGCCGCGCGACGCTTCCACGTAAATCGTGCGGTGACGGATATCGTCGTCTGTATATAGAGAGTAAGGCAGCTGCAGTTCCGCCAGCGGGGCTTGCACGCCCGCGTGGATCTTCATCAGCGGTTTTGGCCCGTTGAGGATCTCGCCGCACAGTTTGGGGAAGGTGACGTCGCCCCAGCCCGTGATCAGGTAGTCGGCCAGCTTGACGATCTCCTGCTCACCCGCCTCGTGCGACACTTCCGGCCCGCCCAGCACGATGATGATCTCGGGCGCCACGCGCTTGAGCATGGCCACCAGTTTCGTGGTTTCCTCGACGTTCCATATATACACGCCAAAACCGATGATGCGCGGCTTGTTCGCCAGGATGCGCTCGACCAGTTCCGTGGTTTTCGTGCCGATGACGAATTCCTGCAACCGCGTCTGCGCCTGCAACGGCCCCATATTGGCCAGTAAATAGCGCAATCCCAGCGAGGCGTGGGTGTAGCGGGCGTTCAGGGTGGAGAGCAGGATGGTCATGAGAGGCGATTGAAACGGCGAAACCGCTATTTTACGCTGTCGCGTCACCGGTGCGCTGCGGCCACAAATGCCATGTTACCATTTGTCAATAATTACTAACTTGTCAATGCTGTGGCAGGCTAAAAGGATACAAGGTGCTGGCGAAAAAAGTACGCAATAAGAAAGTCCTGTTCGGGGCACTTGCCGGGGTGGCGCTGGTGGCCGCCGCGCTGGTCGGCTACCGGGTCTTCGGCTGGGGCGTGATGGGGCCGGTCAACGGCCTGAAGCTGGATTTATCCCGGCCCGACGCCCTGGTCCGGACGAAAAGCCTGTCGACCTTGCCACGCGACCTGCTGACGGTGCCGCTGGCGCGCGACGTGCTGCGCGAGGATTTCCTGTTCTATTACGAGCAAAGCGAAGACCGGCTGGGGCTCAAGGGCAGCCTGCGCCGCATCGCCTACGAACATGCGCTGGGCTGGGGCGACCAGCTGCTGCGCATGGTGCTGGACCAGCCGGCTGAAGTGGCCTTGTGGCGCGACGCCGACGGCTCGCTCAAGCATTTCGCCATCGCCGTGTCGCGCAGCCAGTTGACGCGCCTGCTCGAAGAAGCGGGCAAGATCGCCTTGAAGGATACGCAAATGCGCGTGGCCGGCAGCTTGCGCGTCGATGGCGACACCGTGCCCGTGTACGCGTTGAACTATGCCTATCAGCGCACCTTGCTGTTTGCAGCACATGGCCAGCGCCTGGTCATCCTGTCCCATCCCGGCATGCTGTATGGCGGCAGCGACGGCAAGCACGGCGATGGCACGGCCGAGAAAACCGTGGCCAGCCTGCTGGCGCCGGAGCCGGCCAAACAGAATGTCTTTCATGCGCAGTTCCATCTCGATAACGCCGCGCCCGAGGGCCACAGCATCGCCGTCAAGGCGGATTTCCTGTCGTTCGGCTACCAGCCCTTCTTTGGCGCGCTCGAAGCGCTGCGCTTCGATTTTCAACAGGGCACCTGGCAATCGAAGGTGCTGCTCAATGCCGACAAGCTGAAGAACGGCGGCTATGACAGTAGCGCCCTGTGGCCGCTGCTGCCGCATAATCCCAGCGCCTGCTTCAGCGTGCCGGTCGACTGGACCGCGCTGCAGCCCGTGCTCAAGCGCCTGGGAAACAAGACATCCGAGCCGGTGGTTCCGTTGGCCCAGCACTTGCAAGGGCCTGCCGCCGCCTGCTGGTACGGCACTTCGCGCCTGCATACGCCGGTTTTTGTTGCCACGCGCAGTGCGCAGGCCGGTGATGACGCTTTATATGGAAGCCTGTTCGAGGCGGCCATCGGCGGCAAGGACCCCGTGCGCAAGACCACCGGCAAGGATGGCAAAGGTGCGTTCGTGCGCTGGGAGCGCAGCGTCGCCACGGCCCTGGGCCAGTCCACGCCGGCGCTGGCCGTGGCCGGCAATACCGTCGTTTTTTCCGCCGACGGCAAGCTGGTGGACCAGGTGCTGGCCGTGCGCCGCAAGCAGGCGCCGGCGGCCAGCGACTTGCTGCCCGATGCTTCCCGCACGATAGGCCTGATCGCGCCGGCGTCGCTGGCCCGGCTGATCCAGCTGGAAGCCTTCGATACCTTGCCGGCGAATAAGGAACCAGTACTGCGCGCAGCCGCTAACGAACACCTGGTGCCGCGCCTGAACGCCTTGAAAAAATATCCGCCGTTGCGCATGGTGCTCAAGCGGCAGCCAGCCAGCGGCACCGCATGGGAAACGCTGGAATGGCAGGAGACTGCGCGATGACGGTGTGGCATGCACGCCGTGCCGCCTTGCGCTGGCTGGCGGGAGGGGCTGCCGCTGTTGCCTTTCCCCATGCCTGGGCCCTGCGCGCGGCCGCCGATCCACAAGTGCAGCTGTCACAGGCCCAGAGCCGCGCCTTCCAGGCCTGGATGTTGCGCATCGTCAACGCGCAGATCGAACGGGGACCGTCTCCGCGCTGGACGCACCGCGATTGCGCCGGCCTGGTGCGCTTTGCCGTCAACGAGGCGCTCACCGTGCATGACGCGAAGTGGCTGCATGCGAACGGCATCGCCAGCGACCGGCGCCTGCCGCCCGAGCTGGAGCTTGGCGCGGCCCAGGCGGCCTTGCGCAATCGCTGGGTACAAACGGGCGGCAAGGTCGGCCACTTTGTCACGGCGCTGGCGCTGGTGCAGCACAACAGCCGTTTCATCGCCCGCGAAATCAGCCAGGCGCTGCCCGGCGACCTGCTGTTTTTCGACCAGGGCGACGAACAGCACCTGATGGTCTGGATGGGTGCGCGCATCGCCTACCACACCGGCACCGTCACTCCCGACGACAATGGTCTGCGGACCGTCGATATCAAAGAACTTACGAGCTGGAAGGACACGCGGTGGCAACCTGTGGTCAACAATCCGAATTTCGCCGGTGTGTTCCGGCTGGCGTTTTTATCATGAAGCTATTCTTTGTCAGCTTGTTGGCGTTGGTGCTCATTGGCGGCGCTTCGGCGCAGGAACGTGAACCGAGCAACTACACGACCTTCAAGGGCGAGCCCTTTTTCCTGCTGTCGGACGCCAGTTACGGTAGCAGCGACGAGTCGCGCGTGCGGCTCGAGGTGCCCGGCCGCGACATGGGGCGCATGAACCTGGAAGCGTATTCGGGCGCCGACATCGTTATCTACCGCGTGCCCGAGCCGATGGAATTCCTGAAAAAGCAGCGCAATCTGCATCGCATCCAGGTCGAGGGCAATTACCAGGGTGAAGGCCTGGCCAATACCTTGAGCTTTCTGTGGGATAGCTGGTGGAAGCAGTCGCGCCTGGCCTGGCGCAAGCTGTTTTCCGGCGAGGCGCGCCGCGCGGTCACCAAGGAACAGCCGCAGCTGGCCACCAATGACGCGGCCCGCCGGCCGACCGTATTTGCCAACCATCCGCAGTACAAGCCGATCAAGGGCATGGAGCTGGTGGACAGCTTCCGCTATCCGATCTGGCAAGCCAAGGCCATCGCCCCGCCGAAAGGCGTCAAGCTCGATGGCTCCAGCAGTGACTTCATCGTCGCCGGCGCCGGCAATGTGATGATCCCGCTGGGCAAGCGCAAGCCGGGCTTGTACCTGGTCGAAGCGATCATCGGCGAGCACCGCGCTACCACCCTGGTGTTCGTGTCGGATACGGTGGCCGTCACCAAGGTGTCGTCCGGCCAGATGCTGGTCTGGACGGCGCGGCGCGACACCAGCGCCGCCGTGGCCGGCGCCAGCGTGGCGTGGACCGACGGCACCGGCGTGCTGCAGTCGGCGGTTACTGGTGCCGACGGCGTCGCGTCGCTCGAGCGCGGCAGCCCCGAACATACGTATGTGCTGGGCCAGGACCGCGCCGGCGGCGTGTTCGTGTCCGAGAATTTTTACTATGACAGCGAGATCTATAACACCAAGATTTATGCGGTGACCGACCGGCCCCTGTACCGGCCCGGCGACGAGGTCAACGTCAAGTTCCTGGGCCGTGAATTTACGTCGGCGCGCGCATCGCAGGCGGCGGCTGCTGCACCGCTGAGCTTGACCGTGCTCAATCCGAACGGCACGCCGCTGCTGACGCAAACGCTGCAGCTGTCCGGCGACACGGGCGCCGAGACGCGCTTCCGCCTGCCCACGGAAGCCACCGCCGGTGGCTATGAGCTGCGCTTCAATTACAAGGATGGCGTGTACGGCGCGGCCTTCCGCGTGGCCGAATACGTCAAGCCGCACTTTGAAATCAACGTCCAGCCATCGAAACCGGAATTCAAGACGGGCGAGGCGGTCAAGGGCAGCATCGCGTTGCGCTACCCGGATGGAAAACCGGTGAAAAACGCGAAGATGACCCTGTCGCTGCGCAGCCAGCAAAACACCATGGTCGAGGGTGAGCTGCGTTACAGTGGCCTGTTCCCGGTGGCCTTGAAGACCGAGGAAGTGACGAGCGACGGCAGCGGCAATGTGGACTTCACCTTGCCACCCGCCGCCGATCCCTCGCGCTACATCTTGACCGTGCTGGCGACCGATGGCGCGGCCTACCGCGTCAAAACGACGCGCGAGCTGATGATAGAACGCTCAAGCAGCAGCTATCAGTTGAAGGCCACGCGCCAGTTTTCCGATCCGGGCCAGACAGTGCATTTCGACCTGGTGGCCGATGGCCAGGGCGCGGCGAAGCCCGTGCGCTGGGAGATGGTGCAGCTGGAAAAACAGAGCAAGACCGAGGGCGCGTTCGATCCAAACGCCAAGGGCTGGGACGTGACATTCCCGGCCTCCGGCTCGTATCAGCTGGCGCTGCGCGACGAACGCGGCAACCTGCTGGCCGCCGCCAGCCACTGGGTCGCCGGCGATGGCGTGCAGACGACGCCGGGCAGCATCGAGATCGTGCTGGATCGCGCCCGCTATCGTCCGGGCGATACCGCCGAAGCCTTGATCACGTTCTCGGATAAGGTCGACCAGGCGCTGTTGACGCTCGAGCGCGACAAGGTGGAACACCATGGCTTGATGGCCGGCGCCGCTGATTGGTACCAGGCGAAGCGCGTGGCGCCGCGGCAGTGGCGCGTGCGCATTCCCGTCAAGGAGGAGCATGGTCCGAACATGACATTCTCGGTGGCGTACACGCGCAATGGCGACTTCGTGTTCGAGAACGCCGGCCTGCAAGTGATCGAACCACGCATCGCGCTGCAGTTCAAGAGCGACAAGGAGGTCTATCAGCCCGGCGAGAAGGTGACCCTGGACGTCAAGGCCAGCCTCGATGGCAAGCCATTGAGCACCCTGGTGGCGCTGGGCGTGGTCGATGAAATGATCTATGTTCTGCAGCCGGAAATCGCGCCCGACATCGGCGACTTCTTCTATCATCCGCGCCGCAACAACGTGCGTACCACGGCCAGCCTGTCTTTCATCAGCTACGACATGGCGCAGGGGCGCACTGCCGGTGCGCCTGCGCGCCACAACTACAACGAGCGTGGCGTCAAGGTGCTGGAACGTCCGCGCCGCGACAATATCGATACCGCCTACTGGGCGCCATCGCTGAAGACCGACGCGAATGGCAACGCACGCGTGAGTTTCACCATGCCCGACGCGCTGACCCGCTGGAGGATCACTGGCCGCGCGATGGATAGCCAAGGTCGCGTGGGCCAGCGCACCGCCTATCTGCGGTCGGACAAGAACTTCTATGCCAAGTGGACCGCGCCCGACTGGATGCGTGCCGGCGATGCGCCGCGTGCCTCGGTGGCCGTGTTCAACCAGACTGGCAAGGAGCAGGCGCTCGACGTTGTCCTCTCCGACGGGGCGCAGCCGAAGACGGAAAGGCTGTCCGCCAAACCGGGCGTCAATTACGTTGAATTCCCGCTGGCGGCAGGTAGCGGGCCGCTGCGCCTGGAGCTGAAACAGAACGGCAAACTGGTCGACGCGCTCGACACGGCCATGCAAACCTTGCCCGCCGCCTGGAGCAGTCCGCGCTCGCTGGTGCTGCCGCTTGATGGTGCTGGCAGTGAGCTCGCGCTCAAGTTGCCGGCGGACGCCCGCAATATCCGCGTCTCGTTCGCGCAGGGCGCCGCAAGTCACTTCGCGCGCATTGCCGACGACCTGATCGACTATCCCTACGGCTGCGTGGAGCAGACGGCGAGCCGTTTAATCCCGCTCGCGCTGGCCACGCAAAGCCTGGGGCCGGACGCCGGCGCGGCAAGCGAACGCCTGCAAACGCTGCTCACGGCGCAGCGCCTGCGCCTGGTGTCCATGGCGGGGCCAAACGCCGTCTTCGGCTGGTGGGGCAATGCCACGGACGGCAATGCGTTGATGACAGCGTACGCCTATTACGCCGACTGGTATGCGGCGCGGGCGCTGCACATCGAGCTGCCGCCCGAGCACTGGAACAAGCTGCTGGCCGTCTATAGCGAACATGGCTTGAAAGATGCGATGGGCGACCGCGCGCTGGTGTTGTGGATGGCGCGTGAGATGGGCTTGCCCACGCAGACGCTGGCCGCCGGCCTGGTGGACGACAGCGCTGTTGCGATCCTGGGCGGCAAGCCGCGCCAGGCGGGCGACAGCGGCAGCCTGCTGCTGGGCGGCGCCCTTGATCGCGAAGCGCAATCGATGGCTTTGGGCCTGGTGGCGCTGGTCGCCAGCCAGAATGGCATCGCCTTGTCGCATTCGCTTCAGCTGCAAGTGGCCAGCGCCTGGCAAGTCTTGCGCGAGTCCAAGGCGCCAGTGGCGCAGGCCTTGCTGATGCTGGCTGGCGAAGTGCCGCCATCGCAGGCCGATGCGGTACTGGCCGGCGTGCGCGCCGAGATGCCGACCCTGGACCGCGCGATGACCTTGCTGTGGGTGCAAAAGAAGCTGGGCGGCGCATCGTTCGGCAAGGGACCCGCCGTCGCGCTGGACGGCGCCTGGCAAAAACGCGACAGCCGCAGCGGCCAGCCGCTCTGGCGCTGGACCGATGCCAGGAGCGTGCCGGACAAATTGCGTCTCGCCGCATCGACTCCGGTACCGGCCGGCACGGTGGCCGTGCTGCAGTATGACAGCCATGCCGCCGAAACGCAGAGCTTGCCGGTTGCCGTCGAACGGCGCATCCTGCGCATGAAGCAAGGCAAGGGCGGCTACACGACGGAGCTGGTCAAGCCGGGCGAGGCGTTCAGCACGGACGCGCTGTATCTCGATGAAATCACCTTGAAAGCGGCGCCGGGCGCGAAGCATCGTTTTGGTCTGCTGGAAGTGGCGCTGCCACCGGGCGCCATGGTCGAATCGACCACCTGGGGCATGGTCATGGCGGGCGATAAGCCGGCCGCGCTGGAACGCGCGCGCCACACGGAGCGCCGCGATGGTTATGCGGTGCCGGTCGAGCCTTTGGCCGGCGACGTGACCGTGCGCCATTTGCTGCGCTTTGCGCAAAAGGGCAGTTATGTGCTGCCGCCGGCGCGCTTCTACCGTATGTACCAGCCGGAGCAGAAAGCCTTCGAGGGCGGCGGCAAGACCACACGCGCGCTGAAGGTCGAGTGATGCGCGTGGCACTTCCTGCATTGATGGCGACCCTGCTGCTGGCCGCGCCCGCTTGGTCTGCATCGCTGGATGTGGCCTGGCGGCGCGATGGCAAGACGGAAGTGCGCCAGCTACGCAAGGGCGGGGCGGCGCCGCCGCCTTTCGACGGCACGCGGCAAGTGCCGCTGGCCAGCCTGTGGAAGCTGTTCGTGTATGTGTATGCGACCGATAACAAGGTAGCGATGCCGGATTACCGCTGCGGCGGCCGCGATCCGGAAGAAGTGTATTGCTGCGATGCGGGCCAGAGCATTGGCCACGACGCGGCACTGGCGCAGTCCTGCGGCCTCTTCTTCTCGCCCAAGCGCTTGATGATCGCGCCGGCTTCATGGCGCCAGTACTGGACCGGCCGCCTGGGTAGCGCGCCTGCAGGCGACTTCGCCTGGCTGGCGGATCCCGCCCAGTTGGCGCCGGCGCGCATGGTGCGCCTGGACAGCTTGCTGCGCGCGCTGGACAGCATCCCGGCCGCCAGCCGCGTGGACGCCGAAGCGGCCCTGCTGCGCGTGGTGCTGGATGGACGCGGCGCCGGTACGGCGCGCTGGTTCGGCAGCCAGTTGCGCGTAAAAACGTATTCCTGGCACGAGCAGCGCCGGGCAGACGAGCGTATCGGTGGCGCAGCCGGCTGGCTGGCCGACGGCACGCCGATCTGGTTTGGCGGCGCGGGTGGCAGCAGCAATGTCTTTGAACAGTGGGCCCCCAGGCTGGCCGCCAGTTTGCCGAAAGTCGGCGCGGCCGACGACGGCGGCTGCGTGGTGGTCGATTACTTCAAGCGCTATCCGATTCGCACCGTGCGCGGCGAGCGTGGCGTGGCGGCACCCGGCCCGCTCAATGGCCGCTACCATGTGCAGTTCGAGAATGGCCAGAACCTCGCCTTGCGCAGCACCGGCGAGTTGATGCTGGTACAAGAGAAGGGCGGCCGCCCGCAGTTGCGCGGCCGCTTCGGCGTCAATGAATATGTGGCGCGGGTACTCGACCGTGAAGCGAATGCTGGCGAGCCGGAAGCGGCCAAGGCGCTGGCGATTGCTGCGCGCACGTATTTGCAGCAGAACGCAGTGAGCGTGGCGGGCTGCCAGCAGATCGCCGACAGCAGCGCGACCCAGCGCGTCAGTCCCAGCCCCGCCACGCCGGCGGCGCTGGCGATTGCGCGCTGGACCGATCAGCTGATTATCGATGGCGTCACCGTGCGCTATCACAGCAACTTGCCGTCTGAGGGTACGATGGCGTGGAGCGAGGTGGTGCGGCAGGCCAGACAGGGCAAGTACTATGATGAATTGCTGGCGGCGGCCTATCCGGGCGGCGCGCTGAGCACCTTTGGCAACACCGGTGCGCGTTGCCGTCGCCTGGCGCAGAACGAAGATTGGCTGGCGCAGTCCGTGCCGCGCTGGCAGCGCGTGCTGCTGCGCGAGGCCGGTTACGAGGCGCCGCCGCAAGCACCGCTGGTCTGTGCCCTGTCCAGCGGCGCGCCGTATTCGGAACAGTCGCGCAACCGCATCTTCATGCGTCCGCTGGCCACGCGCGAAGACCGCATCACCTTGGCCCATGAATATTTACACCTTGGCCTGCGCCGCCATCCGCGCGGCCAGGACGAAGAATATGTCGAGCGGCTGGCGCGCCGGCTCGTCGACCTTAATCTGGAGGCCCTGTGAGTTTTTATATCCGTTGCTCGATTCCCCTGATGCTATTGCCACTCTGGGCGCAGGCCCAGGTCACCATCGATGCACCGAAGGGCGGCTGGCGCAATTCGGCCGGCGCGCGCGAGGACTATACGCAAGCGGTCAATTACCCCGCCGCGTCGGTCAACCTGCAGCCGGGCCAGGCCGAAACGGCGCAGATACGGGGACGTATCGCGGGCGCCGTCAAGGGCAAGCCCGCCACCCTGGTAGTCAACGGCGTGGCGATGCCGATGGAAGTGGCCGAAGACGGCAGCTACGGCCGTCCCTATGGATTCGGCAGCGGCTCGAACAGCGTGGAAGTGCGTTCGCCGGATGGCCGGAGCCGCGCGCGCACCCAGTTTGTCGACAGCTACCAGGGCAAGACGCAGGCGCGTTTGCGTATCGTGCTGTCCTGGGACAGCGCCGGCACCGACCTCGATCTGCATGTGGTCACGCCGGACGGTGGCCACGCCTGGTATGGCAATCGCGTCTTGAAAGATGGCGGCGCGCTGGACGTGGACGTGACTACCGGCTATGGCCCGGAAATCTTTTCCAGCGCCGCGCCCCTGAAGGGCAACTATCACGCCTATGTCAATTACTACGGCAGCGGCGAGAACACCGCCATGCTGACCGTCGCCCGCCTATCGATCATCACCAACGAAGGCACGCCGCGTGAAAAGTTGCAGAGCTTCCAGGTGCCGATGCGGGCTGCCGGCGAGCTGACTTTGGTGAAATCATTCGTCTTGCCATAGTGGCCGCAAATGGCTCTTGCGGAGCCGCCGCACCTTGGCTATAATTCGCCCCCTCGCTGAACGACGCATGCAAATGCCGAGTAAAGTGAGGTAAAAAGAAGGTTGACGAAATGCTGAAAATGCTTCATACTCTTCCTTCTTCGCAGCTGACAAACACAACGCTTTGTCGATAGCGCGAAAGTAGCACCGAATACCGTTCTTTAACAATTAACAGTCGATAAGTGTGAGCATTTGATGTAAGTGCAGCGTCAATCTTCGGATTGGCGTCTAACTTAAAATATCAAATGTTCACAAGAAATAATGAAATAGGATACTTCTTCGGAAGTAGCCTGTCAGTTTTTTGAGTGAGCGACCCGTCAGCAATGATGGTGCCTGTAAAAGGGCAAAGTAACAGAGATTAAACTGAAGAGTTTGATCCTGGCTCAGATTGAACGCTGGCGGCATGCCTTACACATGCAAGTCGAACGGCAGCACGGAGCTTGCTCTGGTGGCGAGTGGCGAACGGGTGAGTAATATATCGGAACGTACCCTAGAGTGGGGGATAACGTAGCGAAAGTTACGCTAATACCGCATACGATCTAAGGATGAAAGTGGGGGATCGCAAGACCTCATGCTCGTGGAGCGGCCGATATCTGATTAGCTAGTTGGTAGGGTAAAAGCCTACCAAGGCATCGATCAGTAGCTGGTCTGAGAGGACGACCAGCCACACTGGAACTGAGACACGGTCCAGACTCCTACGGGAGGCAGCAGTGGGGAATTTTGGACAATGGGCGAAAGCCTGATCCAGCAATGCCGCGTGAGTGAAGAAGGCCTTCGGGTTGTAAAGCTCTTTTGTCAGGGAAGAAACGGTGA
>NZ_JBNYXY010000012.1:0-291047 GCF_051380895.1 Janthinobacterium breve | reverse complement strand
GCCATCGTGCGTTCCTACGGCAAGTTGCCAGCCTTGATGCAACGCTTGCGTCAGCGACTAACCGACCTCCTGAATGAAGAACGGCCCGGTCGAAAATTCGACCGGGCCGTCAAAGCCTTGCCTCAGCGTTACACTGTCCGGGTCTTGAAACGAGACCTTAACTGAACGGCATTAAGCCGCAAGGCCCCTTTTTTATTTGCCGCGCGCGAGGGGCACCGCCTCGCAGCGGCCCCGCGTCATGGGAAAGGCTATGGTGGTGAGCTTGCCCTTCAAGGTGCCGCTGATGCTGGCATGCAAGATGCGTTCGCTGTCGTGGCGGTAGATGATGCGGCTAGGAAAGTCATTGTCCAGGTTGGCGAAGATGAATTCATTCGGCTTGTCCTGGCGCAGCAGATTGAAGATCACGGGTGGCTGGCCCGACGGCTGCACGATGTAGGCCAGTTGGCCCGGCTCGGTGAGGCGGATCTGCACGAATTCAAAGGCCGTCGTCTTGCCGCCCTTGACGGTGCGGCTGGTGCCGAGGAGGGTGCCGCCGGCGGCCGTGCTCCATTGCTCTCCGGAACCGGGTTCGGCGCCGTCGACATTCCAGCAGCCGGCCAGCCAGGCCAGCTTGTCCACGGTTTCCGGCGGCGGCACGGTTTTTTCGGCGGCCTGGGCGGCGCCCATGCCGATCAGTGCTGCCAGCAAGGTAGTTGCGAGTCGTTGCATGCCGTCTCCTGTCGTTGCGATTTGTTCGCTGTCCCTGGTGCACGCCGATGGCGCGCCTGCCCAGTGTAGCCGATGCTGGGCTGCACACTGCAAACACTTTATACTCGGGAAAGATGCAGACCTTCACCATCATCATGCCGAGGACAACCATGCACGATACTTCCACGCAGCCGCACGGCGCCGTCAGGCCGGGCCAGTTCGATTATCGCTACATCAGCCTGAAAAGCCTGGACCTGGACCCGGAGCAGCTCGATTTTTACCAGTTGCTGGCCTGCACGGGCAGGGTGGATGCCGAGGAAAGCCTGCGGCAGGTAGTGCGTTTTCGCACGCATGGCTATGGCAAGAGCAGCTTCATCGGCAGCCTGGACGCGTTGCCGGCGCCGTTGGTCGCCTTTCCCCCGTGGCGCGCCGAGCTTGAGGGGTGGCCCGGCGAGCTGGCGCGCGAGGACTTGCTGGCGCGGGCGAGCGCGTCGCTGGGTCAGCCTGTTGGCGTCTTCCTCGCCTCGCCCGGCTGGCGCATGGCATTGTCCGACATCTGGCAAAGCCTGCTGGCGCTGGGATGGACGCAGGCGGGCCATCCCGCCGATGCCGCCCTGGCGGCGCAATTGACGGATGTGCTGCGTGTCGGACATTTTTTGCATACGCTGGAGGGCAATCGCACCAGCCTGGCCGGGCAGGGTGCACGCTGCGACGTGCTTGGAGCGCAACTGGTGCTGCCTGAATGGGGGCTGATGCCGCCACGCTGATGCGCGCCGGCCGCCGGGGATTATTCTTTTGGCGTAATGCGCGGCAGGACGACGGCCAGGGCCGTGCCGCCTGACGGGTTGGCTGTCAGGCTCAGATTGCCGCCCAGGTAATGCACGCGCTCGCGCACGGAGCGCAGGCCGTGCTTGCTCATTTCGACGGGTTCGCTGGCCGGCAGGCCGCTGCCGTTATCCTTGACGGTCATCATCAGCGCCTCATCGTTGTCGTCGATGATGATATCCACTTCTGTGGCGTTGGCGTGCGTGGCGATGTTGCTGAGTGCTTCTTCCAGGGTGCGCAGCAGGGCCACGCCCACGTTGCGCGGGCAAATCAGTTCATCGTCGGGCAGGCTGCAGCGCACGGTAATTTTGTGCTGCTCGGCAAATTGCGCGGCCAGCTCGCCCAGCGCCACATTCACGCCGAGAAATTCCAGCTTGTCGTTCCACAACTTCATCTGCATTTGCCGGTTGGTTTCAATCACATTCAGCAGCAATTGCTTCATGGTCGCCGCACGGTCGAGCAAGGCTGCTTCCTGTGGCATTTTTTGCGTCAGCAGCGACAGGTGCATGGTCAGCGCCGTCAGCGATGAGCCCAGGCTGTCGTGCAGCTGGCGCGACAGGGCGCGCCGTTCATTGTCCCAGCTGGTGTTGACATGACCCAGCAACTCGCTGAGATCGGCGGCGCGTTCCGCATCGGCCTGGGCCGCTTCCTTGTTCGGATCTGTTTGTGCGGACATAGCGCCCCGTGATTGGTGAAAGGTGGACCAAATTCAAGTGGTGGATCATACATGAGGATTTCATCGCAGGGCGCATGGATGGAAAATTTCTGTCTTTTCGGCAATTTTAATCTCCTCCCATCATTTTTATATTATAGACAAGATTGTCGTTTGCGCTAGGTGGAATTGTTCCCGTTGTTACGTACGGCTGCGCACATACCGGGGCGCCGCTCGCTGCCATAGTGGGGTCATGCATTTTCCCCATGCAGCATAGCCGCCATGCGGTGCAGGGCGCAGCACCGGCCCGCTTATTGAAACGAAAGGACGTGCCATGAATATCGATACCATCGTCGACCAGGAATACCTCGACAAAAGCTTCCGCGACATCGTCAATGCCCCCATCAGCGCCCTGCGCGGCGTCAGCGCCAAGGATGCCAAGGCCTTGCAGCAGGCGTTTGGCGTGAACACCGTGCGCGAACTGTCCAACCTCAATTTCGTCAAATGGGCCAGTGCGCTGGCCATCCTGGCTGATGAAGAGGGCATGAGCGGAGAAGAGCGGGCCAAGGAAGAGTTGCTCGACGACGCCGTGGAAATGACTTTCCCCGCCAGCGACCCGATTTCCGTCGATGCCGGCATCACGCGCATCGAAGTGGCGCCGGACACCGTGAATGCGCAAACGGACCACCAGCATGCGGGCAAGCATGAAGTGACGGCTGGAAAGAAATAAAATGTCGCGACAATAAAAAACCGGCTGGCCGTGATGGCTTGCCGGTTTTTTTACGCGCCGCGCGCAGTCAACATTCAGGCGATCGAGGGAATGCTGTTTTTCTGCATGTTCACCTGAGACACGATCACGTCGTGGGGCGAGCAGCAAAAGCGGTTCTTGCCGGAGCGCTTGGCTTCATACAGGGCCGTGTCGGCCGCGCCCAGCAGTGACTCGACGGTGCTGGCGTCGTCCGGGTAGATGGCGATGCCGATGCTGGTCGACAGGCGCAAGGTCAGGTCGTTGATGAAATACGGTTCGGAAATGACTTCGATCAGCTTGGCGGCCGGTTCGCGCGCGTCGCCCTTGCCGGCCAGATTGCCCAGCACGATGACGAATTCGTCGCCGCCGATGCGCGCCACCGTATCTTCCTTGCGCGACGCGCCCACCAGGCGGGCCGCCACCATTTTCAGGATGTCATCGCCATAGCCGTGGCCGTAACTGTCGTTGATGGCCTTGAAGCCGTCCAGGTCCAGGTACAGGATGGCGGACTTGCCGCGGCTGCGGGCCGATTGCAGCAGGGTGTGTTCGATGCGGTCTTCCAGCAGGCGCCGGTTCGGCAAGCCCGTCAGCGGGTCGTGCAGCGCCAGTTCCTGCTGCTGCTTGCTGTACTGCGCCAGTTCCTTGTACAGCAGGCGCACTTCCAGCATGTTGTGGATGCGCTTGTGCACTTCCATCAGGTCGAAGGGCTTGCTGATGAAGTCGCGCGCCCCCGCTTCCAGGGCGGCGATCTTGAAACTCGGTTGTGCCGTCAGGGCCAGCACGGGCAGGTAGCCGCCATGCTCGATTTCCTTCAAGCCTTTCATGACCTGGAAGCCATTCAGCTCCGGCATTTGCAGATCCAGCAAGATCAGGTCGTAGCAATGTTCCCGGTGCAGGGGGCAGACCTGGGCCGGACGCATGGTGGCCGTGACATTGGTATAGCCGGCATCGCGCAGGATTTCCAGCATCAGGTCGACATTGTCGGGCGAATCGTCGACGACCAAAATTTTGGCTTTCAAAATCTCATCTTGGCTGGGCATGTAGGGTCTCGGTTAATACGGTCTATGCAACGCTGGCTTCTACCGCTGATGATCGGCTGACGGCGGTGGGAAAGATAGTAGCGCCTTGCAACAAGATAGGGCGCACAACAGCGCTTGAACTCGCTTCTGTCACTGATGGCAGCCAAGGCCGCCTGTCTCCTGCCTGCCGTGCAGGTGTGCTTCTGCATTCCAGTGTAGCAAACTTCAGCTTAGTTGCTTGTAGGACAGTGCCGCGTCTGAAAGTAGGAAGGCCAACCCACAAAAATAGTCATTTTATTCTGCACTATGTATTTCTTTGCATCATCTTTTTAAGGGAGGGACGGTGACGC
Organism: Janthinobacterium breve; assembly: GCF_051380895.1. NCBI lineage: Bacteria > Pseudomonadati > Pseudomonadota > Betaproteobacteria > Burkholderiales > Oxalobacteraceae > Janthinobacterium > Janthinobacterium breve. The sequence continues at coordinate 286,766 of NZ_JBNYXY010000012.1, read as the reverse complement.
GCGTCGCGGCCAGTTGCGCCACGGCCGCCACCAGTTCGGCCGGGTCCAGCGGTTTCGAGACCCAGGCCTGGAAGCCGCTGGCCAGCGCCCGCTGGCGATCTTGCGGTTGCGCAAACGCCGTCAGCGCCAACGCGGGCAGGCGGGCGGCATCCGGGGAAGCGTGCGCGCGGATGTGCGCCAGCAAGTCGAAACCGTCGGCATCGGGCATGCCGATGTCGCTGACCAGCACATGGGGCTGCACCTGTTCCAGCAGTTGCAGCGCTTGCGCCACGCTGGCGGCGCCATGCACTTCGGCGTGGTGGTCGCGCAGGATGCGTTCCGTCAGTTCGCGCGCATCGGCCTCGTCATCGACCAGCAGCACCCTGACGCCGCGCAAGTCAGGACTGGCGGACGGGGCGCTGCCGGCCTGGTGCGCGGCGGCGGCCGGCGTGTCCAGGGGCAGGCGCACGGTAAAACTGGCGCCCTGCATGTCGCCGGCGCTGCTGGCCGTGACCGTGCCGCCATGCTGCTCCACCAGGTGCTTGACGATCGCCAGCCCCAGCCCCAGGCCACCATGCCGGCGCGTGGTGGAGGCGTCGGCCTGACGGAAGCGGTCGAATACGTGGGGCAGGAAGTCTTTCTTGATGCCCACGCCGTTGTCGGCCACCGTGATGGCCAGACGCGACGCCTCGCGGCGCACGCCGATATCGACCCGTCCCCCTTGTGGCGTGAACTTCAGGGCATTCGACAGCAGGTTCCAGATCACTTGCTGGATACGGCCGGGGTCGGCGGCGATGCTGCCCGCATCGCTGGCGATGTTGCTGTGAATGGCGATGTGCTTGGCGTCGGCCGCCGGGCGCAGGGTTTCGATGGCCGAGGCAATGACGCTGGCGGGCGCGAGGGTTTGCAGGTCGAGCAGCACCTTGTCGGAGGTGATGCGGCTCATGTCGAGCAAGTCTTCGATCAGTTGGGCCTGCGCGCGCGCATTGCGTTCGATGCTTTGCAGGCCACGGTGCAGGTCGGCCTGGTCCCGCGTACCGCGCCGCAGTACCTGGGCCCAGCCCAGGATGGCCGACAGCGGCGTGCGCAGTTCATGCGACAGGGTGGCGAGAAAATCATCTTTCAGCTGATTCGTGCGCTCGGCCTCGGCGCGCGCCTCGCGTTCGCTGTCGAGCAGCACCTTGCGCTCGTCGGCGGCGCGCATGGCGGCTGCGTACAGGCGTGTGTTGTCGAGCGCGACGGCGGCCTGGGCCGTGATGGCCGAGACGATGCGTTCGCTGCGCGCGCTGAACATGCCCGTCTGCGGATGACCGAGCAGCAAGCGCCCCAGCAACAGGCCCGAGCGCGAGCTGACGGGCAGGCTCAGGCAGCTGCGCAGCGTCGGCGCGCCGTCGGCTCTGGCGTCGGGCGCGGTCTGCAAGTCGTTCTGGCGCATGACCGGTCCCTGGCGCAGTTCCACGGCAATGGCATCGGCCTGGTGCAGGCTGATGCCGTTCACGGTGCGCGCCGCGGGCGGGGCGCCCGGGCTGTCGAGGATATCCGCCGCATCGTCATAATAAAAGGCGCCGAAGCGCGCGCCGCTGATGCGCGTGGCCGCATCGACGGTTTCCTGCAGCAGGGCAGGCAAGTCGAGCGTGCCGGCCAGGGCCGCGCCCGTGTTATTGAGCAATTCCAGCACGCGCGTCTCGTCGCGCAAGGCTTCCTGTGCGCGCTTGACCTGGTCGACGTCGGTGCTCGTGCCAAACCAGCGCAGCAGCTGGCCGCCCCGGTCGCGCACGGGGTTGGCGCGCGTCAGGAACCAGCGGTACTGGCCGTCGGCGCCACGGATGGGAAATTCCATTTCGAAGGGTGTGCCATCGCGCAAGGCAGCCTTCCAGCCTTGCAGCATGGGGGGCAGGTACCGCGCGTCATAGGCGATGCTCCAGCCCTCGCCCGCCATCTGTTCCGCACTGGTGCCCGTGTAGTCGTGCCAGCGCTGGTTGTACCAGGCTATGGTGCCGTCGAAACTGGCGATCCAGGCCAGTTGCGGGATGGAATTGGCCAGCGCGCGCAAGTCTTCCTCGCTGTGGCGCAAGCCTTCCTCGGCCGCCTTGCGCTGGCTGATGTCCTGGATATACGTGGTCAAGCCTTCGCTGGACGGGAAGATGCGCACTTCCAGCCAGCGCCCCAGTGGCCGATACAGCAGCTCGAAACTGCAGCTGTGCTGCTGCGCCATGGCGCGCCGGTACTGTACTTCCAGTTCCGTGCCCTGCAACTCGGGGCAGGCTTGCCACAGGCTGTTGCCTGTCAGCTGGCTGCCGGGCGGACGCTGCGGCGCGAGCATGTCGGCGCCGCGCGTATTGATGTAGCGGATGGTCCAGTCATGGTCGAGCAGGCAGAAGCCGTCGGTAATGCTCTCCAGCAAGTTGGCCAGGCGCTCGCCTGACAGGCTCAGCGGCGCTGATGGGGGTAGCAGATCTTGCTTGCGGTCATGCTTAGCCATCGGAAATCCTGCAACGGTGAGTTTGCCGCACAGGCTGCTGCCCCGCCGGGCCGCCATCGCTAAGCTCAGTGAGTGGGGCATGATGGAGCTGCCTGCCGTCATGCATGAGAGGAGGCACAAGCACCCCTGTCTGGCCGGTATTGTAGCCCCAAGCGGCGCACCGCCACCGCACGCTTGCGTGCCGCCTGCAGATAGGACTGGACAGGCGGGAAGGCAGTCCCTATAATCCCGCTTCTTTCGAGACAGCAACTTCTCGATGCGCTGGATGCCACTGTGCAAGCACGTGTGTCCATCGATGAAAGGCGTAGGCTTTTCGGCAGTGAAAAGAGGCTTGATGGTGCGGGGCGGTATTCTGCAAAATCAGCTAAGCGATTGAAAAATCGAACTTTTCAAAGCGAAATGAATACGCTATAATGTTTGCCTGCGCGGCTGTAGCTCAGCTGGATAGAGTACTTGGCTACGAACCAAGGGGTCGTGGGTTCAATTCCTGCCAGCCGCACCAGAATACTGAAAATCAGGTTTTGCCTGGTTTTGTTGTAAGAAGTTTGACCTCCATGTTGTTGATGGATTGTTGTAGAAGTTTTGCGGCTGTAGCTCAGCTGGATAGAGTACTTGGCTACGAACCAAGGGGTCGTGGGTTCAATTCCTGCCAGCCGCACCAGTATTGCCATAACGGAGTTCGCTGCGTTTTGATAAAAGTTTCAAGCTTCGCGCCGTCCGGCGAAGTGTGTCAGAGTTTGCGGCTGTAGCTCAGCTGGATAGAGTACTTGGCTACGAACCAAGGGGTCGTGGGTTCAATTCCTGCCAGCCGCACCAGTATAAGCAGTAAAGAAAAAACCCGGAAAGGTAACTTTCCGGGTTTTTTTTCGTGCATCCAAACGGTCGCTTGAAACACGCCGCCAGCAGCGCGGCGCGCTTCAATGCGCTAACGGGGCATCAATTCGGATAAGGCTGGCCCGAGGACGCCTGGTTGCCCAGGACGATGGTGGTCACCCACAGTCCGCCACTCGTCACCGGGCCGGTGAACTTGAACAGCGAGACGCCCGACTGCGCCGGGTCTGTCACATTCGACGCCAGGGTATTCAAGCCCGAGGTCGTGAAGGTGCACGAGGTTTCTTGCCCAACGGCATTTTGCTCCGCGTTCAGCACCGGCGTGGTGCCATTGAACAAATACAGGCCGCAGTTATCCATTTTCGAACCGTAGGTGGCAGACTGCGTGTAATGAAAGGTCACCGTGCCGTCCAGCAGGGTCGCGGCCGGGATGGACGACAGTTTCGCCGGCGTGATGCCGGTGATCGTGGCGAACAGGCTGGCCTGGTTGGCCCTGGCAAAGGCTTTCGACAGCGGCACGGCATTGATCTGGAACGGGAAGGCGCTGACGGGGCCGTTCGGCGTTTTCAGGGTCCACACATACACCTTGCCAGGCGCCACTTTCGTCTCGTCGATGCACGCCGTGCCGGCGCCCAGGCCCGGCGTGTTGGCGGGCAGGCTGGCCAGGTCCTGGCAGCTTTGGATCGCTTCGGCGTTAGTGTAGAAAGCGCTGGCGGCGCCATTGCTGTCGGCAATCCGCATCTGGGTGTAGCCCGTGGCTGGCAAGATCAGCTGCAATTTGCTGCCGGTCGTGCCGGGCGTCTGGAAGTCGCCGAACGTCGTCAGGCCCGGTCCCCGTACATCGATCTTGTTGATGGCCGGATTTTCCTGCAGCACGGTGTCAAGCTCGACGTGCGCAGCCCATTCGCGCGCAAAGCTGGCCGTGCCCGCGCCATCGAGGCTGCGCTGGATGCGTGCATTCATGTGCATGTCCAGATGGCCGCTGCCGGCCAGTTTCCAGCCGCCGGCACAGGCACTGGTGTCGCTGGTCTTGACCAGTTTCCAGTTGAGCATGCCCGCGTCGCCTCCTATGCGCAACTGCACCCATGCGCTGCTTGGCTTGCCTGCGGTGAAGGTGATGGCCGTCGCCCCGGCGCCAAGGCGATTGGCGATGAAGTCCGCGACGCGCGTCGTCGAGGTGCTGCTCGAGGAAGTCAGCGTGGCAATTTCATCCGTGCTCAAGGGCTGCATGCTGACACTGGCCAGACCCAGTGCTTCGATCGTCAGGCCGGCATGGGCGGCCTGGTCCTGACTGGTCAGGGCGGACAGGATTTCCGCCTTGCCCACCGCTGCCCCCATGCTGAACGTGCTGTCGATAAACGGCGACACTGCCGCCGTCGACGGTATGACGAAACCGGTCTTCGGATACAGCGCGCTGAGCGAGGCCATGCAGGCCCGGATTTCCGGCAAGACACTGGCTGCGGCGTTCGCCTTGGTCAGGTCGGCATCCGATGGCGGCGTCGCTGCGGGTATCGTCGCAGCGCCGCCGGCGGCGGCAGGCAAGGTCACGCTTCCCAGGGTACTGTTGGTGGCAATCAGCGTGACCGTCGCCATGGCGCCTTGCGCTTCCGCAGGCGCGACGAGGATCTGGTCCAGCACCGCGTCCATGCCCGTGCCGTTGGCAATAAAAGCGCCTGTCAGCGGATTGGTATTGCTGGTATTGATGGGTTTGATCATGGCGACGACGGCGGCAACGGCCGCATCGAGCCGTTGCTGGGTCGCCGCATTGGCCAGCGCCGCCGTGCAGGCGGCCGGGACTGCATTGGCAACGGGCGCGCAGACGGTGGCAAGGGCCGCGCCGCCGGGCTGGCCCGACGCCGTAGAGACGATCAGGTCGGTCAGCGGCGTGATATTGACGGTTTGTCCCGCTGCGGTGGCGATGGAATTCATGGTCACTTGCTTGCCGCCGGCCGTGCCGGTGATGCTGAGGAAAAATGGCGCCGTCATGCCGGCCACGTCGACCGTGAATGCCCCGCCGGCGCCGGTGCTGACCGCCACGGACACTTTGCCCTTGCTATCGATGGCAATCACGCTGCCCGAGACGGGCGCGCCGACGGCGGCGGTGCCGCTGAGCGTCGTTGCTGGCGCCGGCACGACGGGCACAACGGGCACGACGGGAGGAACGGGTGGCGCCGGGTCGGCGGGGCTGCTGCTGCTGCTGCTGCTGCTGCCGCCACCACAGGCGGCAAGCATGAAACTGGCTGCGCAGGCGGCAGCCAGTGGCAATAATTTGTGCAAATTCTTTTTCATGACATCCCCTTAGTATTTTTTTTAAAATTACCGCCAGTAAACATTCTCAAAGTTTTCCATGAATAGCAATTTATTTTTCATAGATGCATTGATAATGGCCAAGAAGCAATAAACGTGTCGGTTTTGCGCCGCAGTCAGAAAATAAATGTGATGATAAATGCAAGTTTTAGGGTGTGGCGGCCGGTGGAAAGCAGGGGCGGCCGTCAATTGTGAAATAGTGCCGCCACGCCCTTTGCCATTCTGCAAAGCCCTGCTATAATCTTGTCTTAGGCGGCTGTAGCTCAGCTGGATAGAGTACTTGGCTACGAACCAAGGGGTCGTGGGTTCAATTCCTGCCAGCCGCACCAGAATATCGGGGATCAGATTGTAAAATCTGATCCCCTTTTTCGTTGGTGCGCCCAGCATGGGCGCACTCTTGCGATTCTGCTTTATCCAATGCGCTTGCCCGCGAACCGGTACTGCAGGCGAAACGTGCGCGGCGTGACTTGCTTGGCGGCGCGGAACTGGCGGTTGAAATGGGCCAGGTTGCGGTAACCCGCCTCTTGCGCTATGACGGCGATGCGCAATTCGCTCTCGATCAATTGTTGGCAGGCGCGGCCGATGCGCAGCCGCGCCAGGTACTCGCCCGGCGTGCAATGCGCGTGGCGTTTGAAACAGCGGTGAAAGGCGCCCAGCGACAGGGCCGCCCGCTGCGCCAGGGTTTCCAGTGCGATATCTTCCCGAAAATGCGCGTGCATGAAATCAAACACGCCTGCCATGCGCTTTTGCTGGCCATCGGGCATCGGCGCCTGCGCTGTTGAGGCCAGCGGCCGCGCGCCCCCATCGCCCGCCAGTTCCAGCAGCACGCCGAGCAGCAGCGGCAGGCGCTGCGGCACGGGCAGGGCATGCAATTGCAGCAGTTTGGCCGCGCTGCGCGCGCTCGTTGCCGGCGAAAAGTGCAGGGCGGGCCCGGCGCGGACCGCCAGTTGCCGCAAGCTGTGCAATTCGGGAAAACAGGCCGCCAGCTGCTCCAGCCACTCCAGCGAAAACCAGACGACGACGGCCAGCATGGGCTGCGCGCTGTCGATGCGCTCGCTGGCTGACCACGTGTGCGGCAAATTTGGTCCCAGCAGCACCAGGTCGCCGGGTTCGAAATCGCCCAGGTGGTCGCCGATGTAGCGTTGCCCCCGGGCATTCACCGTCAGGGTCAGCTCGAACTGCGGGTGGTAGTGCCAGATGAAGGGAATGGTGTCGAGTTCGCGCCACAGCAAGCCCCAGGAGTGGCCGGCGGGTATCGTGACTTGTTCGAATAGAGGCGTCATTGTGACGTTTTGTGGGAGTGAGTAGTCAGGATAGTATCAGTATTGGCCGCTCGGCGCGCATTTCAGCTGGCCCTGCCGGCGCACAATCTGTCTCACACCAACACAGGAGACAGCGATGCAAGAAGATCGATATCAATACGGCGAAGACCGTCCCGGCAACCCGTCCGTGGCCTACACGGAGCAGACCCAATTACGCGACATCCAGAAACAGCTGCCCCTGCGCGTGCTGTCCGCCAGCGACTTCTTGCACTGGCAAACCTATGGCTACGTGATCGTCAAGGATGCGGTGTCGCCCGAGCAGGTGCGCCGCACGACAGATTTCCTGTGGCAATTCCAGGGACTCGACCAGAACGACCCCGCCACCTGGAACCGGGACCAACTGCGCGACCACGCGATGAAAGAGCTCAACGGTTCCGGCATGGTCGAGGCGTATCACAACCAGACCCTGTGGGATAACCGCCAGACGCGGCGCGTGGTCGACGCTTTTGTCGATATCTGGGACCGTGAGGACCTGTGGGTGACCATCGACCGCGCCAACCTGAACACACCGAACAATGGCAAGCGCAAGTTTGGCGGTTTCATCCACTGGGATGCCGATACCACGCTCGACCCGCTGCCCGTCAACGTGCAGGGCGTGCTGGCCCTGTCCGATACCTCGCCCGAGAGCGGCGGTTTTCAGTGCTATCCAGAACTGTTCAACAACTTGCTGGCATGGCGCGCACAAGCGCCCAAGGACCGCAACCCATGGCAGCCGGACCTGGCGACGGTGCCGTATCCGATGGAATTCATCGCCATGAAGAAAGGCGAATTGTTGATCTTTAACAGCTTGCTGGCGCACGGCATCCGTCCGAACACCTCGACCGACCAGGTGCGCCTGGCGCAATACATCTCCTTCACGCCAGCCCAGGAAGACAAGCTAGCCTTGCGCGACTGGCGCGTGCAAAGCTGGCGCGAGCGTAGCGCGCCGCAAGGCTATGCGTTTCCCGGTGACCCCGAGGAAAAGGAAAAGCTGCGCTACCCGCAAGCGCGTTTGACTGAGCTGGGCGAGAAGATCCTCGGCGCGCGCAACTGGTAAGTGTGGCGCTAGGTCCGGTGGCATTGCCTGCCGGATAGACAATTGCGGGTAAATGCCCGATCATGGTCCGACTTGCCATCGACCGAGGAAACGCATGAGTATCATCACCTGCATCGAAGACTTGCGCGTGCTGGCCCAGAAACGGGTGCCGCGCATGTTTTACGACTACGCCGATTCCGGTTCCTGGACGGAATCGACGTACCGCGCCAACAACAGCGATTTTGCCAAAATCAAATTCCGCCAGCGCGTAGCCGTCAACCTGGAAAATCGCAGCCTGGCCTCGACCATGGTGGGTCAGCACGCATCGATGCCGGTGGCACTGGCGCCCACGGGTTTGACGGGCATGCAGCATGCGGATGGCGAAATTCTCGCGGCCCAGGCGGCCGAGCGCTTCGGCGTGCCGTTCACCCTGTCGACCATGAGCATTTGCTCGATCGAGGACGTGGCGGCGAACACGACCAAACCGTTCTGGTTCCAGCTGTATGTGATGAAGGATCGCGAATTCATCAACCGCCTGATTGACCGCGCCAAGGCGGCCAAATGCGGCGCGCTGGTGCTGACCCTGGACTTGCAGGTGCTGGGCCAGCGCCACAAGGATTTGCGCAACGGCCTGTCGGCGCCGCCGAAATTGACGATTCCCAACATCATCAACATGGCCACCAAGCCGCGCTGGGTAGCGGGCATGCTGAGCACGAAGCGGCGGGGATTCGGCAACATCGTCGGCCACGCCACGTCCGTTTCCGACATGTCGTCTTTGTCGGCCTGGACGCAGCAGCAGTTCGACCTGAGCCTGTCGTGGGCGGACGTGGAATGGATCAAGCAGCGCTGGGGCGGCAAGCTGATCATCAAGGGCATCATGGACCCGGAAGACGCGCGCCTGGCCGTCAACAGCGGCGCCGATGCGCTGATCGTTTCCAACCATGGCGGGCGCCAGCTCGATGGCGCGCAATCGTCGATCGAAGCCTTGCCCGCCATCGTCGACGCCGTCGGCAGCCAGATCGAAGTGCACATGGATGGCGGCATCCGCTCGGGCCAGGACGTGCTCAAGGCCGTGGCCCTGGGCGCAAAAGGCGTGTACATCGGCCGCCCATTTTTATACGGCCTGGGCGCCATGGGCGGCCCGGGCGTCACCAAATGCCTGGACATCATCCGCAACGAACTCGACTTGACGATGGCCTTTTGCGGCTTGCGCGACCTGCAGCACGTGGACAAGAAAATCCTGCTGCCGGGAACGTTTTAAGCTTCTATCCGCACAATATCAAAGCTTTCCGACGCGTCGGGCGGCACGAAGTGGCGCGTGATGTCATCAAATTGCGCATCGCTGGTGGAGAACGGGTGCAATCCGCTGGCATTGCGCTGGCGCAAGCGCGCCTTGCATTCGTCGTCCGGCACGTCGAGGTAATGCAGCACGTGCGGCGTGCCCGCCTGCTGGAACAGTGTGCGCATCCAGGCGCGGCTGGCCGGCGTATTCGCGGGGAAATCGAGCACGACGGACACGCCCGCCTGCAGCAGCTGCAGGGCCAAAGGGGCGATGGCCGCGCGCAGCCGCGCCGCGCAGGCCACGTAGTCGGCCAGACTGGCGATCTGGCCCGGATACAGCTGCGCCAGCAAGCTGTCTTCGCTGATGAGCACGGTCTGCGGCGCGCTGGCCAGCCGGGCCGTCAGGGTGGATTTGCCCGAAGCAATCTTGCCGCACACGAGGTGCAGGGTGGGGGAAGCGTTGGTGCTGGAAGTAGGGGACATGGTCGCTCGCTAAAAAGAAATAAAACCTGCGAGACGTCTTGATCAGTTGCTGCAAATCAAAGCCGCCTCCCGGGCGGCTTTGGCAATCACTGTCCTGCTAAGCCACCATCGTTGGAATGGCGGCAATAATCGATGGCAGGGGAGGAAATGGTGATTGCATGGGATAAGGATGCCATGCGACGGATGGCGTTGTCAATTGCCCTTCGGAATGGAAAATCTTGGTGCAATATTATAGTTGCAGTTGCGACATGGCGGCGCGCTGGCTGGGGCGCAGCAGGTAGACGCCATACAGGCACAAGGGCAGCACGGCCAGCAGGGCGACATATGGCAGGATCGACGCGCCGTCTTCGGCCGGGTTCGGCAAGGTGGCCGTTACCAGCGCGTAGTCCCACAGGCCGTGCACGAGTACCATGGGCCATACCGAGCGGGTGCGCAGGCGGATGGCTGCATAGCCGACGCCCTGCAAGGTGGCGGCGACGGCTTGCCACAGGGCGCCGCTGACGTCGCCCGTGGCCAGGCCGTTAGCCGTGTGGGCCAGGCCGAACAGCGCCGATGACATCAACACGGCGGGCCAGACGGCATACCGGTCCAGCATGCCCTGCAGCAAGATGGCGCGGAACATCAGTTCTTCCGAAATGGCCACCAGCGCCGCATTGCAGGCCACGATCAGCAGTACGCGCGGCTGCGGCCAGCCGCCCGCCCAGGCCAGCAACAGCATCAGCAAGGCATACAGCAACGGTGGCCAGACCAGCCATGTGGTTTTCCATGGTTGTGGCGCGCACAGGCCGGTCGCGCGGCGCCGGTCGGACGCCAGCAGCAGCGCCAGCGCGAACAGTGCGGCCAGCGCCCACGACAGGCCGATACGGCCGGTGACGGCTGCGCCCGGCAAGGCGTAGCCGGCCGACTCCAGCCAGCGGCCGCCCATTGTCAAGGCCAGCCAGACGGCCAGTGCGACGATGGCGAGCGGCATGGTGAGGTGGATTCTAGGGATGGACATGGTCGGCTTCGGTGTGTGCTGCGTTCTTTACTGCGTGCATAAGCGGATCATGAAGTTGCATCAATGATATGGTCAAAACATTGCCATAGTACATTAAAAGCACGGCCACAAAATTGCCACATCGTTATAGTTGCATGGAATAATAAGCATTCGTCCGTTTGCCGTCAGACTGGAGCGCCATGACCTATAGCAAGACCATCACCACTGAACGATTGATCCTGCGCAAGCCGCAGCCATCCGATGACGCGGCGCAATTCGCCATGCATGCGGACCCCGAAGTGATGCGCTATTTCAGCGAACCGCCGTGGACTGATGCCGGCCGCGCGGCGCGCCAGATTGCCGAAGACATTGCCGCTTTCGAGAAAGAAGAATTCTTCCGCTTCGCCGTCGAGCTGAAGGCGACGGGCGAATACCTGGGCAGCTGCAGCCTGTTTTCCGAGCACCGCCAGAACCGCCGCGCCGAAATCGGCTATGCGCTGGGCCGTCCATATTGGGGCAAGGGCTATATGCACGAAGCCTTGTCCGCGCTGCTGGAATTCGCCTTCGTCGAGCGCGACTTGAACCGCCTGGAAGCCGATATCGACCCGCTCAATGCCGGTTCGGCCAGCGCCCTCGAGCGCCAGGGTTTTAACAAGGAAGGCTTTTTGCCCGAACGCTGGATCGTGGGCGGCCAGGTCAGCGATTCGGCCCTGTACGGTTTGCTGCGGCGCACGTGGGAAGTGCGGCGCAAGGGCGCCGCGTGAATCATTGCAGGAGCGAATGATGAAACCGGCTGGCTTGCCCTGTCCCACCCATCCACTGGTGACTTTGCGCCACCTGGAGCGTAGCGATGCGCCCGCCTGGTACGCGTATCTGGCCGACCCTGTTGTCGTGGAGCACACGAGCTGGGACTTGCGTTGCGTTGACGATCTGCAGGCCAATTTCGATGACTACGCATCGGCAGAGCCGTCTTCGCCGATACGGCTGGCTGTGGTGCTGCGCGAGGGCGGCCAGCTGGTCGGTACGATCGGCTTGAATGCCATTTCCCCGCAGCACCGCACGGCGGAGATCGCCTACGATCTGGCGCCTGCCGTGTGGGGCCAGGGTGTGGCCACCTCCGTCGTGAACGCTGTCGTGGACTGGGGCTTCCAGCACATGGGCCTCCTGCGCATCCAGGCGACCGTGCTGGAGGGCAATGAACGTTCGATCCGCGTGCTGGAACGCTGCGCTTTCGAGCGGGAAGGTTATCTGCGCTGCTACCGACAGGTTCGCGGAAAATCCGGCAACTTCTGGCTGTATGCGCGCATCGCCGGGGTTCCATGCATCGCTTGTGCTTGAGCATTCTGCTGGTGGAAGACCACCTGGCCATCGCGCGCCAGGTGCTCGACTTTCTCGACGGCTTGGGCTGGCAGACGGACCATGCTGGCACGGGTGCGCTGGGCGTCGAGTTGGCCACGCGCAACAGCTATGACGTGGTGCTGCTGGACCTGAACCTGCCCGACATCGATGGCTTGCAAGTGTGCCGCGCCATCAAGGCGGGGGCGCCCAGCAATGTGCCGATTCTGATGCTGACGGCACGCGATGCCTATGAAGACAAGGCGCGGGGTTTTCGCGATGGCGCCGACGATTATTTGACCAAGCCCTTCGACTTGCGCGAACTGGTCTTGCGCTGCGAAGCGTTGGCGCGCCGCCACCAGCTGCACGTGCACCAGGAAATGCGCGTAGGGCCATTCACCTTGCAGACGCGCGCAGGGCGCGCCCTGGTCGGTGACGCTCCCCTGCCGCTGACGCAGACGGGTTTCAAGATCTTGCTGCTGCTGTGCCGCGAACATCCGCACGCCGTATCGCGCTCGGCCTTGCTGCAACAGTTGTGGGGCAGCCAGCCGCCCGACAGCGACGTCCTGAAATCGCACATCTACGCGCTGCGCAAGCAACTGGAACTGGCTGGCGCGGCGGGCGTGCTGGTGACCATCCCGCAGCTGGGCTACCGGCTTGCCTTTGACTCTGCGGCCCCATGAGCAAGTCGATTAGCCGCCGCCTGTTCGCCGCCCTGGCCGGCTTCACCGTCCTGCTATGCCTGTGTTACACGGGCCTGGCGCTGGTGATCGCCTACGTGACGGAAGACATGCTGGTGCAGCGCCTGCTCGAACGCGAAGCGGTGGCCGTCAGCATGCGCTGGCAGCAGCACGGCAAGCTTACGCCGTCTGGTAGCGACCTCATCACGGTTTATGGCAGCTACCTTGACTTGCCTCAAGGGGTGCGAGACCAGGTGCCGCCTTCGGCCCCGCGCGCCGAAGTGTTTACCACGACGGGCCAGCATTATCACGTGCTGGCGCTGGACCTCGTTGCTGCGGGCCAACCGCAGCGAGCGTATTTGCTGGCCGACGTGGCGCCCGTGCTGGTGGTGTCGCGCCTGGTGCCGGAAGTCGGCAGTGTCGTGGCGGGCGTGGCGCTGGCGCTGATCGGCCTGGCTCTGCTGCTGGCCTACTGGCTGGCACGGCGTCTCGTGCAGCCCTTGCAGCGCCTGGCGCAGGAGGCGCGCCAGCTGGCGCCCGGCAGCGCCATGCATTTCAGCGAGCGCGACCGTCCAGACGAGATCGGTTTCCTGGCGCGCCGCCTGGAAACCACCTTTGCCGACCTGCAAACGGCCCTGCAGCGCGAACACGCTTTCGCGCGCGACGTCAGCCACGAACTGCGCACGCCGCTGACCTTGATGCACAACACCCTGGCGCTGGCCGATGCGCAGCCCTTGACGGTAGAAGGGCAAGCGCAGCTGCAGCAATCCACGGACGAGATGCGCGCCACCATCGACGTGCTGTTCGCGCTGGCGCGGGCCGAGCAGCTGCCCGGCGAGCCAGTGGAGTTACGCGGCTGCATAGAGCATTGCCTGCTGCGCCTGCTTGAAGATTTTTCATGGGATGCCGGCTTGCTGACCCTGGAGCTGCCCGAGCGGCTGGACGTGGCCGGCAACGGGCAGCTGGTGATGTTGCTCATCAATAATTGCCTGGCCAATGCCCTGTTCCATGGCGGCCGCGATTGCCGCATCAGCATGACGTTTGCGCAAGGCCGCCTGAGCATCGTCAATACGCTGCAGGCGGGGCAGCCGCGGCGCATCCAAGGCTTCGCGCATGGACAGAACCTGCTGCTGCGCCTGGCCCAGGCCATGCGCTGGGAAATTGCTTTCCACCCCGGCGCGACGCAGTACCGTGTCGTCATGGTGCCGGCCCAGGTGCAATAGAGGGGCGGATTTCACCGCGATTTCACCTGGCTCTGCTTATGCTGGCGGCTCTTTTACATGAAGGGAAGCCCATGAAAATCGCCATCAGCCTGTTGATCCTGTGCAGCCTGTCCACGCCCGTGCTGGCCCAGGTGCAATCGCTGCAGCACAAGGAGGAAAAACGCCGCTATATCGTCTACACGCCCGCCGCCTACGACAAGGCGCCGCAGCAAGCGTTTCCCGTCGTCTTCAATTTTCATGGAGGCGGCATGAGCATGGCGGAACAAATGCTGTACACGCAGATGAACAAGACGGCCGAGCGGCACCAGTTCATCGTTGTGTATCCGCAAGGCATCAAGCAGGACTGGAACGTGGGCTTCGGCATGGATTACCTGGCGGGCACGGACGATATCGGTTTCACGCAATCCATGTTGAGTAAACTCAAGCAGGATTACCGCGTCGATGAGAAACGCGTGTATGCGACGGGCTTGTCGCGCGGCGGTTTCTTTGCCCTGCGCCTGGCGGCCGAGCTGCCACAGCAGTTCGCTGCCGTCGCCTCAGTGGGCGCACCCATGCCGGAACCGGTGCTCCAGCATCACCAGAAGAAGGACAAGGTTGGCATGCTGCTGATACACGGCACGGCCGACAAGGTGGTGCAGTTTGAGGGCAAGGCTGCCAGCTACTTGTCGGCTGAAGACACCCTTGGCTACTGGCGCAGGCACAACGGCATCGACGGCGCCACGCCGCAGCAGCGCCTGATCGCTGGCGCGGCTGGCGACGCCACGCAGGTCAGTTGGCTGGAGCAGGGCAGTGGTGCAGGCGGCGCCAGCGTGGCCTTGATCAGCGTCAAGGAAGGCGGCCACACGTGGCCCGGCGCCGATGCCTTCAATATCGGCCTGCCCATCGGCAAGACCACGCGCGCCATCGATGCGAATGACGTCATTTGGGAGTTTTTCAGCCGCCATCGGCGTTGACGCCATGCTAGGATGGCGGCCATCGCTGTAGTGCTATGCGGCAAATGAGGAGAGCATGGTGGCAATCTCAGAAGCAGGTATCGCGGCCATGGCCGAGGCAATCTTCGCCAAGCCCGGCGCGGCCGTGGCGCAAGTCTATTCGGAGGCGGAACAGGAAACGCTGCATTTTCATTCGCCTGCCGAGCTGTGCGCGTATGCGGCCAGGCTGGAGGCCGAAGGCGCCAGCGAGGTGCTCCTGGCCGTCCATTACCCGGACATGGGCGGGCACTTTGCCCCGCGCCGTATCGCCCTTGACCCGGCCAAGTGCGGCGGCCTCACTTACCGCTACGTATGCGAAGGCTGGGGCGTCATCCGCGTGTATCTGCGCCTGTCCAGCGGCAAGGGCCTGGCGTCGAACGTGGGCGCCAATTCGCAGAAGCGTGCGGAAAAATGGCAGCGCCATTACCCGGCATTCGGCCCGACCGATGCCTGGCACTGGGATGCCGTGGGCCGCCATGAACGCCGGCTGATCCGCGTGCTGAAGAAGATTGCCGCGCAGGAGGGCGTGGCATGAAGGACGCGATGTCCATCCACCCCGCAGCCATCTTTTGCCGCTCGCTGACGCAGCTTTCCTCCATGCTCGACAAGACGGGCACGGCGACGCAGCTGCTGGCGGCGCGTTTGCAACCGGACATGCTGCCCTTCGCCCAGCAAGTGCGCGCGGCCGTGAGCTTTTCCCTGCGCGGCTGCTGCCCGCTGGCAGGGCTGGCAGTGGCCGATTTCAGCGCCGCCGCCAGCCTGCAGGAACAGATTGCGCAGACCATGCGCTACCTCAAGGCCATCCCCATGGAGCGCTTTGACGGGCCGCCCGGGCGCATCTGCCGCGACCGCGCCGGTTTCGCCGACATCGCGCTGCCGGCCGATGCCTATTTGAATTTGTATATTTTGCCGAATTTCTACTTTCACTTCAGCATGGCGTATGCGATCGCGCGCAGCGGCGGCGCGGCCATCGGCAAGGGCGATTTCGACGGTTATCACTCTTACGCGCCGGGTTTCAGCTTTGAGCATCCCGCCGCGCCATAGTTCCTACAAGCCCGCTTCTTTCCATGAGGACAAACCGAGCCGCTTCAGCAGCCGGCCCGACAGCCCGCAGCTCCAGCAACTGATCTGGATTTGCCGCTGCCGCTCTTGGTGCGCATGCCAAGCTTGCTCGGCGTAATCGAGCAGGGCATCGCTGAGCGGAGAGTTGTCGGCCACGGGCGGCAGGCGCGACATCAGTTCGAACACGCCGTGGGTGGTCTCCTTGATCTGCAGCAAACCGGTCAGCAGGGCGCGCAGCACGGCGCCGTCGATGTTGCTGCTCGCTTGCGTGTAGCGCTGCTGCCAAGATAGATCGCGCGCCTGCCACAGAGCCAGCAGCGGGGCCACGTCGGCCGTCCGCAGTTGCCCGATCAGCTCAGCCGCTTCGAGGAACAGGTCGAGGCGCTCGTATTCATCGTCGGCCAGTCCCAGCAGTTCATCCAGTTCGTGCAATACGTTCATGCCACCACGTTCGTGGGCGCACCCCGCTCAAACGCTTCCACGTTGTCGATCAAGATGTCGGCCAGTTTCTGCATGGCCTCGCCGCTGGCCCAGGCCGTGTGCGGCGTGAGGATGAAGTTGGGCAGGCGCAAATTCAACAGCGGGTTGTCGGGCAGCGGCGGCTCCTTGGATAACACGTCGAAACCGGCGCCGGCGATCACGCCGTTTTTCAAGGCATCGGCCAAGGCCGCTTCATCGACGAGGCCGCCCCGCGCCGTGTTAATCAGCAGGGACGTGGGCTGCATGCGCGCCAGTTCCTTGGCGCCTATGATATTGCGCGTCTTGTCCGTCAGCGGCAGGTGCAGGCTCAGCACGTCGGAAGTGGCCAGCAATTCGTCGAACGTCACTTGCGTCACGCCTGCTTCATCGATGGGCGAGCGGTTGTGGACTTGCACCTGCATGCCGAAGGCGCGCCCCAGCTGCGCCACGGACTTGCCCAGCGTGCCGTAACCGAGCAAACCCAGACGGCTGCCGGCCAGGTCGCGGATCGGGTGGCCGAACAGGCAGAAGCGCTCCGATGCCTGCCACAGGCCCGCTTCCACGTCCGCGCGGTAGGCGACCAGCTGGCGTCGCAGGGCCAGCATCAGGGCCAGCGTATGTTCGGGCACGGTGGCGCGCGCATAGTCGCGGATATTCGCGACGACAATGCCCCGTTCGCGGCAGGCGGCCAGGTCGAGGATATCCGTGCCGGTGGCGGCCACGGCGATCATTTTCAAGTCCGGCAGCTGGGCTAGCTCGGCCGCGCGCAGCGGCACTTTATTCGTGATGGCGATGCTGGCACCTTGCAGTCGGGAAACTATCTGTTCGCTGCCCTTGCTGTGCGGATACTCTTTCCAGCTGTGCGCGAAGGCGGGCGGACGCACAGTGGCGATCAGGCTGTCGCGGTCGAGAAAGACGATGCGCTGCGGCGATATGCTTGTTGCGGTCATGGCTGGGCCTCGGTCTGGGGGGCGCGCGCACTGGGAAGACTGCTCTTGCCCTTCAGCTGCGTGGCCGGGTGGTTGATAAACATGTCGGCGACCCATTCGACAAATACGCGCACCTTGGCGGACAGATGGCGGTTGGGCGGATAGATCACGTGGATGGGCAGCGGGTCGGATTCCCATTCATCGAGCAATTCCACCATTTTGCCCTGTTCTATCAGCGGCGCAAGCATGAAATGCGTCATTTGCACGATGCCCAGGCCCGCCAGGCCGGCGGCCGCGTAGGCGTTCGAGTCGTTCAGGGCGATATGGCTGGGCATGGACATCTGGATGCGTTCGCCGGCGCGCGTGAAATCCCATTCAAATGTTTTACCTGTCTTGGCAGAGAAAAAATTCACGCCCCGGTGCTGCGCCAGGTCGTTCGGGTGCAGCGGCGTGCCATAGCGCGCCAGGTAGCCGGGCGCGGCGCAGGTGATGAAATGCAGCACGCCGACCCGGCGCGCGATCAGGTTCAGGTCGCCCAGCTCGCCGCCGCGCACGGCGCAGTCGACGCCTTCCTCGATCAGGTCGACGGGACGGTCGCTGCAACCGAGTTCCAGTGAGATGTCGGGGTAGCGGGCGAAAAAATCGGGCAGGGCGGGGATGATCAGTTCGCTGGCCAGGGCCGTGGGCGCATCCACGCGCAGCCGTCCGCTGGGGCTCAATCGCGTGCGTGACAGCGATTCCTCCGCCTCGCGCACGTCCGACAGGATGCGCACGCAGCGTTCGTAATAGGCGGCGCCGTCGGAGGTGATGCTGACGTGGCGCGTGGTGCGGTTGAGCAACTTAACCGACAGGCTCGCTTCCAGCGACTGGATCAGGGTCGACACGGTGGCCTTCGGCAGCTGCATGTTTTCCGCCGCGCGCGTAAAGCCGCCCGCATCGACGACTTGGATGAAAACTTCCATGGCTTGCAGCTTGTTCACTTGATTCCTTATCACTTTATCCGTGATTGTTCGTAATCCTGAACAATCAATTCGTCATTGCACTCTTTATCAGATTGTAGATCAAGTCTATAGTTGTTGTACTGCAGCATAAATTGATTGCCGCAGGAAGTTCACAGGAGAAAAATCATGGGTCATCGGAATGGAATCTTTGCAGTGCTTGCTCTCGCTATGAGCTCGCTCGCTCTGGCCGCGATGGTATCGACGGACGTATACTCGTTGGCGGCGCAAAGCGAAGCCAGTGCTTATAGCGCCCTGACCCATGAGATGGGCGGCGTCGCCCTGTTGTGCCTGAACGACACGGTACTCGATGTTGCGGTGCATCCGGTGGTAGCGCAATGAGCTTTGCCGAGACTGCAGCCGAGCTGGCACCTGGCCAGGCGCTGAAGATACGCGACATCCAGGTGCAGGGCGCGCAGGATGCGCTTGCCGCGCGCGTCTACACGGCCGGCGTGCCGGGCGCCAAGCAGTCCAGCCTGATCGTCTTCTTCCATGGCGGCGGCTTTGTCGACGGCGATCTGGACGATGCGGACGACTTCCTGCGCTGCCTCGTGCTGAGCAACCCGGACCACGTGGTGCTGGCCGCGAACTACACGCTGGCGAAGGTGCGGCCATTCCCCGCCGCCGTGGAAGACGCGCATGCCGTGCTGCTGTGGGCGAAAAAGAACAAGTCCAAGCTGGGCTGGACGGGCAAGCAGATGGTGGTGTCGGGCATCGAAGCGGGCGCCAACCTGGCCGCCGTGTGCGCCATGATGTCGCGCGACCGGGGCGGACCGCCCCTCGCGGGCCAGGTGCTGATCATGCCCATGCTCGACCCAGGCCTGTCGACCTGCTCGATGCGTAGTTTGCCCAGTTGTCCTGACCTGGCGGAAGTGGCCGACCAGTGCGCCGCCGCCTATCGCGGCTACCTGCCGAATGCCGCTGACCGTACCCATCCGTACGCGTCGCCATTGCAGTCGAGCCGCCTGAAGAACCTGCCGCCGGCGCTCATCCTGTCCAGCGAAGATGACCCATTGCGAGACGAGGCTGAACAATACGGCAGCAAACTGATCGCCTGCGGCATCAAGACCACCGTGCGGCGCATGGCCGCCGCGCCGCTGCAAGACGCGACCGCCCGCAATGAATGTGCCTGCAAGGTGCAGGTATTGGGTGAAATCGCCAGCTTTGTCGCTGGACTGGGGCAAGAGCCCGAGTCATAAAGCCGCCATCTGCGGTACTGAAAAAACCTACACTAATCAGTTTACTTTTTGAGTTTCGGTTGCTACACTATGCAGTGTAGTTCCCATCTTGCCTGAGTTGTGCGCTCGCACAGCCAGCTTTGTCGTCCCCGTCCGCTTTTAAGCAGCTGGCGGCCTGTTTACCTTTGATCGAGCGCCGTCGGGCGCCATGGCACCACCATACGCTGCAGTTTCCATTTTTAGCTGGGTTGCTTCCTGCCGCCCATACCATTAGAAATTTTCATAAAACAGGGAAATAAAATGAAAAACGTTCAACAATTTTCCACTCTGCTGAAGCCCCTGGCTGCCTCGCTCGCGCTGGCAGGACTGGTGGCCGTGAGCCTGGCCGGTTGCGATTCTGCCAACAGCAAAGTGCCCGACGCGCCAGCGGCCGGCGGCCCGCCCATCTCGGCCGCCGCCGTGGTGGAAAAACAGATCACGGAAACGCAGGAATTCTCGGGCCGCCTGGAAGCGATCGAGCGCGTGGAAATCCGCTCCCGCGTCGGCGGCTTCATCACGGCCGTCAACTTCAAGCCGGGCAGCGAAGTGAAAAAGGGCGAGGTGCTGTTCGTCATCGATCCACGTCCATTCCAGGCCGAAGTGTCGCGCGCCGAAGGCACGGCAGCTTCCGCCCGCGCCAAGGCGGAACTGGCCAAGCTGGAACTGTCGCGCGCTGAAAAGCTGCTGGCTGAAAAAGCCATCGCGCAGCGCGAATTCGATGAAAAGGCGTCGGGCTTGAAAGAGCTGGACGCGAACGCCCGCTCGGCGCAAGCCGCGTATGAAGCGGCCAAGCTGAACCTGTCGTACACGCAGGTGCAGGCACCGATCAGCGGCCGTGTCAGCAAGGCTGAAATCACCGTCGGCAACCTGATCGACGCTTCCGCCATCCTGACGTCGGTGGTCTCGACGGACCGCATCTACGCCAGCTTCGATGGCGATGAAGATACGTATCTGCGCGTGGCCGGCACAGCGCAAAAGGGCACGCCCGTCACCGTCAAGGTGGGCCTGGCCAACGAAACGGGCTTCCCGCATGAAGGCAAGCTGGAATTCGTCGACAACCAACTCGACCCGGCCACGGGCAGCGTGCGCATGCGCGCCACCTTTGCCAATGCCGAGCGCCAGCTGGTGCCGGGCCTGTTCGCGCGCATCCAGCTCGACGGCGGCAATGGCCCTAAGGCGCAAAGCACGGCGCTGTTGATCAGCGACCGCGCCGTGGGCACGGATCAAAGCCGCAAGTACGTCTACGTGGTGGGCGCCGACAACAAGGCCGAATACCGCGCCGTCAAGCTGGGCCCGAACTCGGACGGCTTGCGCGTGGTGCGCGAAGGCTTGAAAGCGGGCGAAAAGATCGTCGTCAACGGTTTGCAGCGCGTGCGCCCCGGCGCGCCGGTGACGCCGCAGATGGTGGCCATGGATTTCGACCCGACCGCGCCGGTCGCCCCCGCGAAACCTGAAGTAAAAGACGCCAAGATCGCCGCCAAAGCGGCATCGACTTCCAAGGAATAAACATGAATTTTTCCCGCTTTTTCATCGACAAGCCGATTTTCGCGGCGGTGCTGTCGATAGTCATATTCGTGGCCGGGCTGCTGTCGATATTCGGCCTGCCCATCTCCGAATATCCCGACGTCGTGCCGCCATCCGTGGTGGTGCGCGCGCAGTATCCGGGCGCCAACCCGAAAGTGATCGCCGAAACCGTCGCCGCACCGCTCGAAGAGCAGATCAACGGCGTCGAGAACATGCTCTACATGTCCTCGCAAAACACGTCCGATGGTTCGATGATGCTGACCGTGACCTTCAAGATCGGCACCAACGTCGAGCAGGCCGAGACGCAGGTGCAGAACCGCGTGCAGCGCGCCTTGCCGCGCCTGCCCGAAGAAGTGCGCCAGATCGGCGTGACGACCGTGAAATCATCGCCTAACCTGACCATGGTGGTGCATCTGGTCTCGCCGAACAAGCGCTATGACGACATGTATCTGCGTAACTACGCGGTGCTGAACGTCAAGGACCAGCTGGCCCGTTTGCCCGGCATGGGCGACATCCAGATCTTCGGTGCCGGCGACTACGCCATGCGCATCTGGCTCGACCCGCAAAAGGTAGCGGCGCGCGGCATGACGGCCAATGACATCGTCGACGCCATCCGTGAGCAGAACGTGCAGGTGGCAGCCGGCGTGATCGGCGCCTCGCCAGCGAAGAACTCGGACTTCCAGTTGACCGTCAATACCCAGGGCCGTCTGCAAACGCCCGAGGAATTCGGCGCCATCATCGTGCGCACGAATGCCGACGGCGCCGTGACGCTCCTGAAGGATGTGGCGCGCGTGGAAATGGGCGCCAACAGCTACTCGCTGCGTTCGCTGCTGAATAATAATCCGGCCGTCGGCATGGGTATTTTCGAAGCGCCGAATGCCAACGCGCTGCAATTGTCTTCCGACGTGCGCGCCAAGATGGAGGAGCTGAAAAAAGACTTCCCGCAAGGCGTGGAATACCGCATCGAATACGACCCCACGCAGTTCGTGCGTTCGTCCATCGAAGCGGTGATCCATACCCTGCTCGAAGCCATCGCCCTGGTGGTGCTGGTGGTGATCATCTTCCTGCAAACCTGGCGCGCCTCCATCATTCCGCTGCTGGCCGTCCCCGTCTCCATCGTCGGTACCTTTGCCGTGATGCTGGGCTTTGGCTTCTCGATCAACACGCTGTCGCTGTTCGGCCTCGTTCTGGCCATCGGTATCGTCGTCGATGATGCCATCGTGGTGGTGGAAAACGTCGAGCGCAACATCGAGGAAGGCTTGTCGCCGCGCGACGCCACCATCCAGGCTATGAAAGAAGTCAGCGGTCCTATCGTCGCCATCGCCCTGGTGCTGTGCGCCGTATTCGTGCCGATCGCCTTCGTGCCTGGCCTGTCGGGCGAGTTCTATCGTCAGTTCGCGCTGACCATCGCCATTTCGACCGTGATCTCCGCTTTCAGCTCACTGACCCTGGCGCCAGCCCTGTCGGCCGCGCTGCTGAAACCGCACGATGCGCCGAAAGACGCGCTGACGCGCGGCATGGACATGGTCTTCGGCCGCTTCTTCGCCTGGTTCAACCGCTTCTTCGGCCGCGCTTCGCACCGCTATGAAGCAGGCGTGAAAGGTGTATTGGGCCGCAAGAGCGCCTCGCTGGGCGTGTATGCGCTGCTGGTCGTTGCCGCCATCTTCACCTTCAAGTCCGTGCCGGCCGGCTTCGTGCCAGCACAGGACAAGCAATACCTGGTGGGCTTTGCGCAATTGCCCGACGCTGCTTCGCTGGACCGCACGGAAGATGTCGTGCGCCGCATGTCCGATGTCATCAAGTCGGTGCCTGGCGTCGAATCGACCATCGCCTTCCCCGGCCTGTCGATCAACGACTTTACCAATGCGCCGAACGCCGGTATCGTGTTCGCCACCCTGAAGCCGTTCGACGAACGCACCACCAAGGAGCTGTCCGGCGGCGCCATCGCGGCCGAGATCAACAAGCGCCTGGGCGGCATCCAGGACGCCTTCATCATGGTCTTCCCGCCGCCACCGGTCAACGGCCTCGGTACCATCGGCGGCTTCAAGATGATGATCGAAGACCGCGGCAACCTCGGTTACGACGCGCTGTACAACGCTACCCAGGCACTGGCCGCCAAGGCGTACCAGACGCCGGAACTGGCGGGCGTGTTCTCGGGCTACCAGATCAACGTGCCGCAGCTGTTTGCCGACGTCGACCGCGTGAAAGCCAAGCAGATGGGCGTGCAGCTGCAAACGATTTACCAGACCTTGCAGATCAATCTGGGTTCGCTGTACGTGAACGACTTCAACCAGTTTGGCCGCACCTACCAGGTGCGCGTGCAAGCCGATGCCGCGTTCCGTTCGCATGCGCAGGATATCGCGCAGCTGAAAGTCCGTAATAACAAGGGTGAAATGATCCCGCTGTCGTCGTTGATGCGCGTCAAGGATAGCTATGGTCCTGACCGCGTGCAGCGCTACAACGCCTACGCCGCAGCCGATTTCAACGGCGGCGCCGCGCCTGGCGTGTCGAGTGGTCAGGCGCAAGTCGCGCTGGAACGCATCGCCAAGGAAGTGCTGCCGCAAGGGATTTCGTATGAATGGACGGAGCTGACCTACCAGGACATCTTGTCCGGCAATACGATGATCTATGTCTTCCCGCTGTGCGTGCTGCTGGTGTTCCTGGTGCTCGCTGCCCAGTACGAAAGCTGGACCTTGCCGCTGGCCGTGATCCTGATCGTGCCGATGTCGATCCTTTGCGCCTTGTTGGGCGTCAAATTGACCGGTGGCGACAACAACGTGTTTACCCAGATCGCGCTGTTCGTGCTGGTGGGGCTGGCGTCGAAGAATGCGATTCTGATCGTGGAATTTGCCCGCGAACTGGAAGAGCATGGCCGCAGTGTCGTGCAAGCGGCGCTGGAAGCGTGCCGTCTGCGTTTGCGTCCGATCCTGATGACGTCGATCGCCTTCATCATGGGCGTGGTGCCCCTGGTGTTCTCGCACGGCGCCGGTTCGGAAATGCGCCATGCCATGGGCGTGGCGGTGTTTGCCGGCATGCTGGGCGTGACCTTCTTCGGCCTGTTCCTGACGCCCGTGTTCTACGTACTGCTGCGCACCCTGGCGCAGCGTTTTGAGAAAAAACCAGCCGCCGCTGCCGCCAAGCCTGTCGCCGCGCCAGCGCTGGACCTGGAAGGAGATATATATTGAAAACCAAGGAAATCATCTGGCGTGTCAAGCCCGTGTTGACCGCCATGGCCGCCGCCGTGCTGCTGGCCGCCTGCGCGGCGCCGGAGTTCAAGCAGCCGCAGATCGAGACGCCGACGGCGTTCAAGGAAGCGCAAACCTTGCCGGCCGTGCAGACGGCGGCCGACGGCACGCGCTGGAAGCAGGGCGTGCCAGCCGAGCGCCAGGCGCGCGGCGAATGGTGGCTGGCCTTCAATGATCCGGCTTTGACTAGCCTGATCAACGAAGCCACGCAAGCGAATGCCAACCTGGCTGTCGCCGCCGCCCGCGTCAAGCAGGCGAGGGCGATTGCCGGCATCGCCGAAGCGGACCGCATCCCGCAAGTGGGCGTGAACGTGGGCGGCCAGCGCAACCGCGCCTCCGCCGTGTCGCTCGGCTTGCCGAACGGCGCGCCGGTGGCGGCCACGAATGTCTACCAGGCCAACCTGACGGCCAGCTACGAAGTCGACCTGTTCGGCCGCGTGGCCTCGAACGTCAACGCCTCGCGCAGCGACGCGCTGGCCGTGGAGGCGACTTACCGCTCGGTGCTGCTGTCCTTGCAGGCCGACGTGGCGCAGACCTACTTCCAGCTGCGCGCCACGGACGCCGAACTGGCGACACTGGAGCAGACGGTGCGCCTGCGCGAGGAAAGCGTGCATGTGAACCAGCGCCGCTATGACCTGGGCGATATTGGCGAATTCGATTTGTCGCGTGCCCGCACGGAGCTGTCGACGGTGCGCGCCGAAGCCATCGGCCTGCAGCGCCAGCGCGCCACCGGCGAACATGCGCTGGCCGTGCTGCTGGGCAAGCCGGCCGCCAGCTTCACGGCGACCGTCAACCCGCTGCAGGACAGCGGCTTCCTGCCCGTGATCCCGGCCGGCATGCCGTCGTCCCTGCTGGAGCGCCGTCCCGACATCGCGTCGGCGCAGCGCACCATGGAAGCGTCGAATGCGCGCATCGGCGTGGCCAAATCGGCCATGTTCCCCGCCTTGAGCCTGAACGCCTCCGGCGGCGGCGCATCCGATACCTTCGCGGATATCTTCAAGTGGAGCAGCCGTTCCTGGCTGCTGGGCGCCCTGATGTCGATGCCCATCATCGACGGCGGCCGTAACAAGGCAGCCGTGAGCCGTAGCGAAGCGCAGCTGGAAGAATCGGTGGCGACGTATCGCCAGAGCGTGCTGGTGGCGTTCGCCGAGGTGGAAGACAATCTGGCCGGCTTGCGCATCCTGTCGGGCCAGACGCAGCAGATCGACGAAGCCGTTGTTTCGGCGCGCCGTTCGGCCGACCTGGCGCAAAAGCTGTACGACGCGGGCCGTTCCAGCTACCTGGACTTGCTCGACGCGCAGCGCAACCTGGCGTCCATCGAGCGCAACGCCGTGCAACTGCGCGGCAACCGCGCCGTTACCACGGTGGCGCTGATCCGCGCCCTGGGCGGCGGCTGGGGAGATGTCGAGCCGCAGGTGGCTGCCAACTAGTTTCCCGGTACCGCGGGCTGGCATTCCCGGCCCGCGGCAAGGAAAGCATCGTGAAAACGGCGTCGTGCAAAGCACGGCGCCGTTTTTTTGTTTTCTGCAAGTTGAATCCGTTTGCGGAAAGGCCGCGTAAGTACTCCTGCAATCATGCAAACGCAGTCATCCAGGAGATATCATCATGCGCACCTTCCTTCCCGCAGCATTACTCGTCACCTCCATCACTTCCATGCTGGCCGCCAGCGCCCCGTTTGCCGCCGACATGAGCACCATGGTGGGTGGCCAGAGCATGTATCCGTCCAAGGACATCGTCGATAACGCCGTCAATTCGGCCGACCACACGACCCTGGTGGCTGCCGTCAAGGCTGCAGGCCTGGTCGATACCTTGAAAGGCAAGGGGCCATTTACCGTGTTCGCGCCGACGAATGCGGCGTTTGGCAAGCTGCCGGCCGGCACCGTCGAGACCCTGGTCCAACCGGAAAACAAGGCGACGCTGACGAAAATCCTCACCTATCACGTGGTGCCCGGCAAATATGACTTCAAGGCGCTGGCCAGGGAAATCAAGATGCACGACGGTAAAGCGATTCTGCCCACGGCCAGCGGGGGAAAGCTGATGTTCGCCATGAACGGCATGCACAACATCGTGGTGATGGACGAGGGCGGCAACAGCGCCAACATCAGTACCTATGATGTGTATCAATCGAATGGCGTGATCAATGTTATTGACACGGTGCTGATGCCGAAATAAGTAGAGGAAAAAGCGGACGAAAAAACGGACGAAAAAAAAGACAGGGAAACCCCTGTCTTTTTGGCTGCTGCGGTCGCGATTACTTGGCTGGCGCTGCTGCCGGTGCGGAAGCTGCCGCTGCGGCCGGAGCTGGCGTTGCCGATGCTGCTTTCTTCGCCTTGTGATGCTTGGCTTTCTTGTGCGTCGCAGGCTTGACGGCGGCTGCCGGTGCTTCTGCCTTGGCGACAGGGGCGACGACAGGAATCGGTGCTACTGGAGCGACTGGCGCGACGGCTGGCGTCTGGGCGAAAGCGGCGGTGGCGAACAGGCTGGCTATCAGGGTGGCGATGACTTTTTTCATGATGAGATCCTTGGTGTATTTTCGGGTGAATGCAGTGAGAATGAATTACTTCGCTGGAGCCGCTTCAGCGGTGGCCGAGGCCAGTTTTGCATCTGCCTTGGCCTTGGTTTTTTTCGCAGTGTGGTGCGCCTTGGCTTTCGTGGTGGCGGCTTCTGCTTTGGCGCTGGCGACTTCCGTTTTGGCGGCGACAACTGCTTTTGCTTCTTTCGCATCGGCTTTTACGGTCGTTTGCGCTTCCTTGGCGTCCGCTTTCACGACGGCCTTGGTGTGGGCCGCTTCCACTTTGGCGGGTACCGAGGCTGCGGGGGCTGCTGGCGTTTGAGCAAAGGCAGCAGTAGCGAACAGGCCGGCGATCAGGGTGGCGATTACGTTTTTCATGGTGCAGTCCTCAGTGGTGGTTTGTCTGGTATGTCTGTTGGTGCCGGGATGATTCCCGTGTCACTGAGCATAAAACGCGCCCCCGGATGCTTGCGTTGACGGTCATTACAAACGCTTACATCTGCGTTGCATCCGCCTTCAGGATGGCCTGCAGGATGTCTTCAGAACGGCGCTGTCCATAGCCCTTGCCGTAGGCGCTCGAGGCGATGCTGACCACCATGCGGCGCGCGGGAATCACATAGATCTTGTTGCCGCCATTGCCCGAGGCGAAATGCACGGCGATCTTTTGGCCCCCGATGTCCTGCGTCTTCGCGTACCAGAAATAGCCATAGCTGTCCGCGTAGCGGTCCACGGCGCCGATGGCCACGTGTGGCGCCAGCGCGGCTTGCAGCCAGGCGGCGTCGATCACCCTCTTGCCGTCAAATACGCCGTCGTCGAGCACCATCTGGCCAATTTTTGCCGTGTCGCGCGCGCGCAGCGACAGATTGCCCTGGCCTTTCGGGTGCTTGGCCACGTCGCGGCCCCAGCTCCAGCGGGTGATGCCCAATGGCGCGAACAACACCCTGGCGGCATAGTCTTCCAGGTCGGCGCCGCTGGCGTTCTCCACCACGCGCCCCGCGATGTAGGAACCCAGCGAGTTGTAGCGGTAGGTGCTGCCCGGCGCCGTGGCTGCCGGCACGCCGCGCACGAAGGCGGCGGGGTCGGACGCCTCATCGAGCTTGTCTTCATTGCCCGGCGAGTATTCGTCTTCGTCAAAGGCTGCCAGGCCCGACCGCATGGTCAGCAAGTCGTCGAGCACCACCTTGCCGGCGGGGCTGTTCGCCGCTTCGGGCCAGTAGTCGCCCACCGTTTTGCTGGTGGCCAGCTGTCCCCGCGCCACGGCCATGCCCACCAGCAGCGCAGTGATGCTCTTGCCGGCCGAACGGATGTCGTGCAGGGTATCGGCCGTCTCGCCGTTGTAATAGCGTTCGGCGACGATAGCGCCCTCGCGCAGCACGACGACGGCGCGCAAGTCGCCATGGCTGTCGCGGTCCTGGGCTTGCAGGACTTGCTCCAGGGTGGCAGGGGTGTCTTGCGCGTTGGCGCTCCAAGGCAGGCACAGGGCGGCAATCAGGAGCAAGGGCAGGTGGCGCATGGGATGGGCTTCGTGGCAATGGTCGGAGTGACAGTGTCCCTCATGTGCGCCGTTTTGTCGCGCACAAGCTGGCCTGTTCGATAAAGGTTGCATGAAGGTGCGGCGCAGCATGCGCCATTTTGCGTCGCGCCATGCAAAAAGGACAGCCGAAGCTGTCCCTGGTATTGCAGGCGAAGTGATCACGCTAGCGCAGACCCGGCGGATGCGCTCCCGTGACGACGTTCAGGCTTACTTTGCCGGCGTGGCAGCAACTGCTGCATCTGCTTTGGCTGCGTCCGCTTTTACCTTGGCCTTGTTTGCCTTGTGATGGGCCTTGGCCTTGGTGGCTTTGGCATCGGCTTTGGCGCTGGCGACATCGGCTTTCGCGTCGGCGGATGCAGCAGCCACTTTGGCATCGGCTTTCACGACAGCCTTGGTTTCCTTGGCTTCTGCCTTGACCACGGCTTTCGTGTGGGCCGCTTCCGCCTTGGCCGGAGCCGAGGCTGCCGGGGCGGCAGGGGTTTGGGCGAAGGCTGCGGTAGCGAACAGGCTGGCGACGAGGGTGGCGATAACTTTTTTCATTTTATTTTCCTGGCGAGTGGTGAGCGATGGGGTGTCGATGATTACTTGGCTGCTGCTGGTGCTGCTTCAGCGGTGGCCGAAGCCAGTTTTGCATCGGCCTTGGCCTTGGTGTGCTTGGCCTTGTGATGCGCCTTGGCTTTGGTGGTCGTTGCTTCCGTTTTCGCGTCGACGACGGCTTTCGCTTCTTTTGCATCCGCTTTCACGACGGCTTGCGCTTCCTTGGCATCTGCTTTTACGACAGCCTTGGTGTGGGCCGCTTCCACTTTTGCGGGAACCGAGGCTGCTGGCGCTGCGGGCGTTTGAGCAAAGGCAGCGGTAGCGAACAGGCCGGCGATCAGGGTAGCGCTCAGGTTGAAAATGCGTTTTTTCATGGTGCAGTCCTCAGTGGTGGTTTGTCTGGTACGTCTGTTGGTGCCGGGATGATTCCCATGTCACTGAGCATAAAACGCGTCCCGGAAGGTTACCGTTGACCTTGTTTACACTTTCTTACAATCAGGTGTTTTATCGGCTGTTGCTGCGTGATGTAGACATGAAAACGCAAAAAGACAGCCGAAGCTGTCTTTTTGCGTGGCGCAGAAAACGCGCGGAACTGATTATTTGGCTGCTGCTGCGGTCGCTTCAGTTTTGGCTTCGTCAGCTTTGGCCTTGGCTTTTTTCGCTTTGTGATGGGCTTTGGCCTTGGTGGCGCTGGCGTCAGCCTTGGCGCTGGCCACATCGGCTTTCGCATCGGCTGCAACGGCGGCTTCTTTTGCATCGGCTTTCACGACGGCCTTGGTTTCTTTCGCTTCTGCTTTGGCCACTTCCTTGGTGTGCTTGGCTTCGGCCTTGGCAGGCGCGGCTGGCGTTTGAGCAAAGGCTGCGGTAGCGAACAAGCCGGCGATCAGAGTAGCGATTACTTTTTTCATGGTGCAGTTCCTCGAGAAGTGGGTTGTAGTTCAGGAGATGCATTTCCCCTGTCACTGAGCCAAAAACGCGCCGTGTGGCAATACCGTTGACAGGTAATTACAAATACTTACACTTGCCGCGTAAGCGCCTTGCCGGACGGCCGCGCGCGTCGAGGCACTCTGTTAGCTGGCGTACCGCGCCCAAGCCCCTGGCGGCCTAGACTCGATACCATCGTCAACGCATGGGTTCGCCATGAAAGCCGCCCTGAAAACCTATCAAGCCAAGCGCAATTTCGCCGTCACGCCCGAGCCTGCAGGTGGCGGCGAGGACGCCAGCGACGTGCTCACCTTCGTGATCCAGAAGCACTGGGCCAGCCGTTTGCACTATGATTTTCGCCTGGAACTCGATGGCACGCTGAAAAGCTGGGCCGTGCCAAAAGGGCCCAGCTACGACCCGCGCGACAAGCGCATGGCCGTGCAGGTGGAAGACCATCCTCTGGCCTACGCCAGCTTTGAAGGCACGATCCCCGAAAAACAGTATGGCGCTGGCAAGGTCATCATCTGGGACCAGGGGACATGGCAGGCGCAGGCGGCCACGCCGGACGCGTGCGCGGCCCTGGCGGCCGGCGAGCTGAAATTCACCCTGTACGGCCACAAGATGCAGGGTAACTGGGTGCTGGTGCGCATGAAAGGCAAGGGAGATAAGCGCAGCGAAAAGCAGCCAGCCTGGCTGCTGATCAAGGAAAAAGACGAATATGCCCGGCCGGCACTGGAATTTTCTGTCGTGGACGAGCAACCCGACAGCGTCAAGAACAAGGCCATGCCCAGGCGCAAGAAGAGCACGGACCAGGCGGCAGCGCCAGCCGCCAGGCTGCCCGCCAGCCTGTCGCCGCAGCTGGCCACCCTGGTCGATACGCCGCCGTCAGACGCGCAAGACTGGATTTTCGAGGTGAAATTCGACGGTTACCGCTTGCTCGCGCGTTGCGATGGCGAACAGGTCAGCTTGATGACGCGCAATGGCAATGACTGGACGGCCAAACTGCCGAAGCTGCGGCAGGCGCTGGAAAAGCTGGGCTTGCCGCCAGGCTGGTATGACGGTGAAATCGTCGTCAACGACGCCAGCGGCCAGCCGGATTTCGGCGCCTTGCAGCGCGCGTTCGATGCGGAAAACACTAGCGAGATCGTGTATTACCTGTTCGACGTGGCGTATTTCGATGGCCACGACCTACGGGGACAGCCGGTCGAGGCGCGCAGGGCACTGCTGCAGGGGCTGTTGGAACAATTGCCCGCCTCGCCGCTGCTGCGCTTCAGCGCTGCGCTCGATGCTGCGCCGCAGCAGCTGCTGGACCACGCTTGCCGCCTGGGACTGGAAGGGGTGATCGGCAAGCGGCGCGGTTCACCCTACGTCACGCGGCGCTCCGGCGACTGGATCAAGCTCAAATGCGGCTTGCGCCAGGAATTCGTCGTCGGCGGCTATACGGCGCCGCAGGGCGCGCGCGAAGGGCTCGGTTCGCTGTTGCTGGGCGTGCATGATGAGCAGGGCAAGCTGTGCTACGCGGGCAATGTGGGCAGCGGCTTTGACGATGCCACCTTGCGCGACTTGCGGCGCCGCCTCGACGCGCTGGCCATCGGGACAAGCCCGTTTGCGGGCAGGGCGGGCGGCGTGCGCCAGCCCATCTGGGTCAAGCCGCAGCTGGTGGCCGAAGTGAGTTTTGCGCAATGGACCAGTGGCGGTGCCGTTCGTCATGCCGTGTTTCATGGCTTGCGCCAGGACAAAAAACCGGCCGCCATCGTGCGCGAGCAGGCGCAGCAGATCGACAAGGAGACGACGATGCAACATAAAGCCATGCCGGACAGCGTCTTGCCGGCCAGTTTCAAGGTCAGCCATGCGGACAGGGTGATCGACAAGGACAGCGGCGCCAGGAAGATCGACCTGGTGCGCTACTACGCGCTGGTGGGTAAGCTGATGCTCGTGCATTTACGGGGCCGGCCCGTGTCGCTGGTGCGCGCGCCGGCCGGCGTGGGCGGCGAGCTGTTTTTCCAGAAACATGCCGATACCTCGACCATGCCCGGTGTCAAACAGCTCGATCCCGGCCTCGATCCCGAGCATGCCGCCATGCTGGAAGTGGCCAGCGTACAGGGCTTGTTGTCGGCCGCGCAATGGAATGTGGTGGAATTTCACACGCAAAACGCGCTGGCCAGCGCCTACTATACACCGAACCGCCTGGTGTTCGACCTGGACCCGGGCAAGGGAGTGGCCTGGGCCGCGATCCGCGAAGCGGCCGTGCTGCTGCGCGCCTTCCTGACGGAACTGGGCTTGCCCGCCTGGCTGAAAACCAGCGGCGGCAAGGGCTTGCATGTGGTCGTGCCGATCCGCCCGAAATACGACTGGGATACGGTGAAAGCGTTTTCGCAAGCCATCGTAGCGCACATGGCGCAGCACATACCGGGGCGTTTTGTCGTCAAGAGCGGTCCCGCCAACCGCGTCGGCAAGATCTTCATCGATTATTTGCGCAACGGACGGGGCGCCACCACCGTGTGCGCGTGGTCGGCCCGCACGCGCTCGGGGCTGGGCATTTCCGTGCCGCTGGCCTGGGATGAGCTCGACAAGCTGAAGGCGGGTGATCAATGGACCGTGAGCAACGTCCACAGCCGCCTCGACGTGGGCAATGCACCGTGGGATGGCTATGCGCGCAGCGCGAAAGGCCTCGATGCGGCGATGAAAAAGCTGGCCTTTACTCCTCCCGCTTGAACGGCAGGACTGCGCGCGCCAGTTGGGTTGTTCATGCCGCCTTGCGCCTGGCCGGCGGTGGCTTGCGAGTTGCGGACGAGGCCGCGCGCTTGCGGACTGGCGCGGCGGGCATTTTCTTGCCCAGGCTTTGCTGCAGCAAGGCGACCAGGTCGATCACATTGCTGCCGTGTTCTTCTTCCGCCTCGGGCGCGGGCGGCGTGATGGTCTTGGTCTGCCTGGCCTTGATTTTCTTCTTGACCAGCGCCAGCACGTCTTCGCGGTAGCTGTCGTGGTATTGCGCCGGTTCCCACGTTTCGCTCATGCCCTCCACCAGCGACAGGGCCATCTTGAGTTCCTTGTCGGTAATGCCCGCCGCCTTCAGGGTACTGCCGGGCAAGTCCAGGTCCTCCGTGGGGCGGATTTCATCAGCGTAGCGCAGGGTGTTGAGCACGATGGCCTTGTCGACGCAGACCAGCGCGCATAAATGCTGCTTGGTGCGCATGACCACGCTGGCGATACCCACTTTATTGGCCTTGCGCAAGGTTTCGCGCAGCAGCGCATAGACTTTCTCGCCGCCCTTGGCGGGCAGCAAATAATACGGATGCTCGTAAAAGGTCAGCGCTACCTCGGCCGCATCGACAAAGGTGAGGATATCGATGGTTTGCGTGGCCTTCACATTCGCCTGTTTCAAGTCTTCTTCGGACAGCACCACGTACGCATCCGTCTTGTATTCATAGCCCTTGATGATGTCGTCCCATTCGACTTCCTTGCCCGTCTTCTTGTTGTAGCGCTTGTAGCCGATGGGCGCGAAGTCGCGGCGGTCCAGCATGGATAAATCCAGTTCATGGTCGAGACTGGCTGAAATCAGCTCGACGGGGATATGCACTAGGCCGAAGCTGATGGCGCCTTTCCACAATGCACGCGCCATGGCCTAGTTCCCCACGCTGCCGGTGACGGGCAGGATGATGCCCGTGATGTAGCTGGAACAGGCGGGCGAGGCCAAAAAGACGTAGGCGGGCGACAATTCTTCGGGCTGAGCCGGGCGGCGCATGTCGGTGTCCGCGCCGAATTTCTGGATTTCCTCGGGCGTCTTGTCGGCCGGGTTGAGGGGCGTCCAGACGGGACCGGGCGCAATGGCGTTGACGCGGATACCCTTGTCGAGCAGGTTGCCGGCCAGCGCCATGGTGAAGGCATGGATGGCGCCCTTGGTGGTGGAATAATCGAGCAAGTGCTTGGACCCTTGCAATCCCGTCACGGACCCCGTGTTGATGATGGAGGCGCCCCGCTGCAAATGGGGCAGCACGGCCTTGGCCATGTGAAAGTAGCCGTAGACATTGGTTTTCATGGTGAGGTCGAAGCGTTCCTCGCTCAGGTCCAGCAAGGACTCCGCGTGCTCCTGGAAGGCGGCGTTATTGACCAGTATGTCGATATGCGTGAACTTGTCCAGCACCTGGCTGACGGCTTGCTGGCAAAAACCCTGCTCGCGCACGTCGCCGGGAATCAGGAGGCAGCTTTGGCCCTCCGCTTCCACGTAGCGGCGGGTTTCGTTGGCGTCGGCGTGCTCGTTCAAATAAATGATGGCGACATCGGCCCCTTCGCGCGCGTACAGCACGGCCACGGCGCGGCCGATGCCCGAATCGCCGCCCGTGATGATGGCCACCATGCCGGCCAGCTTGCCGCTGCCGCAATAATCAGGGGCCAGGAAACGCGGCTTGAGCTCCATCTGCGCTTCGATGCCCGGTTTGGCCAGGTGCTGGGAGGGCAGGGGCGCCCCTGGCTGGCTGCGGCTGCTCGTCTGCACGGGCTGCCTGTCCTGCTGTTTTCCCGTCTTGCCGGCATCGCGCTGGTCCTGTTCCTGCTGGATGCTGCGCTGCAAGTTACCGGCGGACTGGTCCTTGTTCTCGTTCATGCTGGCCTCCGTGGAAACGAAGATCCAGTATCGGCGCGGCACCAGCGTCCAACGGTGCGCTTGCTAACAGAGTGGCGAAAACAGGCGTAAAGTTATATGATGATTGACATAATTACGGGAGGGCAGCATGAAAGTGAGCAGGGAACAGGCGGCGCTGAACCGCGAGCGCATCGTCGACGTGGCGGCCAGATTGTTCCGCGAAAAGGGCTACGACGGCATCGGCGTGGCCGACCTGATGAAAAATGCAGGCCTCACGCATGGCGGCTTCTATGGCCATTTCGCTTCCAAGGAAGATTTGATGATCGAGGCCTGCCAGCATGCCTTGAATCAGTCGCTGGAAGGGTGGCGGGCGAAGATCGCCAGCGACCCGCAGCATGCGTTGCCGGCCATCATCGACAACTATCTGACCGCCAGGCACCGCGACCAACCCGGCAGCGGCTGCCCGGCGGCGGCCATGGGCGTCGATGCGGCGCGCATGTCGCCCGGCGCGCGTCCCGCGTTTACGCAAGCCACGCAGCAGCAGTTCGCGCTGCTGCAGGATTTGCTGCCCGACGGCGCGCCGGAGCGGCGGCGCCAGCAGGCGATCGCCACGTTTGCCGCCATGGTGGGCGCCATGGTGCTGGCCCGTTCCGTCGATGACGAGGTCCTGTCGGCGGAAATCCTCGATGCCGTGAAGGCGCAATTGTTGCCAGACTGAGCACGGCAGCCAAGTACCCCCTGTCAGCCGGCCTCGTCGCATGATAGGCTTCGGTTTTCAGATTTTGGGATTTCATCATGCTGCTCTGGCTCAGGCAATACCGGCGTCCTCTGTTGGCCGGGGACATCACTGCCGGTATCGTTGTCGCCATGATGATGGTGCCGCAAGGCATGGCCTACGCGCTGGTGGCCGGCTTGCCGCCCGTGGTGGGCATCTATGCCAGCATCTTGCCGCCCGTGCTGTACGCCTTGTTCGGCAGCAGCATGACCCAATCGGTGGGCCCCATGGCCATCGTCTCGCTGATGACGGCCGCCGCGCTGGCGCCGCTGGCCGACCCCGGTTCCTCTTTATATATCGTCCTGGCCGCCCAGCTGGCTTTCATCAGCGGCCTGGTCCTGCTGCTGTGCGGCGTGTTGCGCCTGGGCTTCATGGCCAGTTTCCTGTCGCGCCCCGTGATTAGCGGGTTCAGCAATGGCGCCGCGATCCTGATTATCTGGGGGCAGATCACGCCCTTGCTCGGAGCCAGCATTCCCCACTGGCATGCGCCCAGCCTGGTCCTCGGGCTGTCCGGCTTGCTGTTCCTGTGGCTGGCCAAGCGCTACGCGTCGCGCCTGCTGCAGCGCTGCGGCTTGAACCCGGTGGCGGCCGATGTGGGCGCGCGCCTGGCGCCGATGGCGCTGGTGCTGGCCGGCATCGCGCTCGTCGCCTATGGCGGCCTGGAAGCGATGGGCGTGCAGACGACGGGCCACGTGCCCAGCGGCTTGCCCGGCCTGAACCTGGCCACCTCCGGCGCCCATTGGCGCACCCTGCTGTCGCCGGCGCTGCTGATCGCCTTCATCATCTTTTTAATGAGCATGTCCGCCGCCCAGACCCTGGCGCAAAAACGCGGTGAAAAACTGCACACGAACCGTGAACTGCTGGGCCTGGGCGCGGCCAACGTGGCCAGCGCGCTGTCGGGCGGCTTTCCCGTCACCGGTTCCATCTCGCGCTCGGCCGTCAATTTCCAGGCGGGCGCCAACACGCCGTTGGCCAGCATCATCACGGCGGGCTTGCTGGCGCTGGCGCTGGTGGCGCCCACGGGCTGGCTGGCCCTGCTGCCGCTGCCCGTGCTGGCCGCCACCATCATCTTTGCCGTCAGCAGCCTGCTGGACTGGGATACCTTGAAACTGTCGTGGCGCTACGACCGCAGCGATGCGCTGGCCCTGCTGGCGACCACGGCCGGCGTGCTGGTGCTGGGCGTGGAAGCGGGCGTGGTGATCGGCGTGCTGCTGTCGATGGGCACCCTGATCTGGCGCGCCAGCCGCCCGCACATCGCCGTGCTGGGGCGTATCCCGAATAGCGAGCACTTCCGCAACGTGGAGCGCTACGAGGCGCAAACCTTGCCCGACGTCTTGCTGCTGCGCATCGATGCGGGCCTGTTCTTCGGCAATGTGGAAGCCGTCACCGAGCGCGTGGAAGACGAATTGCGCGGCCATCCGACGGCGCGCCACCTGGTGCTGGTGCTGTCGGCCGTCAACCAGATCGACAGTACGGCCTTGCTGGGCTTGATCGAGCTCAACAGCGCGCTGATCAAGCGCGGCATCAGCCTGAACCTGGCCGAAGTGAAGGGGCCCGTGATGGACCGCTTGCGCCAGAGCAGCCTGTTGCAAGACCTGAGCGGCAAGCTGTACCTGAGCACGGCGCTGGCGACAGCCGACTTGAGTGGAGGAAACACATGAGCATGGAACTGCATCTGCACGGCGAGCCGCGTGTGATCGATAGCATCCTTGCGCTGGAACAAGCGCTGCAGGAAGCGCGTGCGCTGGCGCAATGCGAATTGTGGCTGACCAGGGCGACGGAAGCGGAACAGGGCCCGGCCCTGTGCATGCTGCGCAATGGCGGTAATGCCTGGCTGATGTATCTGTCGGGGCAGGATGACTTGAGTTTTCATACACTGGGCGACGAAGAGGCAGACGGCGCCTGCAGCTATCTGCTGGCCAATGGCCAGGTGGACGAGTATCCCGAAGCATGGTGCGTGGAGGTGGAACACTGCCAGCGTGCCTTTGTCGCGTTTTTCAGGACGGGCGGCGCGCAGCCGGCCGCTATCGCGTGGGAGGCGGATTGAGATGCTGCAAACCACGCAAACCATCATCGCCGACATCGACCGGGACTTGCTGGCCGCGCTGGACGCCAGGGCAGGTTTGCTCACGCTGCGTGCCATCTTGCTGCGCTACCAGGCCAGCGGCGTGACGGCGGCGCAGGTGGCCGGCTTGCTGCACGAACTGCGTCCCGCCACGCAGGAAGGCCCGCTGGAAGACGTGATACTGGATGCCCTCGACATGGTGACGGGCTGGTGCACGCCGCAGCTGCGGGTATGGGACGGGGTAGGGGAAAACCGTGCATCCTGAAAAGTTCAAGCAGGTGGCAGAGCTGCCGACCGCCGACCGCCATGCCTATTTTGTGCGCAAGGTGGCTGATACGCAAGAAGTGTGGGGCTTGTACCATGCAGGCTGGGCCACGGCGCAAGTTGACGGCAAGGTGGCTATTTCCCTCTGGCCGGACGCGGCCTTTGCGCAAGCATGTGCCAGCGGCGACTGGATGGATTTCCAGCCGCGCGCCATCGCGCTCGACGATGTTCTGACCAAGTGGCTGCCCGGCATGGCGGGCAATGATCAACTGGCTTTCGTGTTTGCCGTGCCGCAAGGCAGCGCCAGCGTCGTGGCGCCGGCTGATCTGCTTGCAGACCTGCGAGAGGAAGCCAGACAATATGAATAATCAAGCAGAACGCCTGGACGCCTGGTACGACGGCTCGGCCATCTGCCTGATCGCCGTCGGCCCGCAGGGTGACCCGCTGGACCTGGGCGACGATGAAGTGCGTGCCCTGATCGCGAAGCTGCAGCAATGCCTGGCGCAGTCCGAAGCTGCAGCTACGCAAGACTGAAGCCTCAGGCGGCCGCCAGCGCCTTTTCCATCGCCACGCTGGCCAGGCTGATGCCGCTGGGGTGCGCATACACTTCCTCGCGCAAGGCAACAAAACCGGCGGCCCGGTAAAACGGCTCGGCGTTCAGCGACGCGGACAGGTGCAGGTGCGCAATGCCGCGCTGGCGCGCCAATTGCTCCAGCGCCGCCAGCAGTCGCTTGCCGATGCCCAGGCCCGCGCAGGCCGGATCGACAAACACGGCATCGACTTCCTGCTTGTCCAGGTCCAGCATGGCGTAGCCGGCAATGGACTCGCCCTGCATCGCCACGATACCGCCACCTGCGGCCAGCATGGCGGCATAGCCATCCGGCACGGGCGAAGCCGTCCACGCGGCGATCTGTTCCGGCGCATAGTGCGTGGCACAACTGACGCGCACGGCCACCGTGCGCAAGGCCCACAGAGCGGAGATATCGGCGGGCAGGGCGGGGCGCAGGGTGATGGGCATGGACGCTTCCAGGCAAAAGGATCATGCTAGCGCAATGGCTTGCATCGCGCCAGCATGAGCTGCTGCCACATTATCCAGCCATCACTGCGCTGGCTTGTCCGGATCGATATAGTACGAACCCGGCGGCGCCCCCGGCACTTTCACCCGGAACTTCAGGCCGGACAGCAACTTGTCCCACAAGGCAATGGCCTCCTCGTCGGTCAGCGACGCGGCTTCGGCGGCGCCGACCATGTTGTGGGCGACCTTGGTGTACATGGATGCTTCCAATACCGCTGGATAGGCGATATCGCGCGGCGTACCCACCAGCGTCCATTCAAAATCATGCACGCCATCGGTACGCCGTATCAACGATTCCTCGCCATGCCAGTGCTGCACGTCACGCTTGCCCTCGCGTAGCAGAGTACGAGGAGGGTAGTTCTTGCCTTGCTGGTCTTTTGCTTCCTGGATACGAGCAAGTAATGATAATTTCCCACGTACTTTTGCATCATATTCTGCAGGAGGATAATCGCCGTAGGCGTCTTTGTTAGAACTGATCGAAAAAGTTACATCGGGAAGACTTGGCAGGTAAATACCTGTCCTCTTATTAGTTGTGCGTCGATGGGGACTTCCAATGCATAGCGCCCAAAACAAACCAGTTTTGTTTTCTGGAACAAGACTTCCAGGCGTTTGCTCAGTTTGATGGATTTATCCTTGCCAGGATCTTTTTCGGCGCAAGCCGACGACAGTGCCAGCACGAACATGGCCATGCAAAAAAGTAGCGTTTTACGGGCTAGACAGAACATATCCGGACTCCCCTGTGCATTGCGCGCCGCTGACATGGGATTTCCCGTTTCCTTCATGCCAGTTTTCGCGGAAGTCCCAGTATTAAAGCTTTTCCTTCACAAAAAATTGCGTTTGCGCAAAAAGATGACTTGCGGCGCTTGGGCAACACAGAAACGGCATGGCAATCACCGAAAGATTGCCCTAGGGAATAGACTTGCCCCTGCAGTTGACGTTATCATGTTTTTGTAAGTGTCGGTGGCTGAGCAGTCAGCGCATAGTTGAAACATGGTGACAGGCGGGAGTGAGCATGGGCATGGCGAATGATGCGTGATGTGCCGGGCGGCTTGCGGCCTGGCGGTGCGATGGGCAGGGCAGCGGTGCGCCGCTGCTGCCGCGCATGGCTGCTGGCGTTCTGTGTCGCCGCGGCCCCTGCCGCCTTGCCGGCATCGGCGCCCGCGGCTGCGCCGCCGCACCAGGGCCAGCGCGTATTGTTCCTTAACGCCTACGACTATGGCCGCGCCGGCGTGGAATCGTACACGCGCACCTATGTGGCCGCCATGATCGCTGCGGGCCTGGCCAGCGAAGACATCATGGTCGAGCACCTGAACATGAATACCCAGGGCGACCCGGCGCTGCGCAACGAAATGCGTGATTTGTTGCTTTTAAGATACACACAGATGATGGGGCGCAAGGCCGACCTGATCATCGCCATGCAGCAGCCGGCGCTCGATTTCCTGTTGTCGGACCTGGCGCCGCTGGCGCGCGGCGTGCCCGTGCTGGCGATTAACACCTCGGGCATGGCCTTGCCGGCCGGCAGCCCGGCTGCCATCTGGCAGCAAAAGGCAAATGTCGATTTTCCCGGTACCCTGGCGCAAGCCATGGCGCTGTTTCCGGAGACCAAAACCATCGTCCTGGCCGTCGGCGTCAGCGAGGCCGATCAGGTCTTGAAGCGCAGCATGCAGCAGGCGGCGCTGGCGTGGCAGGGCAAGGTGGCCATGCGCTACCTCGATAAGCTGACCCTGGACCAGATGCGCTCTGCGGTGGCGCACTTGCCCCCTGATAGCGTGCTGGTGGCGGGCAATGTCAACCGTGACGTGGATGGCGCCATCGCCACGCCCGTGCAGTTTTCCGTGCAGCTGGCGCGGCTGGCCAATGTGCCCACATTTGGCATGTACAACGCGACGGTCGGCAAGGGCATCCTGGGCGGCTCCATGCTGCACATCGAACAGGCCGCGCAGCAGGTGGCGCAGATGTCGCTGACCGTGCTGGCGGGCAAGGCGCCTGCCGCGCCGGGCGCCTTGCTGCCGCCGGCCCGCCCGCTGCCCATGTATGACTGGGAACAACTGCAGCGCTGGGATGCGGACATCAGCCGCCTGCCGCCGCACACGCTGTTCTTCAACCGGCCGCCGCAACTGTGGCATGAACACCGCGTCGCCGTGCTGTTGGTGGGCGGCGTCTTCATCGTGATGGCCGGCTTGCTGAGCGCCTTGCTGCTGCAGCGGCGGCGCCTGCGGCGCGCCGAGAGCGAGGCGCGCGAGAGCGAGCAGCGCTTCCGCATCCTGGTCGAGCATGCGCCGGAAGCCATTCTGGTGTACGACCTGGACCTGGACCGCTTCGTCGACGCCAACAGCAGCGCGCAGCGCATGCTGGGCCTGTCGCGCGAGGCGCTGCTGGCCTGCGGGCCGTTCGACCTGTATAGCGGCAAGCAGCCCGATGGCCTGCCGCTGGGGCTGATGATGGAAGAGCATCTGCGCCGCGCCATGCAGGGCGAGCCTGTGCTGGTGGAACGCAATGTGCGACGTGCCGACGGCAGCATTTTTCCCTGCGAAGTACGGCTGGTCAGATTGCCCATGGAAGGGCGGCGCCTGGTGCGTAGCGGCATCGTCGACATTTCCGAGCGCAAGCACAGCGAGCAGGAATTGCTCGGCTACCGCGACCACCTGGAGGAACTGGTGCAGCAGCGCACGGCCGCCCTGTCGGTGGCTGTCACCGAGGCCGAATCGGCGAATCGCGCGAAAAGCGTCTTCCTGGCCAACATGAGCCACGAATTGCGCACGCCCTTGAATTCCGTGATCGGTTTTTCGCAGATGATGGCCGATTCGAGCAGCATGTTCGAGGAAGAAAAGCATAACCTGGCCATCATCAACCGCGCCGGTCACCACTTGTTGACCTTGATCAACGACATCCTCGAATTGTCGAAAATCGAGGCGGGCCGCATGCAGTTGCAAACGGGCCCCGTCGACTTGAATGGCTTGCTCGACGAGGTGCTCGAGATGGTGCGCATGCGATTGAGCGACCAGGGCATCGCGCTGCAGCTCGAACGTTCCGGCGTGCCGCCGCTGGTGCGCCTCGATGGCGCCAAGCTGCGCCAGGTGCTCCTGAATCTGCTGTCGAACGCGCTCAAGTTCATCGAGCAGGGCAGCGTGACCTTGTCGCTCGCGTGCCAGGCGGCAGAAGATGGGCAAATGGCGCTGGCGTTTGCCGTGCGCGATACGGGCAGCGGCATCGCGCAAGCGGACCTGGAGCGCATCTTTGAGCCGTTCGTGCAGGCCGACAGCGCGGTGGCGCAGGCCGGCACGGGACTGGGGCTGACCATTTCGCGCGAATTCGTGCGCCTGATGGGCGGCGAGCTGCGCGTCGATTCCACGCTGGGAGCCGGCTCCGTATTCCGTTTCGACCTGCGCGCGCCGGTGCAGCAGCAGCCGGCCATCGCGGCGCCGGCGCCGGGCCGCGTGGCACGCCTGCCGCCGGGCCAGCGCGGGCGCATGGTGCTGCTGGTCGATGATGATGATAACTGCCGCAAGCTGCTGGCCGGCTTGCTGGCGCCGCTGGGTTTCCAGCTGCAGGAAGCGGCGGGCGGCGCGCAGGCGCAAGCCATGCTGGCGGCGCAGCGCTACGACATGGTGCTGAGCGATTGGCGCATGCCGGGCATGGATGGCCTGGCGCTGACGCGCTGGCTGCGCGCGCAAACGACGCTGGTGCAGCCGCGACTGGTGATCATGACCGCCTCCGCCTTCGAGGAAGAAAAACAGGAGGCGCTGGCGGCCGGCGCCGACGGCTTCCTGCGCAAACCGATCGAGCAGGAACACCTGTTCGCCATGCTGGAGCAGCAACTGGGTGTGCGCTTCCAGCGCAGCGCCGCCGCGTTGCCGCGCGTGCCGGCGGCGGCCTTTGACTTGCAGCAGGCGCTGGGCCAGCTGGGCGCAGCCGAACGGCAGGCGCTGCTCGAATCCGTGCAAGCCCTCGATTTGCGGCGCAGCGCCATCGTGCTGGCCGGCGTCTCCACCAGCCTGCCGCAGCTGTCCGCGCACATCGCCGCCATGCTGGAACAGCACCAGTACCAGACGCTGTGCGCCTTGCTGGCGCAGCTGGCCAGCGAGCCGCAGGGCGAAGACGCATGACTTTTCACGCACCCAAAGGCGCCCGTCTGGGCAGCGTATCCATCGTGCTGGCCGTCAGCGTGGCGCTGACCTGTGTCGTCACTGCGCTGCTGCTGGTGTTTGCCGTGCTGTTTTACCAGTCCGAACGCGAACAGCGCTGGCAGCAACTGCATCGCAGCCTGGCCGTCAGCGCGGACCAGCTGGCCGTGGCCATCGAATTGCCATTGTGGAACCTCGATGAAAAGCAGATGCAGGCCATCATGCGCAGCATGCTGGGCAAGCGCGATCTGGTGGCCAGCTCCCTCACGCCGGGCATCGGCAAGGAGGCGCTGGTCCTGCGCCGCAATGCGGACGGCGCCATCGACAGCCTCTCCACGCTGTCGGCCGAACCGGGCTGGCTGGTGCAGCGGCGTCCCGTGACGATGGGTGGACAAGTCATCGGCAGCGTTGCTGTGTATGCGACGCCGGCCCTGCTGCACGCGCAGCTGCGGCAGCGCGCGCTGGGCATCGGCGCCATGATCGTGGCCCTCGACGTGATCCTGGTGGCCAGCATATGGCTGCTCATGTGGTGTCTGATGCTCAAGCCCCTGAAGGCGATCGGTCAGTACGCTGCAGGCGTCAAGGCGGGGCAGGGCGAAGCGTTCGGCACGCCGCCGAAAGCGTGGTTCCTGGGCGAGCTGCGCACCCTGTACCGTTCCATCCGCGACATGGTGGCGCTGCTCGACAGCCGCTACCGCGCCCTGCAACGCAGCGAGGAGCGCGTGCAGATGGCGACCGGTGCGGCCAGCATCGGCATCTGGGACTGGAACGTCAGCAGCGACGCATTGCAGTGGGATGAACAGATGTACGCGCAGTTCAAGGCCGATGCGGCCAGCACCATGTCGCCGGCGGCCATCTGGCGCGCAGCGCTGGTGCCGGACGACGTGCCGGCCGCCAAGGAGGCCCTGCGCGCCGCACTGGACGCCGGCCAGGCGTTCACGCACGAGTACCGCATCCTGTGGCCCGATGGCGCCATCCGCTACATCAAGGCCGATGCCGTGATCTTCCGCGATGGGCGGGGCCAGCCCATGCGCCTGGTGGGTTCCAACTACGACATCACGGCGCACCGCGAGGCCGAACTGGAACTGCTGCGCCACCGCCATCACCTGGAAGAACTGGTGGCCGAGCGCACGAGCGCCCTGTCGGTGGCCGTCAGCCAGGCGCAGGCGGC
The DNA here is from genome assembly GCF_051380895.1 of Janthinobacterium breve. NCBI lineage: Bacteria > Pseudomonadati > Pseudomonadota > Betaproteobacteria > Burkholderiales > Oxalobacteraceae > Janthinobacterium > Janthinobacterium breve. The sequence goes on along the minus strand of NZ_JBNYXY010000012.1, from coordinate 242,884 downwards.
GAACCGCGCCAAGAGCACCTTCCTGGCGAACATGAGCCATGAACTGCGCACGCCCTTGAATTCCGTGATCGGCTTTTCGCGCCTGATGGCCGCCTCGCCCAATATGCAGGACGATGAAAAGCGCAACCTGGCCATCATCCACCGCTCCGGCAACCATTTGCTCACCCTGATCAATGAAATCCTCGAACTGTCGAAGGGCGAGGCGGGACGCTTGCAGGCGCAGACGGCCGTAGTGGCGCTGGCGCCCCTGTTGCAAGAGGTGATGGACATGCTGGGCATGCGCGCCGAGCAGCAGGGACTGGCCTTGCGCCTCGATTGCGTTGACTTGCCGGCGGCCGTGCTGCTCGACGCGACGCGCTTGCGCCAGGTGCTGCTGAACCTGATGTCGAACGCCGTCAAGTTTGCCGGCAGCGGCGAGATCACCTTGCGCGTGCGCGGCGAGCGGCGCGACGAGGCCACGTGGCGCCTGTCGTTCGCCGTCAGCGACACGGGCATCGGCATCGCCCCGGAGGACCAGCAGCGCATCTTCGAACCCTTCGTGCAGGCCGACAGCGCGGGACCGAAGGATGGCACGGGCCTGGGGCTGGCCATCTCGCGCGAATTCGTGCAGTTGATGAAAGGCGAACTGACGCTGGAGTCGCTGCCGGGGCAGGGTGCCACCTTCCGTTTCAGCATACCCGCGCAGGCGGCGCAGGCGCCAGTGCTGGCTCCCGTGCCGCCGGCCATGCCGGCGCAGGCGGCAGTGCCGCCGCCACTGCAGGCGCAAGACTTGTTGTTGCTGGCCGGTGAAGAGCGCGCCGCCTTGCTGGTGGCGCTGCGCGAATTGAATCTGGCCAGGGTGGCGCAGCTGCTGGCAACCCTGCCGACAGCGGCGGCACCGTTGCTGGCGCCGCTGCAGGCCATGCTCGACCAGCACCAGTACCGTCAGCTGTGTGTCTTGCTGGACAGCGAGGGCGCGCTGGTGCATACCTGAAAGTGTGGGCTGACAACATCGAATTCGATGAAAAGACGGACTAAGTGCCGCGCATGGATGGTGCTAAATTGCAATAAAGATTATGATGATAGTACGTAGTTCATCGCAAAGAAATGTCTTGTCCAGCGTGGCAATCGACCGCCGCGCCTCATCCAAAGCTGAGAGAACTGCTACATGCACCGCGATTTTTCGGAAGTAAATTCGAAGGGCGAAGTACTGATCGTTGAAGATACGCCGGCTTCGCTGAAGTTGTTGAGCGATTTGCTGGGTGGCGCTGGCTATGCGGTGCGCCAGGCGCCGAACGGTGAACTGGCCCTGTGGACGGCCCAGGCGCGCCCGCCGGAGCTGATCCTGCTCGACGTGCGCATGCCGGGCCTCGACGGCTTTGAAGTCTGCCGCCGCCTGAAGGAGATACCGTCCCTGCGCCAGGTGCCGGTGATCTTCCTGTCGGCCCAGTACGATACGGACGACAAGGTGCGCGGCTTTGCGCTCGGCGCCGTCGATTTCATCGCCAAACCCTTCCAGGCCGAGGAAATCCTGGCCCGCACCGATGCGCACGTGCGCCTGGCGCGGGCGCAAGTGCAGTTGGCGCAGGAGCGCGCCAACCTGGAACGGCGCGTGGCCGAACGCACGGCCGAACTGGAGCAGGTGGCCAGCACCCTGGCGCGCGAAGTACAGATCCGCCGCGCCAATGAAGAGTTGCTGCGCCTGTCGGGCCAGGTCTTCGAAGCCACGCAGGACGCCATCCTGATCACGGATCCGGCCGGCGTCATCGTCACCGCCAATCCCGCTTTCACACGCATCACCGGCTATGCGGCGCAGGAAGTGGTGGGCACGGACATCATGCGCCTGCATGCCGAGCACACGGGCGAAGCGGTGCTGCTGGCCATGCGCCAGGGCTTGCGCAGCAGCGGCTGCTGGTCGGGCGAAGTGCAGACGCGGCGCAAGAGCGGCGACACCTATCCCTGTTTGCTCAGCGTGTCGACCGTGCATGGCCCGGACGGCGGCGTCGTCAACTACGTGGGCGTCTTCCTCGATATCAGCGAGCGCAAGGCCGAACAGCATCTGATCGACTTCCTCTCCTATCACGATGCGCTGACCGGCTTGCCGAACCGCGTGCTGCTGCGCGAGCGCTTCGAACAGGCGCGCGCAAACGCCCTGCGCGACAGCCAGCAGGTGGTGCTGATGTGCCTGGACCTGGACCGCTTCAAGAATATCAACGATTCGCACGGCCAGGCCGTGGGCGACAAGGCGCTGCAAGTGGTGGCGCGTTTCCTGTCCGGCTGCGTGCGCGAGGGCGACACCGTGGTGCGCCAGGGCGGCGACGAATTCCAGATCCTGCTGCAGGACGATGCCCTGCTGGGGCGCACGCTTGCGCTGGCGCAGACCATCCTGGCCGGCTTGCGCGAAGAACTCAGTGTCGATGGCGAGCGCCTGGCGCTGACCACCAGCATCGGCATCGCCATGTGCCCGGCCGACGGCGATAGCCTCGACGACGTGCTGCGTCACGCCGACACGGCCCTGGTGCGCGCCAAGGAAATGGGGCGCGACCATTACGCCTTCTTCACGGAGCGCATGGGCAGCGATATCCGCGCGCGCCTGGCCATGCAGCAGCAGCTGCGCGGCGCCATCGGCCGCGATGAATTCACAGTGCATTACCAGCCGCAAATGTGTTTGCACACAGGTGCCATGCTGGGCGCGGAAGCCCTGCTGCGCTGGGATAACCCGGTGCTGGGCAAGGTGCCGCCCGGCCTGTTCATCGCCCTGGCCGAGGAATACGGCTTGATCACGGCCATCGGCGAATGGGTGCTCGAAAGCGTCTGCGCGCAGATCCGCGCGTGGCACGACGCGGGCCTGGGCAGCATCAAGGTGGCCGTCAACCTGTCCGGCAAGCAGTTCGCGCAGGACCGCACGGTGCCGTTCGTCGAGGCGGTATTGCGCAAATACGGCATCGCGCCCGCCTGCCTGGGCATCGAGATCACGGAAAGCACGGTGATGGGCGACCCGGACAAGGCGGTGGCGGCCCTGACGCGCCTGAAGGATATCGGCGTGGGCATTTCGCTCGACGACTTCGGCACCGGTTATTCCAGCCTGGGCTACCTGAAGCGCTTTCCCATCGACGTGCTGAAAATCGACAAATCCTTCGTCGACGACGTCACCACCAGCAGCAGCGACGCGGCCATCGCCCGTTCCGTCATCTCGCTGGCACACAACCTCGACATGCGCGTCATCGCCGAAGGCGTGGAAACGCGCGAGCAGGTGGCCTTCCTGACGGAGCACGGCTGCGACGAAATGCAGGGTTATTATTTCAGCCGACCCCTGGCCGCCGCACCATTCACAGCCTTGCTGCGCGAACGGCGCACCCTGGCCGTGGCCTAAGCGCCACGGTGCGGCCGATGCACCATGCCGGTGCGTTCGCTGCAGCGTGGTGCGCAATACTCACCTTTCCTTCCCCTGACGCTGGCACATATCCTGCTTAGGTAGTCGCTTATTTACGCGATTGCCCCGCATGCCAGACAGCACCCGTCCAGCCACATCGAATGACGCCAGCGCGCACAGCGCCTGGCAGGCGCATTTGCGCCTGGGTTTTGCGCTGCACGATGGCGTCAGCCGCCTCGTCGAGCGCACGCATAGCGGCCCCTTGCGCGTGCAAAAGCCCCTGTATCCGGAAGGCGATGCCGTCTGCCACGCCATCATCATCCATCCGCCCGGCGGCGTGGTGGGCGGCGACCAGCTGGCCGTCGACGCCGCGGTGGGCGATGGCGCGCACGCCTTGCTTACCTCGCCAGGCGCCGCCAAGTGGTACCGCGCGAATGGCCACGTCTCGGGCCAGCACATCGTGCTGCGCGCGGGTAGCGGCGCTTCCATCGAGTGGCTGCCGCAGGAAAGCATCTTTTTCAATCAGGCTTGCGTGCGCCTGCGTCACGAGGTGGAACTGGCGCTGGACGCCAGCTATATCGGCTGCGACATCGTCTGCCTGGGCCGCAGCGCCTCGGGTGAAACGTTCAATGAGGGCAGCATCAGCCAGCAGGTACAGATCCGCCGCAGCGGCAAACTGCTGTGGTGGGAGCAGGGCGTGCTGGCCGGCGGCGGTGCGCTGATGGCCAGTCCCCTGGGTCTGGCTGGCCACACGGTATGCGCCACCCTGATCGCCGTCGGCACGCCCGTTTCCCCCGCCGTGCTGGCCGCCTTGCGCGAGATCGCCGTGCCTGTCGGCGCCGTATTTGGCGCCACGCAGATGAAATCGCTGGTGGTGGTGCGCCTGCTGTGCGGCGACAGCGAGGCGGCGCGCCGAATCATGCTGGCCGCATGGCAGCTGCTGCGCCCCGCCATGCTGGGACGCGACGCCGTCGTGCCCCGCATCTGGAACACTTAATCAGGAAAGAAGCGCAAGGAAAACCATGGACCTGACTCCCCGCGAAAAAGACAAGCTGCTCATTTTTACGGCCGCGCTGCTGGCCGAACGGCGCCTGGCGCGCGGCTTGAAATTGAATTATCCGGAAGCGGTGGCCCTGATCAGCGCCGCCATCATGGAAGGCGCGCGCGATGGAAAATCGGTGGCGCAGCTGATGTCGGACGGTACGAAAATACTCGCGCGCGCCGACGTCATGGATGGCATCGCCGAGATGATCCCCGATATCCAGGTGGAGGCGACCTTCCCCGATGGCAGCAAGCTGGTGACCGTGCACCACCCGATACCGTAGTTTTTTGAGCGGCCAGGGCGCCACCCGCGCCATGGCTGTTTTTTGCGCCGGCGACCCGCCGGCAAGCGTAACGTGATCTTTGAAGGAGCCCCTCATGACCCCAGGCGAATACAAATTGGAAGAAGGCGAAATCAGCTTGAATGCGGGCCGCGCCACGGCCACCGTGGTGGTGGCCAACCGGGGCGACCGGCCGATCCAGGTCGGCTCGCACTTCCACTTTTTCGAGGTCAATCCGGCGCTGGCTTTCGAGCGCTGGCGCGCCTACGGCATGCGTTTGAACATCACGGCCGGCACGGCCGTGCGCTTCGAACCGGGCCAGCAGCGCACGGTAGAGCTGGTGGCGCTGGCCGGTGAGCGCAAGGTCTACGGCTTCAATGGCGAAGTGATGGGTGCACTGCAAGACACGCCACCGGGAAAGGATTGAGATGGCCAGCATTCCCCGCCGCGCGTATGCCGAAATGTTCGGCCCCACCAAGGGCGACCGCATCCGCCTGGCCGACACGGAACTGTTCATCGAGATCGAGCATGACTATGCGATCTACGGCGAAGAAGTGAAGTTCGGCGGTGGCAAGGTGATCCGCGACGGCATGGGCCAGTCGCAGCGCTGCGCGGCCGAGGTGATGGATACCGTCATCACGAATGCCGTCATCCTCGACCACTGGGGCATCGTGAAAGCCGATATCGGCCTGAAAGATGGCCTGATCTTCGGCATCGGCAAGGCGGGCAACCCGGACATCCAGCCTGGCGTGACCTTGCCCATCGGCGGCGCCACGGAAGTCATCGCCGGCGAGGGCATGATCGTCACGGCAGGCGGCGTCGACACGCATATCCATTTCATCTGCCCGCAGCAGATCGAGGAAGCGCTGATGAGCGGCGTGACCACCATGCTGGGCGGCGGCACGGGACCGGCTACGGGCACGGCCGCCACCACCTGCACGCCGGGACCATGGCATTTGCACGCCATGCTGGCGGCCGCCGACGCCTTCCCGATGAACCTGGGCTTCATGGGCAAGGGCAATGTGAGTTTGCCGCTGCCGCTCGAAGAGCAAGTGCGCGCGGGCGCCATCGGCCTCAAATTGCATGAAGACTGGGGCAGCACGCCGGCCGCCATCGACAATTGCCTTTCTGTTGCCGACCGCATGGATATCCAGGTGGCGCTGCACAGCGATACCCTCAACGAGGGCGGGTTTCTGGAGCACACCCTGGCCGCCTTCAAGGACCGCACCATCCACACGTTCCATACGGAAGGGGCGGGCGGCGGCCATGCCCCCGACATCATCGCCGCCGTGGGACAGTCCAATGTGCTGCCGTCGTCAACCAATCCGACGCGCCCGTTTACCGTCAACACGCTTGACGAGCACCTGGACATGCTGATGGTTTGCCACCACCTGGACCCCGCCATTGCCGAAGACGTGGCGTTTGCCGAGTCGCGCATCCGCCGCGAAACCATCGCCGCCGAAGATATTTTGCACGATATCGGCGCCATCTCGATGATGTCGTCCGATTCGCAAGCCATGGGGCGTGTCGGCGAAGTGATCATGCGCACCTGGCAGACGGCGCACAAGATGAAGGTGCAGCGGGGGCCGCTGGCGCCCGACACGGCGCGCAGCGACAATTTCCGCGCCAAGCGCTATATCGCCAAGTACACGATCAACCCGGCCATCACGCATGGGATTTCGCACGTGGTCGGTTCCATCGAGGCGGGCAAGATCGCCGACATCGTACTGTGGAAGCCGGCCTTCTTCGGCGTCAAGCCGTCGATGATTTTAAAGGGGGGCATGATCGCGGCCGCGCAGATGGGCGACCCGAACGCGTCGATACCCACGCCGCAGCCCGTGCATTACCGCATGATGTTCGGCGCCTTCGGCGGCGGCCTGAAAAAGTCGTTCACCTTTGTCTCGCAGGCGGCCTACGACCTCGATATTGGCCACCAGTTGAAACTGAATAAATCCCTCATCGCCGTGAAGAACATGCGCGGCTTGCGCAAGCGCGACATGATACACAACAGTGCAACGCCGCATATGGAAGTGGATCCGGAAACCTATGCCGTGCGCGCCGACGGCCAGTTGCTGGTGTGCGAGGCGGCGTCCGTGCTGCCGATGGCGCAGCGCTATTTTCTATTTTAAGCAGGAGACAAGCATGCTTACTTTGCATACCAAACTGGCGGCTGACGACAATCGCGCCGCTGTTGCCCAACTTGTGTTGCCCTACGACCAGCGCGAAAAATGCCGGCTGCGCGCCGTGCTGTCGAATGGCGACGAGGTGGCCGTGTTCACCGTGCGCGGCACGGTGCTGCGCGACGGCGAGCGCATGACAGGGCCGGAAGGGCAGGTGGTACAGATCGTCGCCGCGCGCGAACCGACTTACCTGGTGCGCTGCCTTGATGCGCATACCCTGCTGCGCTGCGCTTTTCATCTGGGGAATCGCCACACGCAGGCGCAGGTGGGCGACGGCTTTCTGCGCATCCGCAAGGACGTGGTGTTGAAGGAGATGCTGGAAGGCTTGCAGGCGACTGTGACGGAGGAAAGCGCGCCGTTCGAGCCGGAGGCGGGCGCGTATGGTGGCGGCCATGGCCACCATGACGGCCACGGCCAGCATTTGCTGGCCCCCGTGCCGCTGCGGCAGAAAATCCACCGCCCCGGTGATGCACCTGGCACAGCATGATGCAGGCGTCGGCCCTGCTGCATTTGCTGCAGTTCGCCAGCCCGGCCTTGCCGATCGGCGCCTACAGCTATTCGCAGGGACTGGAAGCGGCGCTGGAATCCGGCCTGGTGAACGACGCGTCCACGGCGCGCGACTGGATCGCGCAGCATCTGGCGCAGGTGGTGGCGCGCTGGGAAGGCCCGCTGTGCTGGCGTTTGATGCAGGCGTTCGAAGCGCAGGACTTGTGCGCCGTGCAGCGCTGGAGCGAACGTTTTATCGCCTCGCGCGACACGGCGGAATTTCGCGCCGAAACCATCCAGATGGGCTATTCCTTGACCAAGCTGCTGGCCGAACTGGGCGTGGCCGACGGCGTCTTGATCGACATGCTGCAGGGCCAGTCGGAAGTGGCCCTGCCCACGGCCTATGCCTGCGCCGTGGCTGCACTGGCGATTCCGCGTGAAGAGGCGCTGCTGGCCATGCTGTTCGCCTGGGCGGAAAACCAGGTGCTCGTCTGCGTGAAATCCGTGCCGCTGGGGCAGGTGGCGGGACAGCGGCTATTGCTGTCGCTGCGGCCGGACCTGGAAGCGGCGGCCCTCACGGCGCAAACCTTACAAGACGACGAGATGGGCAACTGGGCGCCCGGCCTGTCGCTGCTGTCGATGCGGCACGAAGTGCAGTACAGCCGCCTGTACCGTTCCTGAATCATTTTATGAGAGAGCAAAAATGACATCGATCACCTCCAATCCGCTGCGCGTGGGCATCGGCGGGCCCGTCGGCTCGGGCAAGACGGCCCTGTGCGAAATGCTGTGCAAGGGCATGCGCGAGCGCTATGACATGGCCGTCATCACGAATGACATTTACACCAAGGAAGACATGGAAATCCTGCTGCGCGCGGACGCCTTGCCGGCCGAGCGCCTGATGGGCGTGGAGACGGGCGGCTGCCCGCACACGGCCATCCGCGAAGACGCGTCCATCAACCTGGAAGCCATCGCGCGCATGCAGGCAGATTTTCCCAAGCTGGACTTGATCCTGGTCGAATCGGGCGGAGACAATTTGGCCGCCACCTTCAGCCCGGAACTGTCGGACCTGACGATTTACGTGATCGACGTGGCCGGCGGCGAAAAAATCCCGCGCAAGGGCGGGCCCGGCATCACTCGCTCCGATTTGCTGATTATTAACAAGACGGACCTGGCACCGTATGTGGGCGCCAACTTGGACGTGATGGCGCAGGATGCCAAATGCATGCGCGGCGAGCGCCCCTTCGTGTTTACCAACCTGCGCAGCGGCGACGGCGTGCAGGTCGTCATCGATTTTATCCGCGAGCAAGGTTTGCTCGACCAACCAGGCAAGGAGCCGCAATGAGCACAAGACTGATGAAGAAAACAGCCGCCGTGGCGGCGCTGTGCCTGCTGGCTTTACCGGCCATGGCCCACCCCGGTCATGGCGAGAGCGCCGGTTTCCTGGCCGGTTTCGCCCATCCGTTCACGGGCATCGACCATTTGCTGGCCATGCTGGGCGTGGGCATCTGGGGTGGCCAGCAGCGCCGCGGCCTGGCCCAGCCCGCCACTTTCCTGGGCATGATGCTGCTCGGTGCGCTGGCCGGCATGGCGGGCTTGACGCTGCCCGGCCTGGAAACGGGCATCGCCGCCACGGTGGCCCTGGTGGGACTGGCCATCGCGCTGGCGCTGGCCTTGCCGAACTGGCTGGGCATGGGTCTGGTGGGTATGTTTGCGCTGGCGCATGGCAATGCGCATGGCCAGGAGTTGCCAGCTGCCTCGGCTGCGTGCGGCTTCCTGCTGGCTTCTGCCATGCTGCTGTGTGCGGGACGTTGCGCCGGCAAGGTGCTGGCCGGGCGCGTGCTGCGCGTGGCCGGCGTGGCCTTGACGGCCGCCGGCGTGGTGCTGCTAGGGATGAATTAAGCGCCGGGGCGGCGTTCCGACAACACGATGGGCGCCGCCTTCTCCGGGTGCAAACCCTGGTGGCCCGCGTACACGGCGGCGATGGCGGCCATGTCGGCTTCCTTGTCGCCCGTCAAGTCGATATGGTCGACGACGCCCAGCACCTTGTTCGGGTAGTCGATATACACCAGCAACAGCGGCACCTTGGCGGCCAGGGCCAGGTGATAAAAGCCGCTCTTCCAGTTCGGACGGTAGCTGCGCGTCGCTTCCGGCGTGATGGCCAGCCAGTACCAGTCGGCGGCCAGCATGCGCTCGGCCTGGCGTTGAATCGTGCCGCTGGTGGTGCTGCGGTCGACGGGTTCGCCGCCCAGGTAGCGCAGCACCTTGCCCATCGGGCCGCGGAACAAGGAATCCTTGGCCAGCCAGCGGAACGGCAGCGACAGCGCCCATTTGCCGAACAGGCCCACCATGAAATCCCAGTTCGACGTGTGCGGGTAGACGACGACGATGCCGCGCGGCCCCGGCAGGGGACGGAAGCGCATGCGCCAGCCAAACAGATGCAGCACGCGCAGCGCGCAGCGCTGGTGCCAGGTCGGCAAGTCGCCCGCTTGTACAAATAAATCGTCCATTGATACCCTTCAGTGACACTGTTCTTAATGGGATGGCGCTGGTGGCCATTTTCCTTGAAGCAAAAATTCTGCGCAGGCATTCTATACGGGGCTGGCGGTGGCGACAAGCAGCCGAGGCCGCTATTCATGCGGCATCGGGGCCGTTGTTGCTGCTATTTTAACGATGCTTTGCCACTGTGGCGGGCACTAAATGCGCACAATGTAGTCAAAACTTGATGCAGCGTTGATCCACCCGACAGGGAGCCATGGCATGAAAAACAGTATCGATGATGTAGTTGGGGAGCATGAGCGAACGGACAAAGTGATGGCCGAGCTCGTCGAGCGTGGCGTGGCCTTCCATCACACCCTGGGCCGGACGGTGGCGACAGCCTATTTGCGTGAGCACGCGGTGCCGGCCGAGGTGATACGCCGTGTGTTCAGCAGCGTGCAGGCGCGCCGCCCGGCCCGGCCGGCACGGCGCCGATGGCGCTGAAGGGCAGGCGACAGCGACGAAGTGCCGCTGCTGTCGTCCGGAGTGCTGTTTAAGCCTGTGCCGCGAGTGCCGGGTAATCCGTGTAGCCAGCCGCATCGGGTGCGTACAGGGTGTCCGGGTTCAGGGGATTCAATGGCGCGTCGCTGTGCAGGCGGGTGGGCAGGTCGGGATTGGCGATGAACCACAGGCCGAAGGCCACGGCATCGGCTTCGCCCTTGGCCAGCAAGGCTTCGGCCGCCGCCTTGTCCATTTTCTCGTTGGCAATGTACACGCCGCCAAATTCCTGTTTCAGGTACGGGCCCAGGCGGTCTTCACCGAGCGCTTCGCGCGCGCAGATGAAGGCGATGCCGCGCTTGCCCAGCTCGCGTGCCACGTAGCCGAAGGTGGCGCGCGGGTTCGAGTCGCCCATGTCGTGCGCGTCGCGGCGCGGCGCCAGGTGCATGCCGACCTTGTCCGCACCCCATACGGCTATGCACGCATCCGTCACTTCCAGCATCAGGCGGGCGCGGTTTTCAATCGAGCCGCCATAGTTGTCGGTGCGCAAGTTAGTGCTGTCTTGCAGGAACTGGTCGAGCAAATAACCATTCGCGCCGTGGATTTCCACGCCGTCGAAACCGGCTTTTTTCGCATTCTCGGCGCCCAGGCGGTAGGCCGCCACGATGCCGGGAATCTCTTCCGAATCGAGCGCGCGCGGCGTGACGAATTCCTGTTTCGGGCGCAGCAGGCTGACATGGCCGGCCGGCTTGACGGCGCTGGGTGCCACGGGCAAGTCGCCATCGAGGAAGACCGGCGCGGAAATGCGGCCCACATGCCACAGTTGCAGCACGATCAGGCCGCCTGCGTCATGCACGGCCTTGGTGATGTGTTTCCAGCCTTCTACCTGCTCCTCGGACCAGATGCCCGGCGTGTCGGCATAGCCCACGCCCTGCGGCGTGACGGCCGTCGCTTCCGAGATGATCATGCCGGCCGAAGCGCGCTGCGTGTAGTACTCGGCCATCAGGGCGTTGGGCACGCGGCCCGGATTGCCGGCGCGCGAACGCGTCAGTGGCGCCATGATGATGCGGTTTTTCAGTTGCAGACTGCCAATGGTGATGGGGTCGAATAAAGTTGCCATGATTGTCATTTCCTTGTGGTTGCCGGTCAGGCGGCGTTGAGACGGGGATGCTTACAAACCTTGTTGCATGTGTTCGAGGAAGGCTTGGATCGTGTCTTCATTGCGGCTGAAGAAACTCCATTGCCCCACTTTTGTTGCTGAAATCAGGCCTGCCTTCTGCAAGCTGGTCAGGTGCGCCGAGACCGTCGATTGCGACAGGTTCAGGCGGCGGTCGATCAGGCCGGCGCACACGCCCAGGTGCAGCGGGTGCTCCTGCTCCTGGAAATACTGCTGCGGCTCCTTGAGCCATTGCAAAATCTGTCGGCGCACCGGATTTGCCAGAGCCTTGTGGATGGCGTCGATATCCATGTTGTTTCTCCTGAACATACAATTCGCCTTTCAGCGATGTATATATCGTGTTTTTCAAATTCTAATATCGTCATCTTACGATGCAAATGAAAAACGTGCCGGAGGCGCCCATTTTTGAAGGCTCAGGCGGGCAGGGGATTGCGCTGCAGCACGGCAGGGCCCGTCAGCACGATGCGCACCAGGTCTACCTGGCGCTGGGCGCCGGCCTTGGCGGTGGCGCTCTTGATCTGGGTGCGCGCCGTGTGGATGGAAATGCGCTGGCGCTCGGCATATTCCTGCAAGGAGTAGCCGTTGACGAGCGCTTCCGTCAGGCGTGCCTCGGCCACCGTCATGCCATAGAAATTGCGCAGGGTGGCCGCCAGGGAGGTGATCAGCTCGCTGCTGTCACTGAGGAAAACGGCGATGGCGCTGGCCGAGCCGAACGGACAGTGCCAGGAGGGCAGGGGCGTGACGCGCAGGCGCAGTTGCTCTCCCGTCAAGCCGTTCAGATTGAGCACGCCGCCGGGACCGCCTACTGCGGTCGTGCCCGTTTGGGCTGCCTCGTGCAGCATGCGCCGCAGTGCGCCATTGTCCGCTTCGCGCGGGCAATACAGGGGCGCGCCTTCGCGTAGCTGCAGCAGCCGCGTCGAAGCCGTCATGGCCAGCGCCCGCTCGTTGGCGTACAGCAATTGCGACGTGGCGTCGAGCAACAGCACCCCAAACGGCAGCAATTCCAGCACCTGGGTGGAACTCTGGGACAGCATTTCCAGCCGGCGCAGCTTGCGTTGCAGGGCAAAGGCCGTTTGCAGGTGGGGCATCAGGCTGCGGATCAGCGCCAGCTCGCCCGCCTCGTAGGCACCCGCCCGTTCGCGCCGCACCACGGTGACGTTGGTGGAGCGCTCGGCGCGCAATTCGACGATGGCCGCCGCCGTATAAAAGATGTTTTGCGGGCGCAGCCAGTCCGTCCAGTATTCGGTTTTCTTCAGGCAATGGTCGGGAAACAGCATGGAGCCGGTGACGACGGCGCCTTCACGGTGCAAGGTGGCGTCTTCCAGCCAGACATTGCGCGCGCCGTAATAGCTGGCAAAGCTGGCCATGGCATCCGATTCGAAGCCATAGGTGGCGGACAGGCCGCTGCCCGGCAGCTGGACGTCGACCGTGCGGTTGCTGAAATCATTGGCCCAGATCAAGCCCGCGTGCGACTTCAGCTGTTGTGCAAAGGCGGCGAGGAATTGCGACCAGGCGCCATGCCGCGTGGCCGCTTCGTAGATCAGGGTAATCAGCGCCTGGCTGGCGACGGCGAGCGATGGCGTCATTGGCGATCCTCATGGCGGCAAGCGGTGGACAAGACCCATCTTGGGGCGGCCTTCGCTGCGGCCGCCCGACTTCCTTAGTGCGATTCCAGCCAGCTTTTGCCGCCGGAGGTGCACGTGCCGAGGCTGGCGTACTGGCTCACATAGTTATAACCGCTGCCGCAGCCGCCTTCACCGGATTTGACGGGGCCGTAGCAAGCGCCTTCATAGCTGAGCTTACCATTGACCGATGTGCTTTTGATACAGAAATTGTAGTTGCTTGCCGTGCTGTTGTTGGGCAAGGTGGGGCCATTGTTTTGTCCGCAACCGAGCTCCTTGCTCACGGCGCGCGCGTAGTCGACCATTTTCTGGTACGTGCCGCTGTAGTAGGTATCCGCCTTGGCCTTGTCGCCCTGCTTGCAGGCGGCAACGAGGCTATCGTATCCCGAGTCCGCCTGGTTGTAGTTGCCCGATACCTGGATGCCGCAGGCGCTGGCCTGCTTGCGTTCCGCATCGCTGATCAGATTGCTGTACTGGCAGTTTGCCGAGGTGCCGCCGCTGGCGCTGTTGGAGCCGCTGCCCGAGCCACTGTCGTCGCTGCCTCCGCCACCGCAGGCGGACAGCATGAGGCAGCCGAGCAAAGTGACGGCAAAGGTGGTTGGATGTGCTTGCATGATTTCCCCTGTGGACTGTGACTTGCCACCATGTGTCTGGTGGTATCTTTTTTATTGCTACAAGGAATTGTATCGGGCATGTTTTTTGGAAACATCACCCATTTGGGGTATGCGCAGGCGGAGCGGAGTGGGGTAGGGAGGGGCGGCCGGCTGGCCGCCCCGGCAGGGATCAGGCGAAGTGGAACAGCAGCAGGGCGATGACGGCGGGCACTGTTTGCAGGTAGAGAATGCGCGTCATGACGGTCGCTGCGCCCCACACGCCGGCCACGGCGATGCACGCCAGGCCGAACACGGTAAACGCATGGGCGATGGCCGCGTCCGGGTGAAAAAAGCCCAGCGCCAGCGCGGCGACGAGAAAGCCGTTGTAGCAACCCTGGTTCGACATGGCGGGACGCACGATCTCCGCTTTTTCCTTGGACAGGCCAAACACCTTGCGTCCGCGTGTATCGAACAGCACGGTTTCCAGCAGCACGATGTAGACGTGCAGCAGCAGTATGAGGGCGGTAAGGATTTGGGCCAGAAGTAGCATCATTGTTCCCGAGAATGAGTAGATGCGGCAATTATGCTGCCAAGTGCCTGTTTTTTGGCAACTTTCGATTAGAGCGGCGGCACTAGCGATAGTGTGCTTGGGGCAAAACTTTTCACCCAATGGTATACTTTTCCTTTTGCTCCTGTGGGGACGACCCCGCTCGATGACGGGGCTGCATGGCGGGGACGACCCTGCCGCCTCGGGAGAAGTTATGGCGTGGATCATTCTGGTATTGGCGGGTTTGCTGGAAATTGGCTGGGCCATCGGCCTTAAATATAGCGCCGGTTTTACCCGCATGGTGCCGTCCGTACTGACGGCCATTTCCATGCTGGGCAGCGTGGTGATGCTGGGCTTGGCCCTGCGCACCTTGCCGCTGGGCACGGCGTACGCCATCTGGACCGGCATCGGCACCGTGGGGACGGCCATCTTCGGCATCATGGTGCTGGGTGAGCCGGCCAGCGCCGCGCGCATCGCCTGCATCGCATTGATCGTGTCCGGTATCCTGGGCTTGAAACTGCTCAGTCCACAATAAAGGATGCAAGCATGAGCCTCAGCATGACGTATTTCTACCTGGCCATCGCCATCATCGCCGAAGTCATCGCCACCAGCGCCTTGAAGGCGTCCGACGGCTTCAGCCGCTTGTGGCCCAGCGTCATTACCGTGGTGGGCTACAGCATCGCCTTCTGGTGCTTGTCCCTCACCTTGAAGGTCATTCCTACTGGTATCGTCTACGCGATCTGGTCGGGCGTGGGCATCGTGCTCATTTCCGCCGTCGGCTGGTTCTGGTTCAAGCAAAGCCTCGATACGCCGGCGCTGATCGGTCTGGGACTGATCATTGCAGGCGTGTTAGTGATCAATTTGTTTTCGAAGTCCGTCGGACATTGATCAAAAACTGCTGGCAACCCGTGCCAGGTAATACCACTCGGCATTCGCCGCCGCATTGACGTCCGGGAACAGGATGTAGGCGTCGAATTCGGCCGTCACGGGCGTGCCATCGGCGCGTACGCCAATCTGTTCACCTTGTTTGACCTTGTCAAAGCTGGACCAGGTCTTGATGAAGCGGTCGTCCGCGTGCAGCTTGTCGTGCACGACGACCATGTTCAGCGCTTCCATGTCGGCGTCCGCGATCGGCTCCGGTTGCGGTGCATCGATGAAGCCGAGGAATGCCAGCGTGTTCATAATGGCGCGGTAGGCGACATCCGGCGCGGCCGGGTCCGCATGCTGGCCGCATTCCAGGGTCAAGGCGTAGCCGCCCGTCGAGCGCATGTATTCGGTGGTGCCCACGCCATAGCGCAAGACCAGGCCTACCTGGTCGCTATTGCCCAGGCGGCGCTGCACGCCCTGGCCATAAGCATGCAGCCAGCCATCGACGAAGCGGCGCACGCCCAGGCGGCGCGCCAGTGCGCGTTCCTTGTCTTCATGTTGAAACGGTTGTAGCGGACCATCGTTGTTGCGCGGCCCCACCATGACGAAGGGCTGGCTGTCGGCATTGAACGAGTGCAAGTCCAGCAGCACGTCGTGCTGGCCCAACAGCGGGCACAGCCAGTTGGCGATGCGGTCTTCGAAATCCTGTGGATTGTCGTTCGGAAACAGATTGCGGTTCAGGTTGCGGTCGCCGCTGCGCACGCCCTTGGCGTAAGCCAGCGGATTGGTGATGGGCACGAAAGTGACGCTGCCGGCCACGATGGAGAGGGCGCCGCTGTCGAGTTCAGCCATCACGCGGTGGATGCCCTTGGTGCCGCAAGTTTCATTGCCGTGCACGGCGCCCGTGACGATCAGGCGTGGGCCGCTGCCCTGGCCCGTGTAGTTGATGGACTTGAAGTGGAGTGCGCTGCTCATGCTGGACATATCCTATGCTGTTGCGGGAAGGGAAAGCCGGGTCGGCATATTTTAGCGGGATTCGCCGTGGCCGCCTGTAAAAAGTTGGCCATGGCAGTGTGCGGCATGGCATGATCGGCGCCACCGTTGTTTTCCCTTGCCGATTCCATGTCTAGTACGCTCCTTCCTTCCCGCCTGTATGGCCTCGATACATTGCGCGCGCTGGCCATCGTGCTGGTGTTCATGAACCATTATTTGCTGTTCGTCAGCGATGGCGGGGCGTTTGGTTTCTGGGGGGAAATCGGCTGGACGGGCGTGGACCTGTTCTTTGCCCTCAGCGGTTACCTGATCGGCAACCAGATCTTTGCCTCCTTGCGCAGCGAGCACGGATTTTCCTTGCCCCGCTTCTATGCGCGGCGCTTCCTGCGCACCTTGCCCAGTTACTATGCCGTGCTGGCCCTGTATTATTTGTGGCCCACGTTTCGCGGCGATAGCGCGTTGCTGCCCCTGTGGAAATTCCTCACCTTTACGCAAAACATTAACTTGACACCGGGCACGGCGTTTTCCCATGCGTGGTCGCTATGCGTGGAAGAGCAGTTCTATGTGCTGCTGCCGGCCGTGGCCTTGCTTGTCGCCGCCTGCCGCAAGTCGCTGCTGTGGGCGTGGGTCGCCGTGGCCGCCAGCTTTCTCGTCGGCATGCTGGTGCGGGCCACTCTATGGGATGAATATGTGCAAGTGCCGCGCGGCGGCCTCGGCTATTACAAATACATTTATTACGCGTCCTGGTGCCGTTTCGACGAGCTGGTGGCGGGCGTGGCGCTCGCGCTGCTGAAAAACTACCATCCGGGCGCCTGGGTACGCCTCACCTCATACGGTAATCGCATCTTGCTGGCGGGAATCTTTGGCACGGCGCTGATGTTTTATGTGTTTCTCACCGATCACTATGGCTATAGCGTGACGGTGTTCGGCTATCCAGCCCTGGCGGCCAGTTTTACTTTATTGCTGATTGCCGCACTCAGTCCCGGCAGTGCGCTCTCTCAACTGCGCGTGCCGGGCGCGGCCAGCTTGGCGTTGTGGTCGTATGCGATTTACCTGTTGCACAAGCAGTTGTGCATTCTGCTGCGCCCCTTTTTGCAAGACTTTGGTTACGGGCCGGACGGTGCGCCGGCGATACTGCTCAGTATCGCTGTCAGCATCGCCACGGGCTGGCTCTTGTATAAAGTGGTGGAAACGCCGTTCATGCACTTGCGGGCGCGCTATGTGCCCGCCAATCATGCGTAACGGCTACATATCGATCATTGCATATCGATCACATCGAGCCCCCGTGGTGTGCCCACCAGCAATTCCAGAATGGCATGCACGCGCAGATTCGTGTCTTCATGTTCCGTGTTGAAGATCAAGGTGCGCAGGCCGGGCACGGCTTCCGTGATGTGGGGGCTGGCGTAGGCATGGATCAATAACAAGACCAGGTCCGTGGCGCCCGCGCCGGGCTGGCGCCGCAGCCGGTCGTGGATCACGTTCAGCAGCGCGCGCTGCATGCGCGGCGTGGGGTTGGTGATGTAGGCGAAGACGCTTGGCGTGTTGGCGATGGCCGCGCACAGGCGCCGCTCCATCTCGTCCGGCTTCACGTCGGAAGCGATATCGAAGTACGCGGCATTCCAGCGCGTGCGCGCATACGGGTGGCCGGGCGGGAAGGAATCTGCCGTTTCGAAACCGCAAACCCGGCTCAGGGTTTTCAGCCAGCTTATGATGGTGGAGTTCATGCCGCGATTCTAGCGGCATTCCGCGCGTGCCGGGCCTACTCTGTATAAAGGGGGCTGACGCCCGGAGAGTGATTAAAGTTTCCTGTAAAACAGCCCTTGTCATTCTGGGAAAGCCTCTCTATAATGCTGGTCTTCGGGGCGGTTAGTTCAGCTGGTTAGAATACTTGGTCGACATCCAAGGGGTCGGGGATTCGAATTCCTCACCGCCCACCAGAATTTGGCAGTAGATAGTTTTTTAGGCTGGCGCAAGCCGCAAGCGGTCATTTGAAATAAAATGATCAACAAAAGTTTTACGGGCGGTTAGTTCAGCTGGTTAGAATACTTGGTCGACATCCAAGGGGTCGGGGATTCGAATTCCTCACCGCCCACCAGAATGCAGTGATAGAGAAAGGTAAAACCGGTTATGACACCGCGAACTACTACCAAGCTTTGGGAGTGACGCTAGTCGAACGGGTTTCCTTTGTCTCAAGAAAGTGAAAAACGCGGCTAGTCCGCGTTTTTTTGCGTCTGCGTTTTCCTTTCAGTTATTTTACCCATCACATCGCAGTTTTACCTGGCGCCAGCGCCGATATGGAGATCAATATGCTTACAATCCGACTTCCCGATGGTTCCGCCCGTCAATTTGACGGCCCGGTCACCGTGGCCCAGGTTGCGGCCAATATTGGTACCGGCCTGGCCAAGGCGGCCCTGGCTGGCAAGGTCGATGGCAAGCTGGTCGACACCTCCTATCTGATCGAGCAAGACGCGGAACTGGCGATTGTCACGGACAAGGATGCCGATGGCCTGGAAGTGATCCGCCACTCGACGGCCCACTTGCTGGCGTATGCCGTCAAGGAACTGTTCCCGGACGCGCAAGTGACCATCGGTCCCGTGATCGACAACGGCTTTTACTATGACTTCGCCTACAAGCGCCCGTTCACGCCCGAAGATTTGACGGCGATCGAAAAGAAAATGGCGGAACTGGCCAAGAAGGATGAGCAAGTCACGCGCAAGGTTGTCGCGCGCGACGAAGCCATCGACTACTTCAAGGGCATCGGCGAAGCCTACAAGGCAGAGCTGATCGGCTCGATTCCGGCCGACCAGGAAGTGTCGTTGTATACCGAAGGCAAGTTCACGGACTTGTGCCGCGGCCCCCACGTGCCATCGACGGGCAAGCTGAAAGTCTTCAAGCTGATGAAGCTGGCCGGCGCCTACTGGCGCGGCGACTCGAAAAACGAGATGCTGCAGCGTATCTATGGCACGGCCTGGGCCAAGAAGGAAGACCAGGAACTGTACCTGCACAACCTGGAAGAGGCGGAAAAGCGCGATCACCGCAAACTGGGCAAGCAGCTCGATTTCTTCCATTTCCAGGAAGAAGCGCCAGGCCTGATCTTCTGGCATCCGAAAGGCTGGTCGATCTGGCAGCAGGTCGAGCAATACATGCGCAATGTGTACCAGGTCAACGGCTACCAGGAAGTCAAAGCGCCGCAAATTCTCGACCGTGGCCTGTGGGAAAAAACCGGTCACTGGGACAATTACCGTGAAAACATGTTCATCACGGAATCGGAAAACCGCGCCTATGCGCTGAAGCCGATGAATTGCCCTGGCCATATCCAGATTTTCAACAATGGCATGCGCAGCTACCGCGACTTGCCATTGCGCTACGGCGAATTTGGCCAATGCCACCGCAACGAGCCGTCGGGCGCCTTGCACGGCATGATGCGCGTGCGCGGCTTTACGCAGGATGATGGCCACATCTTCTGCCTGGAAGAACAGATCGCCGGCGAAGTGACGGCGTTCCACCAGCAGGCCATGGATGTCTACACGGCTTTTGGCTTTACGAATATCGACGTGAAGCTGGCCTTGCGCCCCGATAACCGCATCGGCACGGAAGAGTCGTGGGATTTCGCCGAGGAATCGCTGCGTTCGGCCCTGCGTGCCTGTGGCGTGGAATGGACGGAATTGCCGGGCGAGGGCGCGTTCTACGGTCCGAAGATCGAATATCACCTGAAAGACAGCCTGGGTCGAGCATGGCAAGTGGGCACCGTGCAGATCGACCCGTCGATGCCGGGCCGTTTGGGCGCCGAATATGTGGCCGTGGACAACACGCGCCAGGTGCCGATCATGCTGCACCGCGCGATCGTGGGTTCGCTGGAACGTTTCATCGGCATCCTGATCGAACACTATGCGGGCGCCATGCCGCTGTGGTTGGCACCAGTGCAAGTGTCGGTGTTGAATATTTCCGACGCTCAAGCCGACTATGTACAGGAAGTTACAACAAAACTGCGCAAAGCGGGGCTGCGCGTACAGGCTGATTTGCGTAACGAGAAGATTACCTATAAAATACGTGAACATTCCGTACAAAAATTGCCTTATATCTTGGTGATTGGCGACAAAGAGCGGGATGCGAATACAGTGGCCGTGCGGGCGCGGGGCAATATCGATCTGGGCGTCATGTCCGTCGATGCCCTGATTGAGCGACTCAAACATGAAGTCGACACCAAGGCCTGACGAGGAAACTCGCTGCACGACCGTCTTACAAGATTTTTAAAGGAAATTACAATAGCTACTGACAAGTCACATCGCATCAATGGCGAAATCACTGCCCCTGAAATGCGTTTAAGCGGGGTCGATAACGAGCCACTCGGTATCGTAAGTTTGGCTGAAGCCTTCCGCCTGGCGGAAGAGGCAAACGTCGACCTGGTGGAAATTGCGCCTACCGCGCAGCCACCGGTTTGCCGTTTGATGGACTACGGCAAATTTAAGTATTCGGAGCAAAAGAAAGCTCACGAAGCCAAATTGAAGCAAAAGATCATCCTCGTGAAGGAAGTCAAATTCCGTCCGGGGACTGATGATGGTGACTACAATATCAAGTTGCGTAATCTCATCAAGTTCCTCGATGATGGCGATAAAACCAAAATCACGCTGCGTTTCCGCGGTCGTGAGATGGCGCATCAGGATATTGGCTTCCGCATGCTGGAACGTCTGAAAGCCGATCTGGAGCCGTATGGCCAGGTCGAGCAGTTCCCGAAGATGGAAGGCCGCCAAATGATCATGGTTCTTTCGCCTAAGAAGAAGAAGTAAGCTACAATAGCGTTTTACTGTGGATCGACGTGGTTTGTGCCTGCATTGGTGCGACACACGATTCCAGGCAGAATTTGCGCGGCCCGCTCAGCAATGTCCGGGCCGCGCGAACTGTAGCGGACTCGCATCCGCTGCACAGCATGTGAAAGCAGGCATCTAAGCGCAGCGTCGTGTTGCCACCTGCAATCCTGTTATAAATGGAGCTGTCCGTAAAAGGACAGATTGCTATGCCTAAAATGAAGACCAAAAGCTCTGCGAAAAAACGTTTTCGCGTGCGTCCGGGTGGTACTGTTAAATGTGGTCATGCGTTCAAACGCCACATCTTGACCAAGAAAACCACCAAGCTGAAACGCGCTCTGCGCGGTACCACCAATGTCGCTGCGTCTGACGTGAAATCCGTCTACCGCATGATGCCGACTGCTTAATCTCACACTCAATTTAAGGAGTTACTATGCCTAGAGTAAAACGTGGGGTTACAGCTCGTGCCCGTCATAAAAAGATTCTTGTTCAAGCTAAAGGCTACCGTGGTCGCCGCAGCCGTGTATACCGTGTTGCCAAGCAAGCAGTTATGCGCGCTGGCCAATACGCTTACCGCGATCGCCGCAACAAGAAACGCGTTTTCCGCCGCCTGTGGATCGCCCGTATCAACGCCGCTTCCCGTGAGCATGGCGTAACGTACAGCGTATTCATGAACGGCTTGAAAAAAGCAAATATCGAACTGGACCGTAAAGTCCTGGCCGATATGGCTGTGATGGACAAGCCAGCATTCGCTGCGATTGTCAACGCAGTTAAAGCAAAAATCGCTGCGTAAGCATCGGTCATTGCACAACGTCATCCGTAGGGTGACGTCATAAAGAGCGGGGCAGGGGTTAACACCTTATGCCCCGTTTCCGTTTTTGATTGTTGGACTTTTGATAACTGAGTCCAGAATTGATGTCCAAAACAGGAAATGCCGCATGAACTCCCTAGAAGAACTCGTCGTCTCGGCCCAGGCTGACTTTATCGCCGCCGCAGACGCTGCCGCACTTGAAAACGCCAAAGCCCGCTACCTGGGCAAGACT
Organism: Janthinobacterium breve; assembly: GCF_051380895.1. Classification (NCBI taxonomy): domain Bacteria; kingdom Pseudomonadati; phylum Pseudomonadota; class Betaproteobacteria; order Burkholderiales; family Oxalobacteraceae; genus Janthinobacterium; species Janthinobacterium breve. Next base: position 220,924 of record NZ_JBNYXY010000012.1, on the reverse strand, counting down.
GGCCAGATTACCGAAATGATGAAGGGCCTGGGCAAGCTGGACCCGGACGCGCGCAAGGCGCAAGGCGCCCTGATCAATGCCGTCAAAGTGCAGATCGAAGACGCGCTGACGGCGCGCCGTGATGCACTGGCCGATGCCCAGATGCAAGGTCGTCTGAACGCCGAAGCGATCGACGTGACCCTGCCAGGCCGTGGTCGCATGCCCGGCGGCATCCATCCCGTGATGCGCACGTGGGAGCGGGTCGAGGAAATCTTCCGCTCGATCGGCTTCGACGTGGCCGACGGTCCCGAAATCGAGAATGACTGGACCAATTTCACGGCGCTGAACAGCCCGGAAAATCATCCAGCCCGTTCCATGCAAGATACGTTCTACATTGATGGCAACGACACCGATGGCAAGCCCTTGCTGCTGCGCACGCATACGAGCCCCATGCAGGTGCGCTATGCGCGCACGCATACGCCGCCGATCAAAGTCATCGCGCCGGGCCGCACCTACCGCGTCGACAGCGACGCCACCCATTCGCCGATGTTCCACCAGGTCGAAGGCCTGTGGATCGCCGAAGACATCAGCTTTGCCGACTTGAAGGGCGTGTACCTGAACTTCGTCAAGGCCTTCTTCGAGACGGATGACTTGCAGGTGCGCTTCCGTCCTTCGTACTTCCCGTTCACGGAACCGTCGGCCGAGATCGACATCGCCTTTGGCTCGGGTCCTTTGAAGGGCCGCTGGCTGGAAGTGTCGGGCGCCGGCCAGGTGCATCCGACCGTGGTGAAGAACTTCGGCCTCGACCCCGAGAAATTCATCGGTTTTGCTTTCGGCTCCGGCTTGGAACGCTTGACGATGCTGCGCTATGGCATCAACGACCTGCGGCTGTTTTATGAAGGCGACTTGCGTTTCTTGAAGCAATTCAACTAAAGCGTTGTTCCGTTTGATTCATGGCGCTTGAGCGCCTGTGCGCTCGCGCTGTGAGCTTTTACCCTTTGAAGGCTTGATTATGCAATTTTCCGAAAAATGGCTCCGTACCATGGTCGATCCGAAGATGACTTCGGACGAACTGGCTCATCTGCTGACCATGTCCGGTCTCGAAGTCGAGGACGTCGATCCTGTCGCCCCTCCGTTCTCGAACGTGGTGGTAGGCCTGGTCCTGGAGATGGAAAAACATCCGAACGCGGACCGTCTGAATGTGTGCCAGGTCGACGTCGGCACGGGCACCATGCTCAACATCGTCTGCGGCGCGCCCAACGTGCGCCCGGGCTTGAAAGTCGTTTGCGCGATGGCGGGTGCCATGCTGCCTCCCGGCGCCGATGGCAAGCCGTTTGAAATCAAGGTGGGCCAGCTGCGCGGCGTCGAGTCGCAAGGCATGCTGTGCTCCGCGCGCGAATTGAAATTGTCGGAAGAAAACGCTGGCTTGATGGAATTGCCGGACGACGCACCGATCGGCCAGAATTTCCGCGACTACTATGCGCTGAACGACTTGAAATTCACCATCAAGTTGACGCCGAACAAGGCGGACTGTCTGTCCGTGCTGGGCGTGGCGCGTGAAGTGTCCGCTCTCACGGGCGTGCCCCTGAATGTGCCGCAGTTCCGCACCGTGCCTGTTTCCAGCGACGAAGTCCTGCCCGTGAAAATCAGCGCGCCGGACCTGTGCGGCCGTTTCACGGGCCGCGTCATCCGCGGCTTGAACGCCCGTGCCGCCACGCCGGACTGGATGAAGCAGCGCCTCGAGCGCAGCGGCCAGCGTCCGCTGTCGGCCCTGGTCGACATTTCCAACTATGTCATGCTGGAGCTGGGCCGTCCTAGCCACGTGTTTGACCTGGCGAAGATCCACGGCAGCCTCGACGTGCGTTGGGGCAAGGCGGGCGAATCCGTCAAGCTGCTCAATGGCAACACCGTTGCCGTCGACGAGTGGCTCGGCGTCATTGCCGATGACCAAGAAATTGAATCGCTGGCCGGCATCATGGGCGGCGACGCCAGTTCCGTGTCGGACGATACGGACAGCATCTACCTGGAAGCGGCATTCTGGTGGCCGAACGCGATTCAAGGGCGCGCGCGCCGTTTGAATTTCTCCACCGATGCGGCGCACCGCTTCGAGCGCGGCGTCGATTTTGCCACCACCGTCGAGCATATCGAGCGCATCACGGCCCTGATCGTGGAAATCTGCGGCACCCCGGACACCACCGTCGGCCCCGTCGACGACCACGTGGTGAACTTGCCGCAACGCCAGCCCGTGACGATGCGCACGGCGCGCGCGCAGAAAGTCATCGGCGTGCCGCTCAACGATGAGCTGATCGCCGATATCTTCACGCGCCTGGCCCTGCCATTCACCCTGGCGGACGGCGTGTTTTCCGTGACCTCGCCCAGCTACCGTTTCGACATCGAGATCGAGGAAGATCTGATCGAGGAAGTGGCGCGCGTGTACGGTTTTGAAAACATCCCGACCTTGCCGCCCGTGGCCGCGAACGTGATGCAGATTGCGCCAGAAAATACCCGCTCCCTGTTTGCGGTACGTCATGAATTGGCCGACCTGGGCTTCCAGGAAGTGGTTAACATGAGCTTTGTCGATACGGCATGGGAGCGCGATTTCTCGGGCAACACGCATCCGATCAAATTGCAGAATCCGATCGCCAGCCAGATGAGCGTGATGCGCTCCTCGCTGATCGGCAGCCTGATCGCCAATGTGCGCTACAACCTGAACCGCAAGACGAACCGCGTGCGCATCTTCGAAGTGGGCGCCATCTACCAGCGCGACGACGGCGTGGAAAACGGTCCCTTGTCGGTGGCCGGCTACGCGCAGCCAAAACGCGTGGCGGCCATGGCTTACGGCGCGGTGGCGGACGAGCAGTGGGGCCAGGCTACACGCACGGTCGACTTCTTTGACGTGAAGGCGGACCTGGAAGCGCTGTTTGCACCGCTGGTCTTGCGTTTCAGCAAGGCGGAGCACCCGGCCCTGCATCCGGGCCGCTCGGCAAACGTGGAACTCGATGGCAAGGTCATCGGTTTCATCGGCGAATTGCACCCGCGCTGGATGCAAAAGTATGACTTGCCGCTGGCACCCGTGCTGTTCGAAGTCGACGCCGCTGCCCTGACGCAAAGAGTCGTGCCCGTGTACCAGGAAATCTCGAAATTCCCTGGCGCCAGCCGCGATCTGGCCGTGGTCGTCAAGCAATCGGTGGCGGTGCAGGATCTGCTCGACAGTTTCCATGCTGCCGCCAAGGCAAGCCCTGCAGCGCACGTCGTGCAAGCCATTGTTTTATTTGATGAATATCGTGGAAAAGGGCTGGAAACGGATGAAAAAAGCCTTGCTTTCCGGATTAGCTTGCAAGATACTCAAAACACTCTGCAAGACGATGTCGTCGATGGTCTGATGGCTGTCCTGATCGATGCGGCCAAGCAGGGCCACGACGCGAAACTGCGTTCGTAATTACTGGACTGGCCGTCGCCTAGCGTGACGGCCTTTCCGTCGTCAACCGTAGACGAGCTTGCCATGTGGCAGGCTCGGGCGCACAGAAAAGGCAGGGCAGGAAAATTAATAACAGCGACGTTGATTCCGCCGTACTGCAATCCGCACTGGCCGCCGATCTGCATCGGGCCATGCTGGTTGCCAAAGTGCGCCAGGAAGCGGAAAAAGATTTACCCACCTTGACCAAGGCTGAGCTGGCTGAGCTGTTGTTCGAGCAAGTGGGCCTGAACAAGCGCGAAGCGAAAGATATGGTCGAGACCTTTTTCGACGAGATCCGCAATGCGCTCGAGCGGGGCGAGGCCGTCAAGTTGTCCGGTTTCGGCAATTTCCAGTTGCGCGACAAGCCACAACGGCCGGGCCGCAATCCGAAGACGGGCGAAGAGATCCCCATCACGGCGCGCCGTGTCGTGACCTTTCATGCGAGCCAGAAGCTGAAAAGCATGGTCGAAGAGACCAGTCCGCTGGCACGTGCTGCCTGAGTGAGTGGCGATGAACGAGCGCATCAGTAAAACCGAGTTGATCGTCTTGCCGCCCATTCCGGCGAAACGCTATTTCACGATCGGCGAGGTGAGCGAATTGTGCGGCGTCAAACCGCACGTACTGCGCTACTGGGAGCAGGAGTTTTCCCAGCTCAAGCCGGTCAAACGACGTGGCAACCGCCGTTATTATCAGCACCATGAAGTGCTGTTGATACGCCGCATCCGCGAATTGCTGTATGAACAAGGCTTTACCATCAGCGGCGCGCGCAATAAGCTCGATAGCCGTGGCGCATCGCATGCCATCGTGGATGAGTTGCCTGTGCTGCCGGCCGTGCCCGTCGTGCCGCAGGAAGCACCGCTGGATCGCGTGTGGATACGCAATGAATTAATTGCGATTTTAAACTTGCTAAAATAAGATTTGTACCAATATAGCTGGGGTTGTCCGATACCGCTTGACTATACTGCATGGCACAAGCCTTGGCGCTGCCGGTATCGTACGACACGCCATATTTTGAATATACTGTTAATGTTGCGTTTTTGTTAGTGACGCTAAGCCGGAGCAGCGTTCAGGTTCCGGTAGTCTTTCCCAGGCCAGGAAAATTTAAGGGGAAACAATGATACGCGTTGCCATTTGTGATGATCACCAAATAGTACGAGCTGGATTCAAACAGATTTTTTCGTCGTCAAGCGATTTCAGTGTGGTGGCGGAAGCCGGTACCGGGCGTGAAGCGCTCGATATCGCCCGCCGCGAAATTTGCGATGTGCTGTTGCTCGATATCGCCATGCCCGATCAGAGCGGCATCGATACCTTGCGCACGATCCGCCAGGGCCAGCCGGAATTGCCCGTGCTGATACTCAGCGGCTATCCCGCGCAGCAATACGCGCTGAACCTGTTCAAGATGGGCGCGAATGGCTATCTGAACAAGGAATGCGAAGCAGATGAGCTGATGACGGCCGTGCGCACAGTGTTCCAGGGGCGTCGTTACGTCAGTTCCACCGTGGGTGAATTACTGGCGCAGTCGTTCGACCGCGATACGAATGCCGCCCTGCATACGGAATTGTCGGACCGCGAATTCCAGGTCTTTCTGCGCCTGGCGCGTGGCGCCACTGTGTCCGATATCGGTGTGGCCTTGTCGCTGAGCATCAAGACTGTGAGTACTTACCGTACGCGCATCATGGAAAAAATGGGCTTGCAATCGAACAGCGACTTGACCTATTACGCAATGAAAAACAATTTGCTTGACTAGCCCAGCGGTGCGATCATGGAAACATGATCGCTCAGCCAGCTAGCCAGCACGACTTGTGCAGTGCAGCAGTCTGTAGCGAGGATTATAATTGGCCGGCGCCGGCGCTTTCTCCCGCGCCGAACCTTGCTAAGGATGCACATCAGGATGTATTTCACCGTTGAACCGGCCCCGAATCACCGCCTGCCCCTCTACAAGACGATACTGTGCGTGGCTTGCGCCTTGTTGCTTGTACTCAATGGGTTCAGTCTGTTTCATAATCTGCAATCGCTGAAGGGCACGAACGCCTTGCTCAGCCAGAGCGCCCGCGTGGCGGACCGCCTGCAGTATTTGAACGTGCTGGTGCTGGACGCGGAAAGCAGCTTGCGCGGCTATTTCATTTCCGGCTCGGAAACGTATCTGGGGCCGTCGAAGACCGCTTCCACCGAAATCGAAAACGAATTCAACGAGTTGCAGACCTTGCTCGCGGGCAGTCCTACGCAGCTGAAAAACCTGGGTCAATTAAAAAGCTTGATCCGTCGCAAGATGTTGATGCTGCAAGAGTCGATCGAGGTCTACAAGCAGGGCGGGCTGGCCGAAATCGTCAATATCTCGCGCGTGACCGATGACCGCGCCACCATGGATGAAATCCGCCTGCAGGTGGTGATCATGACGCGTGAACAGAATGAAGCGCTGTCGTCCGGCAGCGCCGCCTTTTATCATGAGTACCAGAAAGCCGTGCTGCTCGGCATTGGCATCAACGCCCTGGCCATCCTCGTGCTGATCATGTTTTACCAATTGGTGCGGCGCAGCTTCCAGAACCGCGCGGCCGTCGAGTATGCATTGCAAAATGCCAATGACACGCTGGAATCGACGGTCAGCAAGCGCACGGAGCAGTTATCCGTGCTGTCGCGCCATTTGATCAGCGTCAATGAAGTGGAGAAGGCGCGCCTGGCGCGTGAGCTGCACGATGAGCTGGGCGCCAATTTGACCTCGATCAGCATGGACTTGGGCGCCGTCACGCAGCAACTGGCGCACACGCAGCCGGAACTGGCGGCACAATTGCGCCGCGCCAAGGCCACCCTGTTGGAAACGGTGGAACTGAAGCGCCGCATCGTCGAGGATTTGCGCCCCAGCCTGCTGGACAACCTGGGTCTGTGCGCCGCCATCGAAAGCTATTGCGAGGATTTTGCTCGCATGAGCTCGGTGCGCTGCGAAACGGACGTGGCCATCAATATTGATAACCGCGAAGCCACCCTGACGATCGCCCTGTTCCGCATCGTGCAGGAATCGCTGACGAATATCCTCAAATATGCGCGCGCCGGCATGGTCAGCGTGACATTGAAACGCAATGAACACGGCCTGGTGCTGCGCGTGACCGATGACGGCATCGGCATCACGGAAGATGCCCTGCAAAAACCCATGTCGCACGGTTTGCTGGGCATGCGCGAACGGGCCCTGCTGCTGGGCGGCACCCTCACCGTGCGCCAGGGTCCGGAAGGCAAGGGCACGTGCGTGGAAGCCGTAATTCCGTTGCCGCTGACGCCTGAGCCGGAAGAGATCGACGAAGACGCCAGCGTTTGACTGTGCAGAGGTGAAAAAATGGCCGGGCATGCAGCCCGGCCATTTTTTTTGATCATGCTGCATGATCATGCAGCACCGTCGATCAGCAGCGTGATACGTCGCGCAGCAAACGGTCGTATTCCGTCTTGGCGACCTTGTAGCACTCGCCCGCATAGCATTCCAGGCCGGCGCGGTCCAGTACCGTGATGTTGCCGCGGCGATAGTGGATCAAGCCTTCATCCTGCAGCTTGCCGGCGGCGGCCGTGATGCTTTCGCGGCGCACGCCCAGCATGATGGAAATGAGCTCTTGCGTCACTTTGAGTTCGTTCGATGGCGAACGGTCCAGGCGGTCCAGCAGCCACCGGCACAGCTTTTGCTCGATCGAGCTGTGGCGACCGCCGACGGCGTTCTGCGCCATTTGCGCAAACAGGGCGTTGGTGTAGCGCATCAGCAACTGGGGCAGGGCGCCGCCCTGGTTGAATGCGTCGCGCAAGCTTTGCGTTTTGAGGCGGTAGCCGTAGCCGGCGCTTTGCACGACGGCCGTGCACATGGCGCGCTCGCCTGCCAGCAGCGAAGCACCGGCCACACCTTCATGGCCGACAACAGCGATTTCCGTGGTGGCGCCGTCTTCCATCACATACAGCAGGGAAATGATGGCGGTGGTAGGGAAATAGCTGTATTCCAGGTTATTGCCATAGGCATACAGTTCCTTGCCGAACGGCAGTTCCACCAATTCCAGGTCTTCGAACAGCGATTCGAGCGCGGCGCGCGGCAGGGCGGCCAGCAATTCATTCTGTTGGGCACTGCTGAGGCTAACCCGCGACGCAAGCTTGATTTCCCGTCCGGCCGCCGGCATGGCGCGCGGCAGCAACTGATTCTTCTGGACCGGGGTGATAAGTTGAGTATGGTTCATAGTATTCCTCACAGGCTTTTTACATCGGAGTGCGACTGCCGCGTTGCTGGTCAAAAAAAGTTGCCGTAGCCAAGGTGGTAAGGGCATTTTTGTCGACCGCGCGGTGCAGATCGCGATGTAGCTACTTTAAAAGCTTATGTAAGTGGCGAACATAAGATTAGCAGTCGCCACTTTGTAGTCTCTTTTGAGGCGGAATTGTAGTCCTTGTCCTACGTGCGCACTTTTGACTAGCTAGCCTTGCGCCGTTCTGCGCGATTTTGTGATATGACGCGCGGTTTATTGGCGCTCCACAGGCCGGCCGGCCGCACGCTGGGCAAGCCATCGCGCACGCTCGCGGCGCTCGCCTGGCGCGTGCCAGGCGTATCGTGTTCGCCCAGGCGGAAGCGGCTGACGGCTTGCGTCAGCGCCTCGCCTTCCTGGTGCAAGCGCTGCGAACCGGCGCGCGCTTCGTCGACCAGGCCCGCATTCTGGCGCGTCATGTCATCGATTTGCGCCAGCGCCTGGTTGATGCGGGCGATCTCGCCATTCTGCTCGGCGCCGGCGCTGCTGATGCGTCCGATCACCACGGCCACTTGCTGCACCGCATCGACGACTTGCCGCATGGTGCTGCCGGCGGCATTGACCAAGTCGCCACCGGCATCCACGGTGGCGACGGAATCGCCGATCAGGCGCTTGATTTCCAGCGCCGCCTCGTTCGAGCGCTGCGCCAGGCTGCGCACTTCGGACGCGACGACGGCAAAGCCCCGTCCTTGCTCGCCCGCGCGTGCCGCTTCCACGGCCGCGTTCAAGGCCAGGATATTCGTCTGGAAGGCGATGCCGTTGATGACGCCGATGATGTCGACGATCTTGTGCGAGCTGGCCTTGATCGAGGCCATGGTCTCGACCACAGCGCCCACCGTCTGGCCGCCGCGCAGGGCGACGTCGGCCGCCGTGGCCACCAGGGTGCGTCCCTGCCCTACATGGGCTTCATTGCGCCCCACGGTGGCCGTCAGCTCGCGCATCGAGTCGACGGTGGCGCCCAGCGCGTCCGCTTGCGTGGCCGTGTGGCCGGACAGGGCGGCGTTGCCATGGGCGATATCGGCGCCGGCGGCGGCGATGACGGCCGCGCCGCTGCGGATTTCCTGCACCAGGGTGGCCAGGCCGTGCGTCATGGCGCCGAAGTCGCGTACCAGGTCGCCGATTTCGTCGTGCGCCTGCGAGGTGATGCGCTGCGACAGGTCGCCCGCCGCTGCCGCGCCGACGGCCACGCGCAATTGCGTCACGTCGCGCGCAAACGCGGCATAGAAGCCCGCGCACAGGTAGGCGGCGGCCAGCAGCACCAGCAGCATGGCCGCCAGGATCAGGGCGCGGCGCGCCTCGTCGCGGGCGATGCGCTGCGCCAGCAGGCTGTCCAGGGCGGTGGCGGAGGCGATCGAGAGCGCGTGCAGGGCGTCGATGGCCTGCATGCCGGCCGCGTGGAATTGCGCGCCCGAGGTCTGGTCGTAGGAATTCGTCACTTCATTTTTGCTGCGTTCGAGGAAGGTCAGCGCGGCCGGCACGGCTTTCAGAGCAGGCTGCAGGCTGGCGCGCAAGGCCGGCTTGGCGGCGATGATTTCGTCGAAGCGGGCCGGCAGGCGTTCCAGTTCGTGGCGCGCGATCAGGGCGTTGGCGTTGACGAGCTGGTCTTCGTTCGCTTCGAACAGGCCCGTGTCGATGTAGGCGGCGCCGCGCCCGGCGATGTCGGACAGGCTCTCGGCCAGGTCGGGCAGGGTGGCCGTGAAGACGGCGCTCAGGTGGTTGGCGCCCGCGTCCGGGTCCAGGCTCAGGTGCGAACGGTCGGCCACCAGCTGGCCCAGTTTGGCCGCCTGGCGCAGCAGCGCCGTGTGCGCCGCGTAGCTGTCGCGCGCCGCGAGGCCCGCCTGGCGGCCCAGCAAGGCTTGCCACTGCTGCGTCAGCTCGGTCGCCTGGGGCAGGCCTGCGCCTGCCGGCAAGCGCCCCAGGGCCGCCAGCGCGGACGTGATGCGCGCATTCAGGGCCGTGTTGTCCATGCCCGCCTTGCCGCTCAGGCGCAAGTGCTCCAGGCCGCGCCGCTGCTGCAGCAGCCGCGTGCCTTCCTGCAGCTGGCGCACATAGGCCACGCCCCGCTGCGCATCCTGCGCCTGGGCCAGCGACTTGCCCAGCTCCGAGATCAGCAGGGTGGTCGCCAGCGCCAGCGGCAGTAGGAAGACCAGGCAGACAAGCATGAATTTGGGCAGCAGGCGCAAGCGCTGCATGAGTCGGATGGCGGGAGTGAGGAGGATTTTCATCGGGTTTCCAGGGTAGGGTGACAACATTTCTGCAGTGCAATGTTGCCTGCGGATTGTGACCCCTTGATGAAGTGGGCGATTTTGCTTTCCGCCAGAGTGAAGCAGTTCACACGGAAGGCCGATCCTTCTGTAAAATCGAGGGTTTTTTGCGAGGGCCATATTATGGTCACCAATATGGCCAACGAGAACGACATCACTACCCCCGATTCCACTGACAACGCGGACATCGCCGCAGCGTCAGCCAGCAGCAAGGCGCCTGCCGTGATCGCGCGCGAAGTGCAGCGCCGCCGCACCTTCGGCATCATTTCCCACCCGGATGCGGGTAAAACCACGCTGACGGAAAAACTGCTGCTGTTCTCGGGCGCGATCCAGATGGCCGGTACCGTCAAGGCCCGTAAATCGGGCCGCCACGCGACGTCGGACTGGATGGAGATCGAGAAGCAGCGCGGCATTTCCGTCGCGTCCTCGGTGATGCAGTTCGAGTTCCGCGACCACGTCGTCAACCTGCTCGACACCCCGGGCCACCAGGACTTCTCGGAAGATACCTATCGCGTGCTCACGGCCGTCGACTCGGCGCTGATGGTGATCGATGCGGCCAAGGGCGTGGAAGCGCAGACCATCAAGCTGCTGGCCGTGTGCCGCATGCGCAATACGCCCATCGTCACGTTCATGAACAAGATGGACCGCGAGACGCGCGATCCGCTGGACCTGCTCGACGAACTCGAATCGGTGCTGAAGATCCAGTGCGCGCCCGTCACCTGGCCTATCGGCATGGGCAAGAACTTCCGCGGCGTGTATCACCTGCTGAACGACGAGATCATGCTGTTCAAGGCCGGCGAAGAAAAAGCTGACGGCGCCTTCGAAATCATCAGGGGCATCGACAACCCGCGCCTGCAGGAGATGTTCCCGCTGGAGATGGACCAGTTGCGCATGGAAGTGGAACTGGTGCACGGCGCATCGAACCCGTTCAACCTGGAGGAATTCCTCTCCGGCGTGCAGACGCCCGTGTTCTTCGGTTCGGCCATCAACAACTTCGGCGTGCGCGAGATTCTCTCCGCGCTGGTCGACTGGGCGCCGGCCCCGCGCGAGCGCGACGCGACCGTGCGGTCGGTGGCGCCGTCCGAGCAGCCGTTCACCGGCTTCGTCTTCAAGATCCAGGCGAATATGGACCCGGCGCACCGCGACCGCATCGCCTTCTTGCGCGTGTGCTCGGGACGTTTCGAGCGCGGCATGAAGGTCAAGCACTTGCGCCTGGGGCGCGAGATCAAGGTGTCGAACGTGGTGACCTTCATGGCATCGTCGCGCGAACAGGTGGAAGAGGCGTACGCGGGCGACATCATCGGCTTGCCGAACCACGGCAACATGCAGATCGGCGACAGTTTTTCCGAAGGCGAGATGCTCACCTTTACGGGCATCCCGTACTTTGCGCCAGACTTCTTCCGCTCCGTGCGCATCCGTAATCCCTTGAAAATCAAGCAGTTGCACAAGGGCTTGCAACAGCTGGGCGAAGAGGGCGCGGTCCAGGTCTTCAAGCCGGTGCAGGGTGGCGAACTGGTACTGGGCGCCGTCGGCGTGCTGCAGTTCGAAGTGGTGGCCAGCCGTTTGCTTAACGAGTATGGCGTCGACGCCGTGTTCGAAGGCACCAGCATCAGCAGCGCGCGCTGGGTCAGCTGCGACGACAAGCGCGTCCTGCAGGATTTCGAGAACGCGCTGGGTCACAACGTGGCCTACGATGCGGCCGGCAACATGGCTTACCTGGCTACGTCGGGCGTGAACCTGCGTTTGACGGAAGAGCGCTGGCCGAAGCTGACGTTCCACGCGACGCGCGAACATTCGGCCAAGCTGGCTTGATGCATCTGCAGTAAGTTCGAGGGGCAGAACCAGCGGTTCTGCCTTTTTTATGCCGGCATGACGGTGCGCGTACTCCAGTCGCGCCGCTCCAGCAGCAATGCCGTCAGCTGCGCCGCCGTCATCGGGCGCGCAAAGAAGTAGCCCTGCACGTTGTCGCAGCCGGCCTTTCTTAAAAACTCCACCTGCTGCACCGTTTCCACGCCTTCGGCCACCACTTTCAGATGCAGGCTGTGCGCCATGGCGATGATGGCCGTGACGATGGCTTCGCCTTCGCCGGGCAGGTCGTGCACGAAGCTGCGGTCGATTTTCAATTGGTCGATGGGCAGGCGCTTCAGGTAGGACATCGAGGAATAGCCGGTGCCGAAATCGTCGATCGACAGGTGGATGCCCGTGTCCTGCAGGCGCCGCATCAGTTCCACGTTGGCGTGGATATTGTCCATCAATACCCCTTCCGTGATTTCCAGCTCCAGCAAGCCATGCGGCAGCTGCGTCTCGTGCAGGATGGCGCGGATATCGTCCATCAATCCCGGGTCGCGCGCCTGGCAGGCCGACAGGTTGACGGCCACGTGTTCGAGCGAATCGAGCAGGCCGGCCTTGCACCAGACGGCCGCCTGGCGGCAGGCGCTTTGCAGCACCCAGCGCCCCAGGTCGACGATGATGCCGCTTTCCTCGGCCACGGGAATGAATTCGCTGGGGTTGAGCTGCCCCATCTCGCGGCAATGCCAGCGTATCAGCGCTTCCACGCCGACGATGCGCCCGCTGCGCAAGTCGATCTGCGGCTGGTAGTGCAGATACAGTTCCTCGTTTTGCAGGGCGCGGCGCAGGTTCGCTTCCATGCGCAGGCGGCGCTGGGCGCGCAATTCCATTTCTGACTGGAATACGGCGTAGCGGTTCTTGCCCTGGTGCTTGGCGTGGTACATGGCAGTGTCGGCATTGCGCGTCAGGGTCGCCACGTCCTGCGCATCGAACGGATACAGGCTCACGCCGATGCTGGCGCTGACATACAGCTGGTGGCCTTCCAGCGCGAATGGCGTGGCCAGCACGGCAAGGATCTTGCGCGCCACGCTGGCCATTTCCGAGGCGTCGTCGGCCGGTTCGACGATGACGACGAATTCGTCGCCGCCGATGCGGCAGATGACGTCGGTGCCGCGCAGGATCGCCACCAGGCGCTCGGCAACAAGTTTCAGCAGCTGGTCGCCGCAGTGGTGGCCCAGCGTATCGTTGACCACCTTGAAGTTGTCCAGGTCCAGCAGCAGCAGTCCCACGCTGCTGTCCTGGCGGTCGGCGCGCGCCAGCGCGTAGGCCAGGGCGCCGTTGAATTCATGGCGGTTCGGCAGTTGCGTGACAGGGTCGACGTGAGCCAGGTAGTGCAAATGGCTTTCCGCATGCTGGGCGGCGGTGCGCGTGCGGCGCACCATCAGGACCGTCAGGCCGAATGCACACAGGCAGACCAGCAGGGTGAAGGCGGCAAATTGCGCCAGGCTGCCCAACAGCGGCGCCAGGCTGGCGCGCAGATACAGTGCACCGCCGCCGGGCAGGTTTTGGAGGAGGGCGGCGCTGCCGTCCAGGTAATCGATTTGCTGGCCGCTGCGCGGCGCCGTGGGCACGGCATCGCTGCCGCTGCGCGCGTAGCGGGCGAATGGCGTGCCATACGGACTGTAGAGCAGCGCTTGCCGGATATGCGGCGCGGCGGCGAGAGGAGCGAGGACCTGTTGCGCCGCAAGACGATCGTCCCGCCGCATGGCCTGGGCAGCGGCTGGCGCCAGCATGTCGGCCTGGATGCGCAAGTTGCGCTGGAAAGATGCCTGGAGGGAAAATAACTGGAAAAGGACCAGCAGCAGGCCGGCCGTGGCCAGCATGGCTGCTGCGGCCAGCAGGTTCAGCCTGGCTATCCGGTCACCGCGCAACTGCACCGAGGGCAGCATCAATGGCACCATCATGACGCATTCTCCTGCCGGCCCCGCTTGCCGCCGCCCCGTGTGATCCCGCCTCGCCCTGCCATACTTTACGTTCCAGTCTGATGAAAACCGAAGTGAGCCGGAACTCTCAACGTGTTGTTAAGGCCGACATCTTGTCATTTTGCAGCGTGAAAGTACAGCGCGCGCGGCAATTTAGTGGCCATGCCGCAGGCCGGTAGCTGCATGCAAGGCGACAAGTCAGACGGAAAAGGCGGGGCGTGTCTTTCTAATAATAATATAATCTGAATTTTAATCCTTTTTTTACCGGCGGGTTTTTTTCCCTAAAAACATGCTGACGGTAAACAAAATGTGATGAAGAATAACTAGATTGCCTCCAGCCGTCCCGGCGCGGATTAACTTCTTGTCCGTATGTGTCATTGCAAGTCATTGATTTTAATAAATTTTAATGAAGAATGCGAGAACGCTATGGCCTTGCTCCGCGAGTTCGTCCATAATCCCCAGATGATGGACGTTCTGATGCTGTTTGTTTTGTCTGCCGCGGCCAAGTAAACTGCCGCCAGCCAAACCGGACGTCGCCCTAATGATCAATAGTGAGGATATCTTGGAAAAAAAACCAAAAATTATTTTGTCGTCACAAGACCTGGAACGACTGGAAGCGTTGTTGTATGCCTTGGGAAATAACTTATCGCCGGACAAGGCCGCCTTGCTCGATGAACTGGGCCGTGCCGAAGTGCTCGAGCCGCAAGAAATACCGCCTACCGTCGTGACGATGAATTCCACCGTGCGCTTCACGGTGGAAAACAAGGAGGAATTCTGCCTGACGCTCGTGTATCCAAAGGATGTGGAAGGCCAGGCCGACCGCATTTCCGTGCTGGCGCCCGTCGGCAGCGCGCTGCTGGGCTTGTCTGTCTGTGACAGCATTGCCTGGCCCATGCCCGGCGGCGTGGTGAAGGTGAAGATCGAGGAAATCGTTTATCAGCCTGAACGGGCCGGCGAGTACCACCGTTAAGCTGTAATGGCGGACGGCGCCTGCCGTCCGCCTGCCTGGCCGTGTTTCCAATAATCAACTATTGCGTTGCACGCGCACCACCAGCCAGCCCGCCACGACGGTAAACGTGACGATGATGGCAACGATGATCCAGAAGCCCTGCGGGTGCTGGGCCAGCGGAATCCCCCCCACATTCATGCCCAGCATGCCGGCGATGATATTGATCGGCAAGGCCAGCACGGTGACGATGGTCAGCACGAACAGGCTGCGGCTGTTTTCCTCGTTGACCCTGGCGGCAATTTCTTCCTGCAGCAGCTTGATGCGTTCCTGCAAGGACGACATATCGCTGAGCACCACGGAAAATTCCTCCGTCGACTGGCGCAATTCCAGGCTGTCCAGCTCCGACACCCATGAAGGCGGCCGTTGCAGCAGGCGGAACAGGGCTGCCGGTTCCGGCGCCAGCAGGCGCTGCAGCCGCACCAGCACGCGCCGCATGGCGCCCAGGTCTTCACGCTTGGGCACCAGGCGCCCGGCCAGCAAGTGGTCTTCGATATCGTCGACCCGCGCCACGGCATCGCGCACGATGTTGACCAGCACGTCGGCCTGGTCGCGCAGCAGATGGATCAGCAGTTCCACCGACGAGCGGATCGGCTCGTGGTTCTTGATGACGGCCTGGCGCAAGCGCTCGATCGACTGCAGCGGCGCGCGGCGCGCCGTGATGACGAGGTCTTGCGCCACGCTGGCCCACATGGTGGAAATGTCGGACGCTTCGAACGAGGAATTGTGCACCACATCGTTGACCACGGCGATCAGGGTGTTTTCCGCCTGTTCGATGCGCGTCGAACGGGAACCCTGGTGCAGGGTTTCATAGAATTCGTCGGCCAGCTGCGTATGCGTCTTCAGCCATTTCTCGCTGGCCGCATGTGATAAATTGAAATGCAGCCAGACAAATTCCTGCGCCGGCCTGGCCGCGTCATCGGCCATCCATGCCAGTGCAGCCGTCGAGTCGAGCGCCAGCGGCTGCGCCTCGCGGCCAAACAGGAAGCCCCAGACCAGGCCCGAGGTATCCGAGCCGTAGGTAAAACCGGCAGTTTCCATCGCCATCGTGAATCTTTCTCGCGCAGTGTAATTGATCGTCGCGCGATTTTAATACACAGATATGTCCGGCAAATGACAAGGCCACCGCGATGGGTGGCCTTGTTGCGGATTACAGCCGCGTATTAGCTGCGGTTCGGGTTGTCCGGACGCCGGTCGTCGCGGTTCGGTACGCCATCGCCGTCGCGGTCGTGGCGGTTGCCATTGTCGCGGTCATAGCGGTTGGGGATGCCGTCGCGGTCGCGGTCGCCGTTCGGGCCACGCGGCGACCAGCGGCCTTGCTCCATCTGCCAGCGGCCATCGCGCTGGTTCCAGGCGGGTGGCGCATACACATAGCCGGGGCGTTCGGCGATCCATACGCCAGGGGTCCAGGCGTAGCGCTGGCTGCGCCATTCCCAATGACCGGGCGCCCACAGGTAGCCGTGGCGGGCGCGCGGGATGGCTTCGCGGTGCGGCGGTGGCGGGGCGATGCGGACTTCGTCATAGCGCACGGGCTGCACTTGCGCGGCAACCCAGCCGCCACGGTCCAGGCGCCAGCGGTTGTTCTCTTGTATCCAGGCGGCGCGGCGGTACTGGTTGCCACCGCGTTCGCGCAGCCATTCGCCGTTGTTCCAGACATGGCGCTGGCCGTCCCAGTTCCAGTAGCCCGGGGCCCAGACATAGCCGGCGCGCGGCGCCGGCGCGCTTTCAAAGCGTGGCGGAGGCGGGGCGTTGCCGACGACAATACTGACGCCGAGCTGATTCTGTGCCATCGCCTGCGCCGGCAAAAAGGCTGCGGTGCTGATGGCAAGCATGGCTGCTGCGTAGAGTGCGATGGGTTTCATGGTGTGCTCCATTTCGGTGATTGCGTGAAATGGACTATAGGCGCTTGCCGGCGGTTTTTCGCCTTTGATTCAACTTATTACAATTGACACAATGCTGTGTGTCCGTGTATCCGTGGCGGATACAAATGGCGGCCTGGCGCGGCAGTTAGCCGTGGTGCGCCAGGCGGCGTGGCGTCAGCATGGATGGCTCACAGGGTGCTGGCGGTGGCGTTGCCTAGCAAGGCTTGCCGTTCCTCGATCAGCGAGATTTTCTTTTGCTGTTCCGTCAGGCGCTTGGCGCTGACCATCACCACGGGGATGGCGCTCGCTTGCGCCACATCAGCTGCTTTGGCGGCTGATGGCTGCATGAAGCTGACATAGCTGGCGCCGCAGGCGATGGCGACGGCGACGGTGAAGATGGCTTCCATGTTTTTCAAGGCGTTTTTTGGCGTGTTCATGATGGTTCCTTTCGGGTGGCGGGTGGGTATGTCTGCACTGTAGCCAGGCGCGCGCCGCTGCGCCATGCAGATGCGACCAGCCGTGGTTTTGGCGGGATGGCCTGCAAAAAAACGGCGCTGAAATGCCCGCGCACTGTGCTGGCAGGCGACCGCTTGAATTGAGGCCTAATTAGCCCTGTATCCCTGCATATGAATGCAATTGCTCTATGGCATTATTTGACACTGCACAGTGTTGTGCGCCTGTTGTGAGCCGTGTGTGCACGCCCGGCGCGCGGCAGGTGCTGCGCCAGCCGTCCTGCTAGAATCGGCATGGCAGCCGTGTTGTGCACACTTGCGCACACAATCATTCTCATCAGGAGTCACACATGTTCCAATTGTTTGGTTTTGGCGGCGCCCGCTGCCCGCGCTGCGAGCACAAGAACGGCGCTGCCGCCGGCTATTGCGCGCAATGCGGCTTATCGCTGGGCGCCCCCGACAGCGATGCCGTGCTGCATGCCAATCAATGGCATCTTGCCGATGGGCAACTAGCCCTGTTCTTTGGCGTGCGCGAACTGTCCTCGCTGTTCGGCAGCGCGGCACGCCGCCTGCAGGTGCCCGCCGAGTCACGCGCCTGGATCGTGCAATCGGACGCTTTCACCCTGATACCGACCGGCGACTACGACAGCACCGCCTTCTTTGCGCGCCTGCCGGCGCTGTTGCCGGCGCGCCCGGCCGAAGTGCTGATCGCGCGCGCCGATGCCGTCAGCCTGGAATTCGACTTGCCCGGCCTGGCCAGCACGGAGCTGCTGAGCATTGCCGCATCCCTGCGCGTGGATATCGCGCTGGGCCAGCCCGATGCATTTGCGCGCCAGTTCATGCGCGCGCCGGGCGCCGTCACGCGCGCCCACCTGCACGCCTTGCTGCTGCCGTCCGTGCGCCAGATTGCGCTTGAATTCATCGGCAGCCGCGCGCTGCGCGAGATGGACGCGAATGCCGACTTGCGGCCAGAATTGAATGAACGCCTGCAATCGGCCCTGACGCAGCGCCTGGCGCCCAGCGGCTTGGCCGTGGCGCGCGTGGAAACCCTCAGCCTGCGGCACGACAAGCGCGAGGGCAACGGCGACGCAGCCATCGGCACCCTGTGGCTGGGCGGCTTGCCGGCGCAGGCATTGGAACAGCACAGTCTGGAACGCATGAAGCAGCTCGACCAGCTGTATGACGAGGAAGAATGGCAGCGCATCCGCCGCGACGAACTGGCGGCGCGCCATGCGCACCGGCGCGCCGAACTGCAGCAGGATGCAACGGTGGAAAAAGCGGAGCTGGGCCACCAGGAAGCGGAGCGCCTGCAAGCGCTGCGCGGGCGCCAGATCGACTTGTATGGCCGCATTCTGGAAGCGAAATCGCGGCGCCAGGCGCTCGACCATGGCGCCGCGCTGGCGCTGGGCGAGCTGGAACAGGAACTGGCGCAGAAGGGCGCGCAGCGCGCCGATGAAGCGGCCAACTGGGAACATGTACGCGCGCTGGCCGCCATCAAGATGCGCAGCGAGCTGGAATTGTCGCAGCTGCATGGGCGCGAGCAGATCCAGCTGGCGCAGCAGCGTTTTACCCATCAAGTCCACTTGCAGTCGATCGCGCAGCAGATTGAAAGCGCGCTGCTGATCGACGACGAGACGGGCCGGCGCACCCAGCTGGCGCGCCTGCGCCAGGCGGAAGCGGATGCCGCCCGGCGCGAGGCGCAGCTGGAGGCGGAGCAGCACCAGGCCGCCTGGCAGGGCCTGATGCTGGCGAATGCGGCGCGCAAGCGCGAGGCCGAGCGCGTGCAGGAGTGGGAAGACCAGATGCAGCTGGCGCGCCAGCGCGAATTGCTGCGCGCCGAGGCGCACAAGGATGACGCGGCACAGGTGCAGGCGGCGGAGATCGCGGAAAAAGTGGCGGCGCTGCGGCGCGGCGGCGCGCGCGAGGACGCCATCGCGCAGCAGGAAAAGCTGCTGCGCACCATCGAGGCCGACGGTGTGCACGCGCGCCAGCTGCAGCTGCAGTCGCAGCTGGCGCAGCTCGACGCGCTGGCCATCGAGGAACAGCGCCAGCAACTGCGCCAGCTGGAACAGGAAGCGCAATGGCAGCGCGACTTGCTGGCCATGGCGCAGCAGCGCGAAAGCGATTACGCGCGCTGGAAGGGCGAATACGAAGCCCTGCTGGCGCAGCAGGCGCATGCGGCCGAGCTGGCGCGCATCGACATCGACCGCATCGAGAAAATCGGCTCCCTGAGCGATACGGGCAAGGTGGCCATGGCCGCCGGACAGAATGCGGCCGCGCTGGCGCAAGTGCTGAAGGTGCAGCTGCAGGCGGGCATGAGTGCCGAGCAGATCCACGCGCTGGCGGCGTTGGCGGCGGCCGAAAACAGCGTCGCGCCGCTGGAGGCCATGCGCATGGCGCAGGACAGCGTGGCGCAGGAGCGCAGCTACCTGGAAGGCCAGGCGGAACGCGAACGTCGCCAGCAGCTGGACCTGATCAACCTGCAGAATGCGGCGCACAGCCATGGCCTGTCGGCGCAGGCGCAGCTGGGCGTAGCCGTGGCGCAGGCGCTGCAGCCAGGCGCGGTTTCTGCCGCTGGCGCGCCGGCCCGCTGCAAGAACGGCCATGCGCAGCGCGCGGGCCATCCGGAAGATAAATTCTGCGCCGCCTGCGGCGTCGCCTTGCAGCCTTGATGGAAGCGTTTCACCCCAGATGATGCAAAAAGCACGAGACAAACTGCGGGAACTGCGCGCGCTCCACGACGACGGGTTGCTCAGCGAGCAGGACTTTGAACGCCGCAAGAACGCCATCCTCGACGCCGAATACGCGCCGCCGGGCGTCGCCCCTGTGGCCGCGCCGCTGCCCGTGCGCCAGGGCACGGAACTGGGCTTCATGACGGGCCAGGAAATCGGCCCGCAAAACCGTCGCTACCGGCTCGAACGGCTGATCGGCACGGGCGGCATGGGGCAGGTGTGGCAAGCGACGGACCTGGCCACGCACGCGGAGCTGGGCAGTAGCGAAATGGTGGCGCTGAAGATTTTGCCGCCGCAGCTGACGCAGAGCGCCACGCACGCCAAGCTGCTGATCGAGGAAGCCACGCAAGCGAGGAAGCTCGCGCATGAAAACATCGTGCGCGTCTACGAATGGGCGCAGGACCCGGCCACGGCCAGCTATTTCATCATCATGGAATGCCTCGATGGCGAAGACCTCGAGCACTACCTGGGCCGCCAGGGCGCGCTGTCCCTGTCGACCGTGCAGGAATTGCTGCAGCCGGTGGCCGACGCCCTGTCGTATGCGTGGGAAAAGCACAAGCTAGTACACCGCGACATCAAGCCGGGCAATGTCTTCCTGACGGCGAAAGGCGACATCAAGCTGCTCGATTACGGTATCGCCTCGCGCGTGCGCAATGCGGACAGCAGCCTGGCGCTGGACATGCCGAACGCGGGCACCCACGGTTATCGGGCGCCCGAGGCAGGCGCCAACCAGCGCCAGCCCAGCCCGCGCCTGGACGTGTATGCGGTGGCGGTGATGATTTACCAGATGCTCGAAGGGCGCATGCCGTTTGACGATGCGCGCAGCGCCAGCCATCTGCCCTCGCCACCGCAGGCGCTCAATGCAGCGCAGTGGCAGGTGCTGCAGAACGGCTTTTCCTTGACGGCGGAACTGCGGCCGCAAGCGGTGCAAGCCTTGCTGGAAGGGCTGGAGCGCGCCGCCGGGCCGTCGCCCGAAGAATTGGCGGAACAGGCGCGCCAGCAGCAGGCGCGCGCGGCGCAGCAGGCGCAGCAACAACGGCAGGCGGCACTGGCCGCCGAACAGGCCCGCGAGGAAGAGATCAGGCGGGCCCGGATACGCCAGGAAGAACTGGACCAGCGGCGCAAGGCGGAAATCCAGGCGGCCGCGCTGGAAAAGCAGCGGCAGGACAAACTACGCCGCGAACAGGAGGCGCAGCGCCATTTCGAAGCGGAAGAGGCGCGCAAACTGCGCAAGGAGGCGCTGCGCGGCCAGTTGCGCGCGCGCCGCGAAGCCGATGCCGCCACGGCCTTGCAGGAGCATCAGGAATTGCAGCGCAAGGCCATCGTCGCCAAGGCGGAGGCGGCCTACCGCGCCGAGCAGGAACGGGCGCGCAGGGACGCGGCCAGCCGCGCCGCCGCCGCGTCGGTTCCTGCGCAGGCATCCGCGCCGGCGCCAGAAACGGAATCGGAACCCGAACATGTGCAACCGGTAGCCAATGCCGAAGGCATCTTGCGCGATGATTTTCTCGATGGCTCGGGGCAGGGGCCGGAACTGGTGCTCATTCCCAGTGGCCGCTTCCAGATGGGCGCGCACGAGACGGAACACAAGGCCGCCATCCAGGCCGGCTCGCAACAGGCCTGGCTGGAGCGCGAGACGCCGCAGCACTGGGTCGGCATCGAACGTCCGTTCGCGCTGGCTCGGCATCCCGTCAGCGTGGGTGAGTGGCGCGCTTTCGTGAGCGCGACGCAGTGGGCGGGCGGTTCCGAAACGGACTGGGACAATCCCGGTTTCGTGCAGAACGACCAGCACCCGGTGGTCGGCGTGAGCTGGAATGACGCGCAGCTGTACCTGGCGTGGCTGAGCGAGCGCACCGGCCGGCAGTACCGCCTGCCCAGCGAAGCGGAGTGGGAATACGCCTGCCGCGCCGGCACGCGTACTGCCTTCAACGTGGGCGACACGATCAGCACCGAACAAGCCAACTACGACGGCCTGTATGTCTACAACGGCGGCCCGCGCGGCGTGTACAGGGGCGGCACCAGCCCGCTGGGCAGCTTCGCGCCGAATCCCTGGGGCTTGTTCGACATGCATGGTAATGTGTGGGAATGGGTGCAGGACGTGGTGCACGACAACTACGAAGGCGCGCCCGTCGATGGCAGCGCATGGGAAGAGGGCAGCGACAGCAGCCGGCGCATCCTGCGCGGCGGCTCCTGGCTGTACCACCCGCGCTACCTGCGCTCGGCTCTGCGCAACGGTTTCTCCACCGTGCTGTCGAACGATATCGTCGGTTTCAGGGTGGCGCGCACGCTCGACTAATTCATTGTTGCATTAATCATATTGACGGATGCCTCATGAGGCGAGCGTGCATATCAACGTGGCCGATTTGTCGAAGTGGCCCGCCGTCATGCGCCCGCTGCTGGCCATGCCCAACCTCGATGCGTTTGCCGTCACCTATGGGGCATCCGGTCGATGCCGTGTTCCGTATCAAATAGCGTAGCGCCCGGGGAGCGGGCTGCGCAAAGCGGGCAAACGGTGTAAATTGTGGCTTTCCAAACGCACCAAGGAACGCCATGACCATCAAAGCCATCCGTGACCAGTCGCAAGCCATGCGCCACATCGTGCACGTGCGCGATCACATCATTTCCGCCGACGCCTCTGTGGAAGAGGGCGGCGGCGATGCCGGCCCGTCGCCGCACGACCTGTATGACGCGGCCCTGTCGGCCTGCAAGGCACTCACGGTGGTCTGGTACGCCAAACACAAGGGCATCCCCCTGGAACATGTGGAAGTGTCGACCGAGCGCGATGCCAGCGAAGAGCGCAAGGGCGTGTACCGCCTGGCCACCACCCTGCACCTGACCGGTGAACTGACGGATGCGCAGCGCCAGGAATTGCTGGCCGCGGCCGGAAAATGCCCGCTGCACAAGCTTATGACGGCCGTTACCACCGAAGTGACGACGGTGCTGGCATGAGCGCGGCCATCCTGAAAAGCCACGAAAAGGACCTCGGTGGCGGTTTTGTCGTGCGGCGTTTGCTGCCCTCGGCCGTCAAGCAGGCCGTCGGCCCTTTCATTTTCTTTGACCATTTCGGCCCCATCGACGTGGCGCCGGACGCCAACCACGACGTGCGCCCCCATCCGCATATCGGCCTGGCCACCGTCACTTACCTGTTCGAGGGCGCGATCGACCACCGCGACAGCATTGGCTCGTACCAGCGCATCGAACCGGGCGCCATCAACTGGATGACGGCCGGGCGCGGCATCGTGCATTCCGAGCGCACGCCGCACGACCTGGCCGGCCAGCCGCACCGCACGCACGGCTTGCAGCTGTGGGCCGCGCTGCCGAAGGCGCACGAAGAGGATGAGCCGAGTTTCACGCACACGCCGCAGGCCGACATTCCCGTCGTGTCGCTCGATGGCGCCGTGGTGAAAGTGTTGATCGGCACGGCCTTTGGGCAGACTTCGCCCGTGCGCAGCTATATGCAGACTTTGTACCTGGACGTGGCGCTGGAGGCGGAGCGCGAGTTGCGCCTGGAGGGCTTGCCGGCGGAAGCGGCGATCTATCCGATCAGCGGGGGCGTGCTGGTCGATGGCGTGGCGCTGGCGACGCACACCATGGCCTTGCTGGAGGAGGGTAAGGTGCCTATCGTCACGGCAGGCAGCAGCCCGGTGCAATTCGTCGTCATCGGCGGCGAGCCGCTGGACGGTCACCGTTTCCTGTTCTGGAATTTCGTCTCGTCGAGCAAGGAGCGCTTGTCGCAGGCGGCCGACGACTGGAGCGCCCAGCGCATGGGGCAGGTGCCGGGCGAGACGGAATTCATCCCGCTGCCGAAGGCACCTCTGCGCCCGGCAAGCTAGCCCCCTTGGAAGCGCGCCTGACCTGATCACATGCCACGCCGCCGGCGTCAATTGGCGTCAGGTACCCAGGCGCCAGCGCTCCTGCCACTGTTGCAGATTCGTCCAGGTCGTCTGGAGTGCGCCAGCGGACCAGTGCAGCAGGCCCTCAAACGCCAGCAGGGTGCGCCGCAGGTGGATGCCATCGAAAAACACGTGGTCGGCCACGACGGTGGCGGCCAGCCAGGCGGCGATGATGACGATGATGTCGTGGCGGCCGCTTTTCCACCAGCGCAGCGAGTGGCGGCGGAAAATCCACGGCACGCCCAGCGGATTGGGCCAGTCGGCCAGCAAATGCATAATGCCGCCCGCCGCAAAGCCGAACAGGGGCGGCGCCCACAGGTGGTGCGGCAATTGCAGGTAGGTGTAGACGAGCAGGGCGATCCAGGCCAGGCCCCAGTGGGTCCAGGTGCGGTGCGTGATCCACAGCCGGTGCGTGCGCGCCCACCAGGCCACTTCCAGCCAGTCCGGCGCCGTGCCACCCAGCGCCCCCATGACAAAGGCGAGCATGCTCAGCACTTGATAGGGGCCACCGGCGCCAGCGTGTGCGACCAGGGCTGCGGCGATCATGCCGGCAGCCCAACCGGTCGCATGATGCGCTTTGTTGGAAGCCATAGAAAATGTAAAACGCCATGCGGGCGCTGTGTGAAATGCAAGGGGTATTAACTGGATGAATATACAGTATGCAGGGGCGTGGAGGGGGGGCAATTTGCAGAATATTTGCCGATAATTTGTTAAATTTTGTGTCGCGATAGCCTTGCCAGCGAGCTCGGCAACTCATGCCGGGCGGTCAAGTGTATTGTGCAGCTGATAATGCAATTCGCGCAGGGCGCGCTATGCTGAAAGCAGTAGCTTGATTTGAGGAGGTGTCGCCATGAAAATCCCGCGCGAATTGCAGATTCCCGCCATCGTGTTTACGCTGGAAGCGGTGTTTATTTTTGGACTATCGATGATTTTTCTCGTACTGGTACCCCGCTAGTGCCTTGCGGATAACTGCAGACTTACAACAGTGTTACTACGCAGTTTGCATGGTGCTATCACACAGCGCTGCGCCTTCGGTGCGGATGATCCAGCATTCCGGATACGGTTCGCTGGCGAAGCGGTTGTGCCGCGCGAAGCCGCTGAGCTTGTCGAGCACGGTGAAGGGTGCCAGCGCTGTTTCCTTGCCGCTGGCGGTATCGAGGTGCCAGAAGCCGCCATTGCGGTGGAATAGTACGGGCAGGCAGCTGGCCTGCGGCGTGGCGAGGTGGCTTGCCGGCGTGGGCTGGGTCTCGGGCAGCAGCAGGTAAAAGCATTCGGCGCGGGCACCGTGGTCGATGCGGTGCAGGATCACGCCGTGCGCGAGCAGGGCCGTGACGCTGAGCACGACGATGCCCTTGATGCTGGCAGACAATTCGATGCGCATGCCCAGGCGCAGGGCCACGGGCTTGTGCTTGCCGGGCCACACGCCGTCGAGCAGCACGCCATAGCGCGACACGTCCTCGATTTCAAAGCCTTGCTGGCTGCGCCGGATGATGGCATGGCGGCCCGACAGGCGGCGCGTCAAGCCGTTGTTGTCCTGGCCATCGGGGCTGAAATGGCTGAGCAGCACGTCGGCTTCCGGGTCCACCAGTTCGAAGCGGCCCAGCATGCATTCTTCCAGCGCGAACAGGCGAATCTGGCGTTGTTCGCCCGCTTCCGGCGCCGCATTGACGAGGCAGGCCGCCTGGCTGGGGTGCGGATGGCAATGGCTGGTGGCGGGCAAGTCGACTTCGATCAACTCCTCGTCCCAGGCAATGGTGGTAAAACCCATGTCGATCTTGCCTTGCGGTGCAGATAAATCCACGTGGGCAATGCCGGCATTGCGCGCCGTCACGTCGAGGTTGCAGCCGTCGCCACCCGTCACGCGGGCGATCGACGCGTCGTCGGCCATCACGCGCACGTTTTTGTGCGTGCTGAGGAAGATCTGGTGGATTTCCGTCAGGGTGGCGTCGCGGCGCGGCACCAGGATGACGAAGGTGCATACCCATTTCTGCGCCACGGCGCCATCGAGATGGCTGTGCACTTCCACGTCGATCTGGTATTGCCCGTGTTCCTTGTTGCGCGAGGAAAACTCGACAAACACGGGCCGCCAGTCGCCGCGCGTGGTGCGCACGAAATCATGCTGCACATGGCCGCGGGGGATCAGGTCCGAGCGCAGGCGCAAGGTCAGCTGCGGCGCGCAGGCGGCGCTCATGCCGCGCAATTCCATTTTCAATGTCTGGCGCCCGCCTGCCGCGCGGGGATCGAAGCCGCTGATGTGCAGATGGGCTTGCACGGGCTGGTAGACAGCGAGAGCCGCTGGTGGCGCAACGGGGGCTGGCGTGAACGTCGGAGGTGCGGCGGAGAGTGGCACAGGGCTGCTCACGGCTTGAAAGACAGCGTCATGGGCCGGGGCGTGCGAAAGCGCCGTTGCCGATGGCTCGGAACGGGCGCTGCGCAGTGCGGTCAACAGGTCGTAGCTGCTGGGAGCAGTCATCGCTTGCGGGTGGTTGCCCGCGCAGACTGTATCCCCAGGCAAGACCCAGAACGTACAGTGCGGGTGCTCCGGGTTGCTGCATTTTTTCATGACATTCTGACTCGAATCGAGCGGGGACATTTTGCCCTCTGTTCTACATGAGAGCTTACGCGCTTTTGCGCTTGCTTGGCAACTTTCGCAGCGCCGGAATGCGCTCTTTTTGCCCAAATTCATGTCTCTGGTCACACCCCGCCCTACATGTCATGGAAACTATTGCTCAAAAACACATTTTATATCTTTCTGGATATGTTATTTTGATATTGCATGGAATTTCTTCCCATCGATGCGCGTGCGTGCCGGCTGGGCATTTTTAAGACCGCGATGTGAGCCTGGCGGCGTTTTGCATTATGCTGGCACAGCCGTTCCCTCCAACGCCGCCTGACTCAGAGAGATGATCATGCCTGTCCAACGCCCGCTTCAGCTTGCCATAGCTTATGGCGCCACCTTGTGTGTGTTTCTGGCCCTCGATGCCCTGTGGCTGGCGGTGCTGATGCAGGCCGTGTACGCCGCAGCGCTGGGGCCGCTGCTGGCGGAGTCGCCCCGCTGGGCGCCGGCCACGCTGTTTTATCTGTTATACGTGGCGGGGCTGCTGGTCTTTGCCATCCTGCCCGGACTGCGCGCGCGCCGCGGGCGCACGGCGGCAGCACTGGGGGCGCTGCTGGGGCTGCTTGCCTATGGCACCTATGATTTGAGTAACTATGCGACCTTGCGTGACTGGCCGCTGGGCTTGACGGTGATCGACATGGCCTGGGGCAGCGTGCTGTCAGCCGTGTCGGCGACGGCCGGTTATTTGGCAGCTAGCCGGCTGGGGCGCTGAACGCCGCGCCAAAGCGTAGCGCCAGCAAGGTAATGTTGTCGCTGTGCAAGCCCTTTGGCGGGTGGGAGAGAAAGTCGTCAAACAGGGCGCCGACAGCCTGTGCCGCGGTCTTGCCGGCACACAAGGCGGGCCAGCGGCCCGTGAGGGCCAGCGGATCCTCGCAGGCCCAGAAACCGTCGCTGGCCAGCACATAGTGGGCGCCGGGCCGCACGCGCAGCACGCGGCGGTCGCCCAGGTGCGCCAGAAAGGGCGGCAAGGTGGATGCATCGAGGCCGCGCAGGGGCTTGTCGAGTTGCAAGTTGTCACTGATGGCGTTGCCTAAAATAAATGCCTGCGAAATTTGCGGATGGTGCTCGCCATGCACGGCGGCGCGCCAGCGCGTTTCATCGAGCGCGCCGCGCATGGCGTACACGGTGGCTGGCACGTGGTCGACGGTCAGGATGCTGGCCGCGCCGTCGACCAGTTCATACAGGCGCGAATCGCCCACGTGATACAGCAGCGGCGCTTCGCCGGGTGGCACTTCCAGCAAGGTCAGGGTGGTGCCGGGCGGACGCGCTTGGGCTGGCGCATCCCTCGCGAAACTGTCCTGCAAGCGCGTGTGCAAGGCGTCGAGCCTGGCTGACAGGCTGGCCGTGTCGAGGCAGGCGGGCACGGCCAGCAAACCTTGCACGGCCGCTTCCGCCGCCTCGCGACCTTGGCCGTGGCCACCCATGCCATCGAGCACGGCGGCGCGCACGTGGCCGGGCGGCCAGCCCGGTACCTGGCAGTGGAACGGCGCCTGCCCCGACAGGCAGACAGCGTGGCCGCTGGCATCGATCAGCAGGAAGTTATCCTGGTTCTCGCGCCGCGTCACGGGGCCGGCGCCCACGCTGCTGCCGGCGGCGGCGTCGAGCCAGGGGCCGAAGTCTAGCGCGTCTTTAAGTAAATGCATCGGTTGGAGCGGTCCAGGCGGCCAGCAATGTTAATCATAGGACACAGCTTAGCCGAAATTGTGCGTCGGTGATACCTTGCTTTTCTTATAAAAAAACCTGCGGCAGCAGGCTGACGCAGGTTTTTCATGGTGCAAGGTGGTACTCAACGGCGATGGCCCCAGCCGTGGCCGCGGTCATGGTCACGGTAGTCTCGGTCATAGTAGTCGCGGCGGCCATGGTCGCGGTAGTAGCCGCGGCCCGGTTGCACGTAGACGACAGCCGGCGGACCGTAGTAGCGCGGTGGTGGCGCGTAATACACAGGCTGCGGCGCAGGCTGGTAGTAGACGGGCTGTGGCGCGGGCTGGTAATACGTTTCACGGTAGCCGCCGCGATAGCCGCCACGGTCATAATAGCGGTCATTCGTGCTGATGCTGTTGCCGACGGCCGCGCCAAGCACGCCACCGACGATCGCGCCGTTACGGCCGCCGGTGCTGTTGCCAATGGCCGCTCCGACAACGGCGCCTGCAACGGTATTGAAGTCGCGGTCACCGGCAACTGCGGCCGAAGACACAGCCACTGCCGCTACCATTACCGCACCCAGGAGTTTCTTGTTCAACATGGCATTTCCTTCCATTCCGGCGAGATCACGATGATCTGCATGAACTGGACTATATCTGCTGCTCCCTGCTTGTTCCACGTCTAATACAACTTATTACATTCCTGCCCCGATGGTAACAAGTCAGCGCAGGCGTGCCTGCCATTCGGGGCGTAGCAGGCTGTACATTTTGGCATCGCGCATCACGCCGTTGATAAAGAAGGCCTGGCGCATCAAGCCTTCCTGGGTAAAGCCGTTCTTTTGCGCGATGCGCTCGGAGCCTATGTTCAGCGGGTCCATCAGCAGTTCCAGCCGGTGATATGGATAGGCGCTGAACAGGTAGTCGATCACTAGGCGCGTCGCTTCGCTGATGTAGCCTTGTCCGTCCCGCCGCCGGTCGAACAGGCGGTAACCGATCTCGCGCGAGGCTGGCGTGCGGCTCTTGAAATGCGTGATCGTGCCGATGACGTGCTGGGCATGATCTTCGATGAGGAACAATTCGCTGTCCTCGGTGACAAAGCCCGATTGCAGGAAATCGCGCCGCATGGCCTCGGGTGACTTGAATTGCATCGAAAAAAACTCGCCGCGCGAGGGCAAGTCGTTGACGAAGGAAATATAGGCATTCAGGTCGGCGGCCTGCAAATGCCGGACGGTACAGAGTGTTCCCTTGAGCATGGCGGTTTCCGGTAGCGATCACGATCTTGATGGTAATCGACTCTTGGGGAAAGAGGCAATCGATGCCGTAAAAGTTGCTGCAATGACAGAATAAATACGCTATCGTAGAAAGCCGCGCCTTGCCCATGGCCACGGCGTACCCGCTTCGACCTTGTTGACTGGAACTGACATCACATGCATACCATCCTGACTGGCGCGCCAATGCGCCGTTCTTCTTTGCCCATCGCCATTGCCATCGCCCTTGGCTGCGCCGCCAGCGCCGGCGCCTTTGCTGCTGCGCCAGGCAATACGCCGCAAGCGCTGGCGCAGGTGCGCGACACGGCGCTGCAAAGCGACTGGGCGTATGCCCGCCTGGCCGACATGACGGATTTGATCGGCCCGCGCCTGTCCGGCTCCGCTGGCGCGGCGGCCGCCGTGCAGCAGGTGGCCGAGGCCATGCGCCAGCTGGGGGCCACCGTCACCTTGCAGCCCGTGAAAGTGCCGCACTGGGTGCGCGGCGTGGAAACCGCGGAAATCGTCGACTACGCGGGCCGTCCGCAGGGCGTGTCGCAGCGCGTGGTGCTCACCGCCCTGGGCGGCTCGGGCGCCACCCCGGCCGCCGGCCTGACGGCGCCCCTCATCATCGTCAAAAGCATGGAAGAACTCAAGGCGCGCGCGGCGCAAGTGAAGGGTGCCATCGTGCTGATCGACACGCCGTTCGACCAGGAGATGGCCGAGCGGGGATTGGCCGGCGTCACCTATGGCCAGGGTTCGCGCGCGCGCTTCCTGGGCCCCAAGGCGGCGGCCGACCTGGGCGCGGCTGCCGCGCTGGTGCGCTCGATCGGCGGCGCGAACTTCCGCATTCCGCACACGGGCGCCACGGGCCTCGATGACAACAAGCGCATTCCCGCCGCCGCCGTTACGGTGGAAGACGCCTTGCTGATCGGACGCCTGGCCGCGCGCGGCCCGATGAACATGCACCTGACGTTGACGCCGCAAAACCTGCCCGACGCGGACAGCTACAACGTGGTCGCCGACTGGCCGGGTACGGACAAGGCCGATGAAGTGGTGGTGGTCTCGGGCCACCTCGACTCCTGGGATCTGGCCACGGGTGCGCACGACGACGGCGCCGGCGTGGTGGCGGCCATGGGCGTGGTGGAAACCCTGCAAAAGCTCGACTACCGCCCGCGTCGCACCATCCGCGTGATCGCCTGGATGAACGAGGAAAACGGCGGGCGCGGCGGCCAGGCGTATTTCGACGCCCACAAGCAGGCGCTGGGCAAGCAATATGCGGCCATCGAAATGGACAGCGGCGCCGGGCGCCCGTTCGGCATCCTCGCCAGCGTGGGACCGAAGTCGGAAAAACTGTTCGCCCCGCTGCGCGCCGCCCTGCAGCCGATGGGCGCGCACGCGTTCACGCGTCGCGACGCGCTGGGTACGGGCGACTTGCACCGCCTGGAAACGGGCGGCGTGCCCAGTTTCGAGCCGTTGGTCGACAGCCATAGCTACTTCCACTACCACCACACGCCGGCCGACACCTTGGACAAGGTCGACCCGGAGAACCTGAAGCGCAACGTGGCGCTGATGTCGTCGCTGGCCTGGTTCCTGGCCAATATCGATGGCGAGATCGGGCGCGCGCCGGAGCAGGTGGAATAAGGAGGGCATGCCTTCTCACTGCGAGTAACCCTGCATAGTATCCGCCGCATCGTGGCGGATGCCCCACCACGGCAAGTAGGCATTGTTTTCGCCGCGCGCGCGGAACCACGGCTTGTCGTGGGCGATCGGGCGCACCGTGGCAGGCGGCGTGACCAGCACGCCCGTGACGCTGTCCGGATCGCTGGTGCCCGCCACCAGCACGCTCTTGCCGACGTGGTTTGCATGGGCGATGCCCAGGGCCACGTTGGTCAGCGCCGTGCCGGCACCCATTTCGCCCAGCAGCGCTGGCGTATTGAAGGTTTGTGGCAGGAAGTCGAAGTCCGGCACTTCCAGGGTCAGCGCCTGCGCCAGCTGGCCCAGTCGGTCGGAGGAGGTGGCCAGGGCCTTGCTGGCGTCGTGGATGACATAGCCAATATCGGTTTCCGTCTTGCCGCCATGGTGCGCCGCCTCGGCGAACGCCGCCTGCCAGGCTTGCACGGCGCGCGGCGGCTTGTCCTTGGCCAGTTCAAAGTCAGCCACATTTTTCGTGGCCGGATAGCCTATCCACGCCAGCGCCGCGCGCTCCGTCTTGTAATCGGGGCCGGCCAGCACCAGCAGCACCAGGTTTTCATTGATCTGCATGGTTTTCGGCCGGCTTGGCGCATCCCAGTTCATGACCCACACGGTTTGCTTCGGATGCGCTTCCAGGTAGGCCAGCGCGGCGTGCAGGGACGTGAAGCCCGCATTGTTGCCGCCCATGGTGATGCGCACGTCGGGCGGCGTGGCGCGGGTCCAGAGGGTGGGGAAGTGGGTGTTGCCGATGTTGAAGGTGTCGGTGATGGTTTGCTGCGTGAATTGGTGTACTTCTGCCAGATCGAATTTTCCTTCAGGCAGGGCATATTCAACGCGTATGCCTGCCAGTTCGCGCCAGTTCTGTTTTTTATCTTTGGGGTAGACGTGATAGAAGTAGGTAGGGCTGGAATAATAAATATCATGGAAATTGGTCATCAGTTCGCGCAGATATTTATGGTGATAGCCCTTGAACGTTTCCGTGCCATCGAGATCGTGAGCAATGGGGGCGACGGCCTGCAAGGTACTGAAGCCCCTGGGATCCGTCCTGACCATATCGTCATTCTTGTTGGGTTTGGCCAATCCCAACGTCCATAGCAGTTGCCACTCGGTCGGATAGTCGAGGCGCTGCAGTGGATTGAGCCACTGCAGGCCCACGACTTGTGCCCGGAAAGGAGCATGGGCCGTGATTTTCGGGAGATCGTCTTCTTTCTGGGCTGGCTTCACGGCGCAGGCCGTCAATAGCGCGTACAGGGTGACAGCGGCGAGCATGGGCAGCGCAAGGAACTGTTTCATGAGGTCTCCAGGTGAATGGACGTGCTGGTGGCCGGCATAGCCCGGCCAGATGGACCAAAGTGCCAGGAAAATGACGAAGAGAAATGTGGTGAGCGCCCAGGCCAATCGCTGGCGCGGCGTGGCGATGAACTTACGCACCGCCAGTCCTCAGCGCAAAGTTGGTGGAAGTGTCGGCAGGCATGGAATTCTGGCGTTCGTCGATGATGCCTTTTGGCTTTCTGACAGGGCTGTCTTTGTCATTTGCCCACGTAAATAAAGGGACATTTTTAAATGTTCCATTGTCGTAGTACTCAAAGAACTCCCCACACTCGAAAGATGCGCCTTTCAACAGTCTCCAATCCGCCGCAACCCTTAATTCGCGCAGCGCCTCCTGCTTGATCGTGCACACGCCCACCGCCACGTCATACGCCAGCGCCTTTTGCGCATGCTCGGGATTGGTCATGATGGTCGAGTGATCGGTGGCATGAGTGTCGATATTGGCGGCCAGGTAGGTCTGGATTTCGTTCTTGCGCCAGGCATTGAATTCCTTGGAAGCCTCCTCCGGCTTGTCCACCGCCGTCACAGGCTTGCCCTTTTCGACCCAGCCGTCACGCCTGGCCTGCATGCGCAGCATGCCGTTTTGTTCGTAGCGCAGCGCCGCCTCGGCTTGCGCATCGCCCTTGCCCTGAGGACGGTAAGGCGCGTACGCGTCATCGGCTTCGGCGGTGCGGTCCTTGTGCAGGGAGTCGGCCGGGGCATCGCAGTCTTCGTCAAATTGTTCGCTGGTGTCTGCAAAGCGTGTCGAGCGTGGCAGGAATGCCTCGGGCAGCTTGGGTGCCTTCATCGGCAGCCGCCAGGACTTGGGCGGCAGGGCGTTGATGCGCGTGCCGGCAGTCTTGGCGAGAATAATGACGATGGGCGCGAACAAAAAGGTCAGTATCTTGCGCCCGATGCCTTTGCTGGCCCGCATGCCCTTTGCGATCGAGTATTCGGCGACCAGCGAATGCGGGTGCCAGAAATCGATGCTGTCCGGTGTCAAGGGCTGGCCATTACGCTGCCAGATATCGTAGTCCTTTTCATTTTCTTGGCCGAAAAGGTGATTTTGCGCAAACACGCGCTGGGTGAAGACGCCTTCGCCGCCCGTATCGGCAATTTCCTGCGCCGACATGCCGCGCCAGCCTATGCCCTGCACGGGCGTGGCGGAAATCACCTGGTCGTGCGGATTGAAATACAGGGTGACCCTGCCATAGGTGGAACCATGCAAGCCGTAGTCTGCGCGGTCGAACGCGGCCGTATAGCTGTCCTTGCGTTCAGGCTTGTGATTGGCGCTGCACTCGTCGACAAAGGCCGCATCCTGCTGCATTGCCGAACGGTTGCGCAGGATGTTGAAAAACGCTTTCAAGGTTTGCGTGCGGGCTTCATACTTTTGCCGGCCCGTATTGCCATGCTCATCCTTCAAGTGGCCGCTGACCCAGTTTTCCGTGAAATTGCTATCGAGCAGGCTGTAGGGGGGATTGCACAGCACATAACAGTCGGCCACGGCGGAAGCGCCCAGCGTTTCGCCGAGAAAGGCGGCCGCCATGGCCACCATATTGCCCTGGCTATGGCAGACGATGGTGACGGGTGCGTCGTGCTGGCACGCCCTGATCGATTGCACGAGACGCGCCAGGCGCCACGCGGCAAACACGAAATACGGGCGCGGCGGGCAGGCATACACTTGCCGGTCATTCGTCGGGTTCATGTGCTGGATATGCATCCACAGGAACAGCTCCTCTGACAAGCCCTGGCCCCACAGGTCAGGCAGGGCGCTGCAGCCGTTGGCGAACGGTCCGCCGCCCCAGTAATTCTTTTCGTTGAGATAGATGCCGTCGCCAAATGCCTGCAATTCCTCGCCGTTGGCCTTGTAGCCCCAGCGAAAGCGGATCACGGGCGAATTGGCGTCGTCCGCTTGCAGGAAGGTGGTGGCATTGCGCTTGGGATTGAGGAAGCCGTCGTCCGTCAATTCGCGTGCGTAAGTGGCGGCCTTCATCTGCCCTGCGGCCGGGCCGGGGATGACCAGGTCCTCATCGCGGCGTTTCAGGCGGGCATTCAGGCCTTTGCACAGGCCTTGTTCGGCCTGCTCATACCATTCGCCGTCGGAATTGACGCCGTGCACAAAGATGATGATGCCGGGACGCGGCAATCGCGTGACGGCCTTGAGCAGCGCATGGCTGAACAAGGTCGTGCCTTCGGCTTCTGCCAGCAGCATGCAGTCGGCGCCTGGCGTGTAGTGGGGAACCATGTGGGCGCTCCGGCAACGTTAAACAGGAAAATCGGCGCCCAAGCGAACCCAGGCAATCTGCACTGTATGCGGATTGCCTGGGGCGGGACTTGCGTGGTGTCAAGAAAGGAGCTGCGATGGGCGGGGAGTGCCCGGGGGAATCAAATCGCGTTCAGCGGAATCTTCAGGTAGCGCACGCCGTTTTCTTCCGGTTCGGGCAGCTTGCCCGCGTTGATGTTGACCTGGATGGCGGGCAAGATCAATGTCGGCATGTCCAGGGTGGCGTCGCGGCCCGTGCGCATGGCCACGAATTGTTCTTCCGTGATGCCGTCGCGCAAATGGATGTTGCTGGCGCGCTGTTCGGCCACTGTCACTTCCCAGCGCGGCGCGCGCCCGTTGGGCGGGTAGTCGTGGCACATGAACAGCCGCGTTTGCGGCGGCAGCGCCAGCAGGCGTTGCACGGAGCGGTATAGCAGGGACGCGGAGCCGCCTGGAAAGTCGCAGCGGGCCGAGCCGACGTCCGGCATGAACAGGGTGTCGCCGACGAAGACGGCGTCGCCGATCTGGTAGGCCAGGTCGGCCGGCGTGTGGCCGGGCACGTGCAGGGCGCGCACCTCCAACTGGCCAATATGAAATACCTGGTCGGGCGCGAACAGCTGGTCGAACTGCGAGCCGTCGGCCTTGGCGTCATCCTGGTGGTAGACGGCGGCGAACGCTTGCTGCACCGTCTGGATGGCGGCGCCGATGGCCACGTCGCCGCCCAGCTGCTGCTGCAGGTAGGGCGCGGCGGACAGGTGGTCGGCATGCGCATGGGTTTCCAGCAGCCAGCGGCATTGCAAGCCATGTTCGCGCACGAAGGCGATCACCTTGTCGGCCGACGTGGTCGAGGTACGGCCCGCTTTGGGATCGTAGTCGAGCACGGAATCGATGATGGCGCAGTCCTGTCCATCCGCTGCGTAGACGACATAGGTGACGGTGGCGGTGGCAGGGTCGAAGAAAGCTTGGATTTGTGGAGTCATCGCGGTGGCAAAGTACGGACAGGGAAGGGCATTATATCGCCAGAGTGCGCTAAAAAAATGGTGAGAATTGACATTGAGCATGCGAAAAACAGATAAGCGGGCATGCGTGTACCCGTTGCAGTCGTGCGCACCTTGGCGCTTGCTGCGTGGTAACCTCATTCCTCCAAGGAGGAATTCATGAACGATATCATTGCACGCAGCGAACAGTACCGCGGTTATACGATTTCGGTGACCCCGCAGAAGGACAACGACGATTTATGGGATTTTACCTACCGCCTGCAGCGCGAGGGCGAGAGCGCGGCGCAAGCGATCACGCGCAGCCGCACCCTGGGCGGCTACGCGGCGCCCGAGACGGCTTGCACGGCCGGCCTGGAAGTGGCCAGGACGGAAGTGGATAATCTGCTGCGTCCTTGAGTCAGCGTAAATCGTTTAGCCCGAAAGTCAGCCTGACCGCACGCTGGCGCGTGAAACACGTCGCTAGCGGTCGCGCTTCATGCTACGATTTCTACTATTGAGTCAGTCACAAGGAGGCACCCCATGGAAAACAGTTCTAAAATTCACTATAAAGGCTGGGAAATCGTTCCTCTGGTCGTGCCCACCACCGATGGCAAATGGTCGGCCAGCTGCGACATCGAACGCGCCACCGCGGAAGGACTGGAAGTGTTCGAAGGCTCGACCATGCAGTTCGTGCGCGACGACGAGGATGGCGCCATTGCCGCTGCCTGCGAAGAAGCCGTGCGTCAGATCGACAACATCATCGCCAACCCGCTGGTACGGCTGGCCTGATTTTTGTTTTTGCAGTCTCATGGTGTTCCTGCAGCCGGCGCCCGCCGGCTGTTTTGCATTTGGCGCGCCGCAACGTCTGCGCCCAGCCTGCTAAATCCACAGCCTGTTGCAGGTTTCAATATGATGTTTCATATGAAATAATTGAAACATAATTGAAACATCGCTGACCTCAATCGTGACATCGCTGTTCCCTTGCGTGACACTGCGCGCCACGCCGATACCTGGCGGTTTCCCCCGTATTTCACTGTGTATTGGCGTACTTTCCGGGTATTCGCGCGGCCCTGGCACGGCACTTGCAATACTGAAGCTCATAGCAAGTCCATGAAACATTCGGGACGACCCGAATCCCATAAGGTGAACACATGACTCAATACTCCGCAGGTGCCGCATTCCGCAAGGCCGTCCAGGAAGAATCCCCGTTGCAAGTCGTCGGCGCCATCAACGCCAATCACGCCTTGCTGGCCAAGCGCGCCGGTTATAAAGCCATCTATTTGTCCGGCGGCGGTGTCGCGGCCGGCTCGCTGGGCTTGCCCGACCTGGGCATTTCCAGCCTGGATGACGTGCTGACCGATATCCGTCGCATCACCGACGTGTGCGACCTGCCGCTGCTGGTCGATGCCGACACGGGCTTCGGTTCGTCCGCTTTCAACGTGGCGCGCACCGTGAAATCGATGATCAAGTTCGGCGCTGCCGGCCTGCACATCGAAGACCAGGTAGGCGCCAAGCGCTGCGGCCACCGTCCGGGCAAGGAAATCGTGAGCAAGGAAGAAATGGTCGACCGCATCAAGGCGGCCGTCGATGCGCGCACGGACCCCAACTTTGTCATTATGGCGCGCACCGATGCGCTGGCCGTCGATGGCCTGGAAGCGGCACTGGAGCGCGCCGTGGCCTGCGTCGAGGCGGGCGCCGACATGATCTTCCCGGAAGCGATCACGGACCTGGACATGTACGCCACGTTCGCCAAGGCCGTCAATGTGCCTATCCTGGCCAACATCACGGAATTTGGTTCCACGCCGCTGTTCACGCTGGACGAACTGCGCAGCGCCCACGTGGGCCTGGCCCTGTATCCGCTGTCGGCCTTCCGCGCCATGAACAAGGCTGCCGACAACGTCTACCGCGCCCTGCGCCGCGACGGCACGCAAAAGAATGTCGTCGACACCATGCAGACGCGCATGGAGCTGTATGAATCGATCAATTACCACGACTTCGAGCAAAAGCTCGATGCGCTGTTCGCCGCGCAAAAGAAATAAGTAAAGAAGCAGGGGCCGCATGCCGGTCCCGCAGTAACGCACCCGAGACTATTCAATCTGGAGAACACAATGACCGCACCGCAAGTCGCTACTTTCAAGCCTAAAAAATCCGTCGCCCTGTCCGGCGTTACCGCCGGCAACACGGCGCTGTGCTCGGTCGGCAAGACCGGCAACGATTTGCACTACCGCGGCTACGACATCCTGGACGTGGCCGACAGCTGCGAATTCGAGGAAATCGCCTACCTGCTGGTGCACGGCAAGCTGCCCACAGCGGCCGAACTGAAAGGCTACAAGGCAAAGTTGAAGTCCCTGCGCGGCCTGCCGTCGGCTGTCAAGTCGGCCCTGGAAGCGCTGCCGGCCGCCGCCCACCCGATGGACGTGATGCGCACGGGCGTGTCCGTCCTGGGCTGCACCTTGCCGGAAAAAGACGACCATAACGCGCCTGGCGCGCGCGACATCGCCGACCGTCTGATGGCGTCGTTCGGCTCCATGCTGCTGTACTGGTACCACTACAGCCATAACGGCAAGCGCATCGAAGTGGAAACGGACGACGACTCGATCGGCGGCCACTTCCTGCACCTGCTGCACGGCGAAAAGCCGTCGGCGTCGTGGGAAAAAGCCATGCACACCTCGCTGATCCTGTACGCGGAACACGAATTCAACGCCTCGACTTTCACCAGCCGCGTCATCGCCGGCACGGGTTCCGACATCCATTCGGCCATCACGGGCGCCATCGGCGCGCTGCGTGGCCCGAAACACGGCGGCGCGAACGAAGTGGCGCTGGACATCCAGAAGCGTTACGACAATGCCGACGAAGCGGAAGCGGACATCCGCGAGCGCGTCGCCAACAAGGAAGTGGTGATCGGCTTCGGCCACCCCGTCTATACGATTTCCGACCCGCGCAATAAAGTCATCAAGGAAGTGGCCCGTTCGCTGTCGCAGGAAGCGGGTTCCACGAAAATGTTCGACATCGCTGAGCGCCTGGAATCGGTCATGTGGGAAATCAAGAACATGTTCCCTAACCTGGACTGGTTCTCGGCCGTGTCGTACCACATGATGGGCGTGCCGACGGCGATGTTTACGCCGCTGTTCGTCATTTCGCGCACCTCGGGCTGGGCCGCCCACATTATCGAGCAGCGCATCGACAACAAGATCATCCGTCCGAGCGCCAACTACGTCGGCCCGGAAGATCTGGAATTTGTGCCGATCAAGGACCGCAAATAATGAGCGCCGCAATGAGTACTCCCATGAATACCCTGCACCGCAAGCCCTTGCCGGGCACCCAGCTAGACTATTTCGACACGCGTGCCGCCGTCGATGCGATCCAGCCAGGCGCCTACGCCACCTTGCCCTACACCTCGCGCGTGCTGGCCGAAAACCTCGTGCGCCGCTGCGACCCTGCCACCTTGAATGCTTCCCTGAGCCAGTTCATCGAACGTCGCCGCGACCTCGATTTTCCATGGTTTCCCGCCCGCGTCGTCTGCCATGACATCCTGGGCCAGACGGCCCTGGTCGACCTGGCTGGCCTGCGCGACGCCATCGCTGCCCAGGGCGGCGACCCGGCCCTGGTCAACCCGGTGGTGCCGACGCAGCTGGTGGTCGACCACTCGCTGGCCGTTGAATGCGGCGGCTTCGACCCCGATGCTTTTGCCAAGAACCGCGCCATCGAAGACCGCCGTAACGAAGACCGTTTCGACTTCATCGACTGGACGAAAAAGGCGTTCAAGAACGTCGACGTGATCCCGCCAGGTAATGGCATCTTGCACCAGATTAATCTGGAGCGCATGTCGCCCGTGATTCAGGTACAAAATGGCGTGGCCTATCCTGATACCCTGGTGGGCACGGATTCGCACACGCCGATGGTCGACGCGCTGGGCGTGATCGCCATCGGCGTGGGCGGCCTGGAAGCGGAAAGCGTGATGCTGGGGCGCGCTTCATGGATGCGTTTGCCCGACATCATCGGCGTCAAGCTTACGGGCAAACCGCAGCCGGGCATCACGGCCACCGACACGGTGCTGGCGTTGACGGAATTTTTGCGCAAGCAGAAGGTCGTCTCGTCCTACCTTGAATTCTTTGGCGAGGGAGCATCGCACCTGACTCTGGGCGACCGCGCTACGATCTCGAATATGGCGCCGGAATTCGGCGCCACGGCCGCCATGTTCTACATCGATGCGCAAACCATCAAGTATCTGAAACTGACGGGCCGCGACGACGAACTGGTGAAGCTGGTGGAGCTGTATGCGAAGGAAACGGGCCTGTGGGCCGACAGCCTAGTCGACGCGCAATACGAGCGCGTGCTGACGTTTGACCTGTCGTCCGTGGTGCGCAATATCGCCGGGCCATCGAATCCGCACAACCGTGTGCCGACGTCGGAACTGGCCGCGCGGGGGATTTCCGGCGTGGTGGAAAACGAGCCGGGCAAGATGCCGGACGGCGCCGTCATCATCGCGGCCATCACCAGCTGCACGAATACGAACAACCCGCGCAACATGATCGCCGCAGGTTTGATCGCGCGCAATGCGAACCGCCTGGGCCTGACGCGCAAGCCGTGGGTCAAATCCTCGCTGGCGCCCGGCTCGAAAACCGTGGAACTGTATCTGCAGGAAGCGGGCTTGCTGCCGGAGCTCGAAACATTGGGCTTCGGCGTCGTGGCATTTGCCTGCACTTCGTGCAACGGCATGTCGGGCGCGCTCGATCCCGTCATCCAGGATGAAGTGGTGTCGCGCGACCTGTACGCCACGGCTGTCTTGTCGGGCAACCGCAACTTCGACGGCCGCATCCACCCCTACGCGAAACAGGCTTTCCTCGCCTCGCCGCCGCTGGTGGTGGCCTACGCGATTGCCGGCACCATCCGCTTCGACATCGAAAAGGACGTGCTGGGCATCGCCCCGGATGGCAAGCCTGTCCTGTTGAAGGATATTTGGCCATCCGACGAGGAAATCGACGCCATCGTCGCATCCAGTGTCAAGCCGGAGCAGTTCCGCAAGGTGTACATCCCCATGTTTGCCGCGCAGGCGGATGACGGCATCAAGGTCAGCCCCCTGTACGACTGGCGTCCGAATACCACATACATACGCCGTCCGCCGTACTGGGAAGGCGCGCTGGCCGGCGCACGCCCATTGAAAGGCATGCGTCCGCTGGCCGTCCTGGGCGATAACATCACCACCGACCATTTGTCGCCATCGAACGCCATCATGCTCGATAGCGCGGCCGGCGAATACCTGGCGAAAATGGGTTTACCCGAGGAAGACTTCAATTCCTACGCCACGCACCGGGGCGACCATTTGACGGCGCAGCGCGCCACGTTTGCCAATCCGACGCTGAAAAACGAGATGGTGATCGAAGATGGCAAGGTGAAGGCCGGTTCGCTGACGCGCATCGAGCCGGAAGGCACCATCTCGCGCATGTGGGAAGCCATCGAGGTGTACATGGAGCGCAAGCAGCCCTTGATCATCATCGCCGGCGCCGACTATGGCCAGGGTTCCTCGCGCGACTGGGCCGCCAAGGGCGTGCGCCTGGCCGGCGTGGAAGCCATTGTGGCCGAAGGCTTCGAGCGCATCCACCGCACCAACCTGGTGGGCATGGGCGTGCTGCCGCTGGAATTTTTGTCTGGCGTGAACCGCAAGACCCTGGGCCTCGATGGCAGCGAAACCTATGACGTCGTGGGCGAGCGCACGCCGCGCTCCACCCTGACCTTGCTGATCCACCGCAAGAACGGCGAAACGCTCGAAGTGCCCGTCATCTGCCGCCTCGACACGGCGGAAGAAGTGTCGATTTACGAGGCGGGCGGCGTTCTTCAACGCTTTGCGCAAGATTTCCTCGAGTCTTCCAAAGTCGCGTAATTCACGATTGATGCAACGTAAATCTGGGGTCAGACCCGCCGGGTCTGACCCTAGCTCTTTGCCTCCGGGTTTAATGACACAATCAACGCAGGAATTTCAATGACCCACATCCCCCAAATCAAAATCCCCGCCACCTACATGCGTGGCGGCACCAGCAAGGGCGTGTTCTTCCGCCTGCAGGATTTGCCCGCCAGAGCGCAAGTGCCGGGCGCGGCGCGCGACGCGCTGTTGCTGCGCGTGATCGGCAGCCCCGACCCGTACGGCAAGCAGATTGACGGCATGGGCGGCGCCACTTCGAGCACCAGCAAAACGGTGATCCTGGCAAAAAGCGCCAAGCCGGAGCATGACGTCGACTATCTGTTCGGCCAGGTTTCCATCGACAAGCCGTTTGTCGACTGGAGCGGCAACTGCGGCAACCTGTCCGCTGCCGTCGGCTCGTTCGCCATTGCCAGCGGCCTGGTGGACGCTGCGCGCGTGCCGCGCGACGGCGTGGCCACGGTGCGCATCTGGCAAGCCAATATCGGCAAGACCATCATCGCCCACGTCCCCGTGACGAACGGCGAAGTGCAGGAAACGGGCGACTTCGAGCTCGACGGCGTGACCTTCCCGGCCGCCGAAGTGAAACTGGAATTCCTCGATCCGGCCGCTGAGGAAGAGGGCGGCGGCGGAGCTATGTTTCCTACTGGAAACCTGGTCGATGACCTCGACGTACCCGGCATCGGCACATTGAAAGTCACGATGATCAATGCCGGCATCCCGACGATTTTTGTCGATGCGCACGCCATCGGCTACACGGGCACGGAACTGCAGGACGCCATCAATGGCGACCCGGCCGCGCTGGCCCGCTTCGAGACCATTCGCGCGCACGGCGCCCTGCGCATGGGCCTCATCACCCACCTGGACGAAGCGGCGAAGCGCCAGCATACGCCGAAAGTGGCCTTTGTCGCCAAGCCGGCCAGCTATGTCTCGTCCAGCGGCAAACAGGTGGAAGCGGGTGAGATCGACCTGCTGGTGCGCGCCATGTCCATGGGCAAGCTGCACCACGCCATGATGGGCACGGCGGCTGTTGCCATCGGCACGGCGGCAGCCATTCCCGGTACCCTGGTGAACCTGGCGTCGGGCGGCGGGCCACGCAATAACGTGCGCTTCGGCCATCCGTCCGGCACCCTGATGGTGGGCGCGGAAGCGGCGCTGCTCGATGGCCAATGGAGCGTCACCAAGGCCATCATGAGCCGCAGCGCGCGTGTACTGATGGAAGGGCTTGTGCGCATTCCCGGCGACGCGTTTTAGGACGCAATACGCAGGCAGATGGCAGGCAGATGACACGCAGACGGCACGCATAAAGCTGCGCCCAAGCCCGACACAGATTGCACGCATACCGGAGGAGACATGAATTTCGCAGCATTTTATCAACGCTCGATCGACACGCCAGACGTTTTTTGGCGCGAGGAAGCGGAAAAGATCGATTGGCATACGCCGTTTTCGCAAGTGCTTGATTATTCCCGTCCGCCGTTCGCCAAATGGTTCGTCGGCGGCACCACCAATTTGTGCCACAACGCCGTTGACCGCTGGGTGGACAGCCAGGGCGATGCGGCCGCGCTGATCGCCATTTCCACCGAAACCAATACCGAGCGCACCTACAGTTTTCGCGAGCTGCAGCGCGAAGTGGAGCGCTGCGCCGCCATCCTGCAGTCGCTGGGCGTGGTCAAGGGCGACTGCGTCCTGATCTACATGCCGATGATCGCCGAGGCGGCCTTTGCCATGCTCGCTTGTGCCCGCATCGGCGCCGTGCATTCCGTGGTGTTCGGCGGTTTTGCCGCCAACAGCCTGGCCAGCCGCATCGACGATGCGCAGCCCAAACTGGTGTTCTCCGCCGATGCCGGTTCGCGCAATGGCAAGGCGATCGCCTACAAGCCGCTGCTCGACGAAGCCATCCGCATCGCCGCGCACAAGCCGCAGCAGGTGCTGCTGGTCGATCGCCAGTTGGTGTCGATGGAACTGACGCCGGGCCGCGACGTCGATTACGCCACCCTGCGTGCGCAGCACCTGGACGCGCAGGTGCCCGTCACCTGGCTCGAATCGAACGAGCCGTCGTATGTGCTGTACACCTCGGGCACGACGGGCAAGCCGAAGGGCGTGCAGCGCGACGTGGGCGGCTATGCGGTGGCGCTGGCGTCGTCGATGCAGTACAACTTCTGCGGCAAGGCCGGTGAAACCTTCTTTGCCACCTCGGATATCGGCTGGGTGGTGGGCCATTCCTACATCGTGTATGGCCCGCTGATCGCCGGCATGGCCACCATCTTGTACGAGGGTTTGCCGATCTGTCCCGATGCGGGCATCTGGTGGAGCATCGTTGAAAAATACAAGGTCACGCGCATGTTTTCGGCGCCAACGGCGATCCGCGTGCTGCGCAAGCACCCGGTGGAACTGATGCGCAAGCACGACTTGTCTTCCCTGAAGGCGCTGTATCTGGCGGGTGAGCCGCTCGATGAAACCACCTCGCAATGGATCGCCGATGAACTCAAAGTGGACATCATCGACAACTACTGGCAGACGGAGACGGGCTGGCCGATCCTGTCGGTGGCGAAAGGCGTGTCAGACACGCCGACGCGCCTGGGCAGTCCGGGCCTGGCCATGTACGGCTACCAGGTCAAGCTGCTCAACGAAGCGACGGGAGAGGAGTGTGGCGCCAATGAGAAGGGCGTGCTGGTGCTGGAAGGTCCGCTGCCGCCGGGTTGCATGCAGACGGTGTATGGCGATGACGAGCGTTTCGTCGACACCTACTGGTCCACCTTCAGCGGCCGGCAAGTGTATTCCACCTTCGACTGGGGCGTGCGCGATGCGGACGGCTATTACTTCATCCTGGGCCGCACCGATGACGTGATCAACGTTGCCGGCCACCGCCTGGGCACGCGCGAAATCGAGGAAAGCATCTGCA
The DNA here is from genome assembly GCF_051380895.1 of Janthinobacterium breve. Lineage (NCBI taxonomy): Bacteria > Pseudomonadati > Pseudomonadota > Betaproteobacteria > Burkholderiales > Oxalobacteraceae > Janthinobacterium > Janthinobacterium breve. The sequence continues at coordinate 176,690 of NZ_JBNYXY010000012.1, read as the reverse complement.
GCCATCCGAACGTGTCGGAAGTGGCGGTGGTGGGCGTGGAAGACAAGCTCAAAGGCCAGGTGGCGATGGCTTTCGTGATCCTGAAGGACCCGCAAGGCTTCGACAGCGTCGAAGCGAAAGCGGCACTGGAACGCGAAGTGATGGCTGTGGTAGACCGCCAGCTGGGCGCCGTGGCGCGGCCCGCGCGCGTGCTGTTCGTGCCACAGCTGCCGAAGACGCGTTCGGGCAAGCTGCTGCGCCGCTCGATCCAGGCTATCTGCGAAGGCCGCAGCCCGGGCGACCTGACGTCGATGGACGATCCGGCATCGCTGCAGCAGATCCAGGCAGTATTGGCTTAAGTACCATGATGCAAGCGAAGTTTATCATTCGATAAATTTCGCTCTCAAATACGGTCGCTTTCCTTGCGTACGACCCTGCCCACGATCAGGCATTCATTGCCGCGGCACAGCTTGCGGTGGTATTTGCGCTGGTCCGGGTTGTCCGAGGTCAGCCACCATTCGCCGATGTCGCGCGCCATGCGCTTGACCACCGGCTCGCCTTCGTAATTGATGGCAAAGACAATGCCGTCGGCCGGCCGGTTGTCGGCCGTATTGATGATCACCACGTCGTCCTCGTACAGGGCCGGCTCCATGCTCTCGCCCTTGACCTTGATCGCCACCAGTTTTTCAGGGTGGTAGCCATTGCGCTCGACCCAGCTGCGCGGCACGCTGATGGTGCTGCCGTCGTGCGTTTCCGGTTCGATCGCAAAGCCCGTGATGCCGGCCGACAGGCGCAACTTGACCTTGCGGATCGGGTAGAAGCGCTCATCTTCGCCATCGACCACCACCACCGGCCGCACGTCACCCAGCGCGCGTGCCGCCAGCGCCGCCTGGTCGGGCGCCGCACCCTGGTCGAAGTACATGCTGTCCAGCTGCAGGTCCGCTTCCAGCTTGCGCGCGATTTTTTCACTGAAGGCGCGTCCCTCGCGGTACGTGGGCGAGAGGATTTGCGAGATGCGCGCCTCGCTCCAGCCGCTGACGTCGGAAATTTTCTTGCGCGTGTTGTCGTAGTGCTCGCGGATCAGGGCCAGCAGGCGGTCGCGTCTGTATTGATACATATTCATCTCCACATTAAACCTGAAATTTACCGTTTGATAAATTACCAAATGCTTGACTTTAACATTAGCGATTGATAAAGTCCACTCGTTGCCTGTCGCAAACGCACTACAGCGTCTGCCGGCGGGCAGCACCACGGGAGGTCAGGCAGATGTTGAACAGCAGTCAGTTGGTGGAAAGCAGGGCGGTGCCAGGGCAGGGGCGCCAGCTACAGGGGCGCAGCAAGAAGTCGCAGCTGCATATCGCCCGCATCGTGCAGTACATACACGAGCAGGGCCAGGCCAGCGCGGCACAATTGTCCGCCTTGCTGGGACTCGATGCGGGCACCATGAGCCGCTATTTGCGCCACATGTGCGGCATGGGACAGATCCACCTGGCGCAGCGCCACTGTACGGAACCGGGGCGCCAGCGGCCCGCCCTGTACGCGCTGGGCGAACAGGACGAGGAGGCCGACGGCTGGGCCGAACTGCCGCCGCAAGTGCGCCGCACGGCCAACTGGCCACGCGGTGCGGCGCGCCGCGATCCGCTGGTGGCGGCCCTGTTCGGACCGGCGCAAGAAAACTAAGACAAGAATCAACGAGGAGAAATTCATGGGGTTTGCAGAAAAATACATCGCATCGCTGTCGTCGCAGAACCTGCGCGACAATGCCGTCCACCACGACCTGGATGTCATCGCGGCGGCCGCGCTGGCCGGCGACATGGGCGCCTTGCTGTGCCGCGTCAAATACGCGGACGGTACCGTCAGCCGTCTGTTCGAGGGCAATGCGGGCAACCTGGCGCAGCTGCTGCGCGCCTGGACGGCGTCCGTGACGCAGAAGGGCCGCGCGCGGCGCTGGGTCAAGGCGCATACGGCCTGGGATGCGCAGGCAGCCAATACTTTGTACCGCCGCGTGGCCGAAGCCTCGCTCGCTCATTGGCTCGACAGCAAATGCAAGGTCTGCCACGGTACGGGCGTGGTCGCTGCCACGCAGGCTGGCGTGCCTGTCGCTTGCCAGGCTTGCCACGGCGGTGGAGAAGCGGCCATCAGCTGCTCCGGCGGCTTCGAGCTGGAACGCATCAAGGACATGGTCAGCGAGCTCGAAGGCATTTTCCAGTCGCACGGCGCCCGCGCCATGCGCCGCCTCGGTCACTAAAAAGTTTTTGCAATATGCCTGGCACGGAAAAAAACGCCCCTACAATAGAGTATCGATCACGCAGTAACAGAAACACCGGCAACACCGCAGTACAGCAGGATCACATGCTTCTCCACTCGTAATAGACGCGCTCAAGGCGCGACACCGATAGGGGAAATCAGCGCAGCGAACCGCCTTCATGGCCGCATTCGCCCATCGTCCGCCCGGTATGGCCCCGTGCCATCCGGACGCCAGCCCGCCGCCTCACCGTGCGCGGGCTTTTTATTTTCCTGATACTTGGCAGTTCCCCCTCAAGACCGCATATGCGGTCTTTTTTTTCATCCCACGAAAGGTATTACTTATGGCATCGACAGCAAACGGCATCGACAGCTTGATCGTTATCAGCAAACAAAGCGCGGAAGGCAGCAAGGCCGCCGCCGGCGGCGGCCAGATTTATCCCCGCGTCACGGCCACTTTCGACACGGAAGCGGACAAGTACGCCAGTGCCGAAATCGACGCCAGCCAGCAGCAGGGCGATACCCGCCTGGGCAACTTCCGTACCACGGGCGCCATCAAGGCCGAAGCGGCATGCGGCACGTATGCGCCGCTGATGGCGGCGCTGCTGCGCCGCGATTTCACGGCCGGCGGCGTCGCTGCCGCGCAAACCACCATCGCGGCGGCCGCCACGGGCCTGACGCGTAGCGCTGGTTCCTGGCTGGCCGACGGCTTCCGTGCCGGCAGCGTGGTGCGCATCACTGGCATGACGGCGCCGGCCGCCGCCAACAATGCGAAGAACTTCTTCGTTACCTCCGTCACGGCCATCAACCTGAATGGCCAGTTCATGGACGGCTCGGCGATGATCGTCAAGGCGGCCGGCGACTCGGTCGGCGTGGCGGCAGTGGGCAAGCGCAGTTTCACGCCGTTGACGGGTCATACCACCGACTGGTTCACGGCCGAAGTGCAGGACCCGAAGATCGGCGTGCACCGCAGCTTCGTCGACCAGCTGGTTAGCAAGATGGACATCGCCGTGCAGCCGAACGGCATCACCAGCCTGGACTTCACCCTGATGGGCAAGGCGGAAGGCCCTACCACCGCCGTGCCGTACTTCCCCGCGCCGCTGGCCGCGCCTGGTTCCGGCAAATTCTCGGGCGCCACGGCGATGCTGTCCGTGAACGGCATCCCGTCGCAGATCTGCACCGGCATGTCGGTCTCGCTCGACGGCCAGGTCAAGGTTGACCCGGTGATCGGCTCGAAGTACGCCACGGCCGCCTCGCGCGGCAAGGTGATGGGCTCGGGCCAGTTCACGGTGCTGCTGCAGGACGCCACCTACCTCGACTACTTCAAGTCCGAGACGGAAATCCCGCTGGCTTACGCCATGGCGTCGGGCACGGCGCCGGCAGCCGACGTGTTGGCGCTGGCCATGGGCCGCATCAAGATCACCTCGGCCAAGATCGACGACGGCGAGAAAAACAAGATCGTCACCTGCGCCTTCGACGTCCTGCGCTACAAGGGCACCGATGCGCAGCACGAAGCGACCACCTTGACCATCCAAGACAGCGCGCTGTAAGCGGCTGACATTTGCATTGGGGCCGGCCTTGATGGCGGCCTTTTTACCTTTTACCCCATTTGAATTCCTTCAGAAAGCAGCACACATGAACAACGCACAAAAAATCCAGGCAGGTTTCGACATCGGCAATATCCACGCGGCTGCCACTCCCGTCACCTTCGACGTGCCCGTCATTTTCGACGCGGACGGCGAAGCGGTGGCTGGTTTGACCATCGTCGGCAAGAACAGCGAGCAGTATCGCGTGGCCAACAACGCCGTGCGCGCAGAAGGCTACAAGAAATCGGCGCGCCGCAAGACGGCCATCGACGCCTCCACCGACGAAGGCGCGGAACTGCTGGTGCAAGCCATCGACGGCAACCAGAAGCGCCTGGCGCTGGCCGTAGTCACGGGCTGGTACGGCTTCACCAGCAACGGCGCACCCGTGCCGCTCAATCCGGCGCTGCTGGAAGCCGCCTTTGAAAAATACCCGACCTGGCAGGAAAAGGTCACCACGGCGCTGGAAAACGAGTCGAATTTTTTGAAGCTCTGACGGCCAGCCTGCTGCGCTACGCCGGGCACCAGTTCGAGCGCGGCGCGCGGGCGGCCGATGGTCATGCCAAGGGCGAGCATATCGATGCTGCCCGGCGCCATCCGCTGTACCGTGCGCCGCCCGAAGAGGCGACGCCGCCCATGCCGTTCGAGCTGGCCCACGTGTGGGAATGGTTTGCGCAATTGAACCGCAAGCGGCAGAACGGCATGGCCGTCAACCCCATCGCCAGCACGGAAATTCTCGCCTGGCAGGCGCGTCACGCCATCGCCATCGAGCCGTTCGAGCACCAGTTGCTGGACCAGCTCGACGCGCTGTTTTTGTCGCACCAGCATGCGGCGGGCTGACCCGCATTTTCCAACCCGGCCGCCATGCGCGGCTTTTTTTATGGGCCAACCATGCCAGAGATAACAGAGTTAAAAATTGCCGTGAATGCGGCAGAGATCAAGGCGGGAACGCAGGCAGTGAATGACCTGGCAGCCGCCAGTAAACAGACAGGCGAACAGGCCGAGGAAGCCAGTAGCAAGTTTCGCAATTTTGAACCACGGGTGCGCGCGCAGGCCGAAGCGGCACGCATGGCGACCGAGGTGAACATCGCCATGGGAAAAGGCGGTAGCGATGCCGCGGACGGCCTGCTCAAGGCGTTGGAAGCTGTCGATGGCTTTGCCAAGGCCTCGGCCAAGATCGGCGAAGGCGGCTTGAATGCCGACATCGGGAAGATCAAGGACGGCTTGGGAGAGATGGCCAATGCCACCGGCTTGACGGAACTGGCCATGAAGCGCCTGGGCGCGGGGCCGCTGTTGGCGCTGCAGATGGCGGCCGACGTGGCGGCGTTCGTGGCCGAGGCCTTCGTGCAGGGTCAGCTGGAATCGGACAAGTTTTCGCGTGCCCTGGAGCTGACCGGCAATGCCGCCGGCATCACGGAAGGCCAGTTCAACACCATGGTAGCGTCGGTTTCCGATGCCAGTCAAGGCGGCCTGGGCGATACCCGCGTGGTCTTGCAGACTTTGGTGGAAACGGGCCAGTTCACCAGTGAAGCGCTCAATTCCGTGGGCGCGGCTGCTGTCACCATGGCGCAAATGAATGGCCAATCGGCCGGTGCCGTGGCGGCCGACTTCGCGACGATGGCCGACGGCGTCACCAACTGGGTCGACACGCACGATAAAAACTACAACATCTTGACAGGCGCCCAGTACGCGCATATCGCCGCGCTGGAAAAGGAAGGCAAGACGCAGGAAGCCATGGTCGTGGCGAGCGACTTGATCAATGCAGGCCTGCAAAAACGCGCTGAAAAGCTCAGCATGATCGGTACCTTGCTGCAAGGTAGCAAAAATCTCTGGTCCAGCTTCATGGATGGCATGCGTTCCATCGGACGCGAAGAGACGCCGGAAGACGAAATTGAAAAAATAAAGAAACGCACGGCTGACGTGCGCCGCACGGGCCAGCTGGTTCCCGGTACGCATCCGGGGGCACGCCTGACGGGCGACCAGATGCAGCAGTTCGAGCAGGAGCAGGCCAAGGCCCTGGCTGTGGCAATGAACAAGCAGACGCAGCTCGAGGCAAAGGCGAAGGCCGATCAGGCGGAATCGAAACGCAATGCCGAGGGCAAGCAGGCGGTCAAGGAGCTGGACGAGTTGCAGAAGCGCTATGTCACCAGGGCGCAGCGCGAAACAGCGGAAATCAAACAGCTTGAGGAGACCCTGGCCAATGCCAGGGCCGCAGGTGTTCCCTTCTCTCCCGAAAAGGAGAAAGAGCTGCGGCAGAATATGCGAGCCTCGTTTGCGGCACCTTCCCGGACTGCCGCAGCTGCCAGGACTGCAGCACCTCCAGAGGCAGGTTCCGATCCCCGTGATGCCGTGCTGGCAGGTGAGTTGCAATCGATCCAAACCGCGTTGCGCATCAAGACCGAGGGTTATGACCAGCAGGCCAAGCTTGACGAAGCGCGCCGCAAGGGCGGTGCCTTGAGCGAGGATGAGTTTTTTGCGAGCCGCCGCGTGGCGATCCGCGCGCGCGGAGATGCAGAGGTGGCAGCCTACCAGCAACAGGCCGAGGTCTTGACAGGTTTTCAGGCGAAGACGGCGCAGGGCCGCCAGGAAAACGTCAACAAGATCGCCGAGGCGGGCGCGGCGCAGTTGCGCGTGCAGCAGCAGGTCAACGCCGATCTGGCGCAACTGGAGGAAACGGCGCGCCAGGAGAAGGAAGCGGCAGCGAAGAAACGCGAAGAGGAGGCCGCGGCAAAGGAGACCAAGAAGCGTGCCGACAACAAGGCGGCGGATGAAAAAACGTGGAAAGACACGGTCGATGGTGCCAAGGCCATGGGCGATGCGCTGGAAAAAGCGTTTGGCAAGGCAGGGGCGGCGGTAGGCAAGATGGGCGCGGCTTTTGCAGATTATCAGAAGGCCCAGCGTGACATTCAACGCACCCTGAGCGAAGGGCTCACGGACGCCAAGGACGACAAGCCCAAACAAGAAGCTGCGCATGCCAAAGCCCGCGAGGATGGCGCGCAGGCACAGATCAAGGGTTACCGGGACATGGCCGGCGCAGCCAAGGGCTTCTTCAAGGAAAACAGCACTGGTTATAAATTGATGGAAGGGGCCGAAAAAGCTTTCCGCGCGGTGGAAATAGCCGGCCAATTGCAAAAACTGGCCACCAGCCTGTTTGTATCGGGCTCGTCTGCCGCGGGCGTGGTCGTCGGGCAGGCGACAGAGACGGGTGCAGTGATGGCCGGCCAGACCGCGCAGAATGCGGCCAAGGTACCTGGCGTGTTCATGTCTTTCATGAGCTCCATGGGACCGTGGGGCTATGCGGCAGCGGCAGCGGCGATTGCCGCCGTGCTGGGCGGGGCCTTCAGCGGCGGCGGTGGCGGCGTCGACACGACGGCCAAGGATCGCCAGGCCGCTAACGGCACTGGCACTGTGCTCGGTGATTCATCCGCGAAATCGGAGTCGATCACCAAGAGCCTGGAAATCATGGAGAAAAACTCCGGCCTGGGCCTGGCGTATTCCTCGTCGATGGTGGTCTCGCTCAAGCAGATCGTCTCGGGCATCGGCGGCCTGGGCAGCTTGCTGGTGCGCTCGGACATCCTGACGTCCGCATTGGGAACCAAAGGCAGCTCCAGCGGCGGCTTCATCGGTAATGTCGTCAGCAGCATCTTTGGCGGCAAGACCACGGTGCAGGATGTGGGGATAGTCACTAACTCGTCGCGCCTGGGCGACCTTGATACTAAGCGCTTCGACGTGAATTCCTATGTCGATATCAAGAAGTCCGGCGGTTGGTTTTCCAGCGACAAGAAGTCCACGAATCTCACGGCCCTGGGACTGGAAACGAATGACCAGTTTACGAAAATCGTTCTCGGCCTGCGCACGAGCATCGTCTCTGCCGCCGACTTGCTGGGCATGGGCGGCGATGCCTTCACGGTGCGCTTGAATTCTTTCGTCGTCAGCCTGGGCAAGATCAGCCTGAAGGACCTGAAGGGCGAGGAAGTGCAAAAGGCCCTGGAAGCGGCTTTTTCCAAGCTGGGCGATGACATGGCGAAGTTCGGCGTGGGCGGCCTGGAAAAATATCAGGCCGTGGGCGAGGGCTACCTGGAAACCTTGGCGCGTGTGGCCAACAACTACATGCAGGTGTCGGATGTGCTGGCCGTGTTGGGCAAGTCGTTCAACACCTCCGGCCTTTCCGCGGTGGCGCTGAGCGAAAGCCTGATTAACGCGGCGGGCGACCTCGATACCCTGACCAGCGGCACCAGTTTCTTCGTGCAGAACTTCCTGAACGAAGCCGAGCAGATGGACCCTATCACCAAGTCGGTGCGCGGCGCCATGGCTGCGATGGGACAGTCCGGCGTGACGACGAGCGAGCAATTCAAGGCGCTGGTGCTGGCGCAGGACTTGAACACGGTCGCCGGCCAGAATATGTATGTCCAGCTGCTTGCCATCGCCGAGCCGTTCAAGAAGGCCGCCGACTATGCGGCCGACCTGGCTGCCGCCACGGGTGAACTGGCCGAAGTGAGCAAGACGGCCAGCGATATCGCCAGCGAACGCAGGGACCTGCAACAGCAGTTGAACGAACTGACGAAGACTGAAGCGCAGCTGCTGGCCGCCCAACGCGCCGGCATCGCCGACGGCAACCGGGGATTGTTCGACCAGATCCAGGCCGTCAAGGCGGTGACCAGCGCGAAGGATGCGCTGTCCAAGGCCTACGAGACGGAATCCGCAGCGGCCAAGTCGGCGCTGGAGAAGTCGAAATCGTGGGTGACGACCCTGAACGGACTCAATTCCAGCATGGCGCTCGGGGGCCAGTCGACGCTGACGCCGGAGCAGAAGTATGCGGAGGCACGCGCCCAGTTCGAGAAGACCCTGGCGGCCGCGAATGCGGGTGACACGACGGCGCAATCAGGGCTGTCTGCCGCCGAACAGGCGTTTTTGACGGCATCGCAAGTGGTCAACGCCTCCGATGCACGTTATGCGGCGGATTATGCCCGCGTGGTGGAAGCGAACAAGGAAGCGTTGAAATGGGCGGCCGCGCAAGTCGACGTGCAGCAGGCCAGCCTGAACGCGCTCAATGCCCAGGTATCGGGCTTGATCACGATTAATGACAGCGTGCTGACGGTGGCGCAGGCTATTGCCGGCCTGCGGGCCGCGATGGGCGGTGCTGTGGACCTGGGCGTGCAATTCAGCAATCCTCCCGTGGTCGCTGCACTGGCAGCGATGACAACCCCGGTCGCGGCGGCCGTGTTCGACCCCGTGCGCTACTCGTCGGCGGCGAACGTCGGTTCCGACGTACTGGTGGCCGAAATCCGCGGCCTGCGCGAAGACAACCAGGCCTTACGCGTGGAGCTGGAAGGCTTGCGCGCCGATCAGCGGGCGCAGACGGGCGCCACCATCCAGGCCACCTTTGAATCGAATGCCAACGCCGCCAGGACGGTGGTCGATGGCGTGGACAAATCGTCCCGGGCATCCGCCTGGGCCAATGCAGTGAAAGGAGAGTACGCATGACCGCTGCACAATTTCAGGAGTGGCTGCAAAGCCCGTCGGCCATCCGCATGGTGCTGATCGAGGCGCAAGTGAATGTGGCCGGCAGCGAAGTGACGCGATATATCGCTTCGCGGACCTACGTTACCGGGCCGGCTGAGGTGCCGGCCAATACCGCGTACCAGCCGCTGGCCAAGGGCGGTCTGGCCTTCACGGAACAGGTCAGCCTGTCCGGCGAGGCTGGGCTGTCGGGCGGCGATATCGAACTCGATAACGCCGATGGCGCGCTCGATGGCTGGCTGAATGATGTCTGGATGAACCGGCCGATCAAGGCCTGGGCCGGCGATCCTTCCTGGCCGCGTGCCGACTTCCAGCTGGTCTTCGACGGCATCATCGCCGACGTGGCCAGTGCGGGGCGCGAGTCGGTCAACCTGGTACTGCGAGACAAGCTGCAGCGCCTGAATACGCCGATCTCCGAGGCCAAGCTGGGGGGCAAGACGCCGAACAAGGACGCCATCCTGCCGATTCCCTTCGGCGAGTGCCACAACGTGGCGCCCTTGCTGACCAATCCGGCCACCCTGGAGTACGGTTTTTTCGGTGCGGTCGAATCGACGTTCGAGGTGCGCACCAACGGCAAGCCGATTGCCGTGGCCTTGAATGACCAGGCGGGACGCTTCAACCTGACCACCGATCCGTTTTCCACCACGATCACGGCCAGCGTGCAGGGCGACAAGGGCGGCGGCTATGCGCCGCGCATCGCGCCGCTGGTGCAGCGCATCGCCACTGCCTACGGCAAGGCGGCCGACCGTTTTACGCTGGCGGACCTGGACCTGGACAACCTGGCCGCCTTCGATGCAGCCCACCCGCAGCCGGTGGGTCTGTATGTTGCGGACCGCACGAACCAGGCGCAAGCCATCCAGCAACTGGCGGCCAGCGTGGGCGCCCAGGCGATCATGTCGCGCACCGGCCAGCTGCGCCTGGTACAGATCGCGCTGCCGGCCGCCGGCGTGCCGGTGGCGGTCGGTCCGGAACAGATGCGCGAACGCTCGCTGCGTCCCGCGCAGCGTCTGCCCGTGACTGCTGCCGTGAAGATCGGCTTCGACCGGAACTGGACGCTGCAGGCGGCCTTGACGACCAGCATTCCGCCCGCGCATGCCGACCTGTATGCCACCGAATGGCTGACGGAGACGGTCGTCGACGCGGCGGTGCGCACGCGTTATCGCCTGAGCGACGACCCGGTGCAGATCGATACGTGCCTGAAGACGCGCGCCGACGCCCGTGCGGAAGCGCAGCGGCGTCTGGCCCTGAACAAGGTGCCGCGCACCATTTATGAATTCGATGGAGAACCCGAGATGATGATGCTGGAACTGGGACAGCCCGTGCAACTGCGCGCTGAACGATTTGGCTTGCAGGATGGCGTGCCGGGCGTGGTGGTACTGCTGTCGCGCTTCTGGCTGACGGGCAGAGTGACGGTGGGGGTGCTCGTATGAGCGCGATTATGGGGGAACGCGACAAGTTGTTGCAGGCGACGGCGGAGCGCTTCAGCACCACGGCCGATGGCAAGGCGATCCTGATGTCTGCCAGTACGCCCGTCTTTCGCGTCAATAGTGCCGGCGACGGCGCGCCCGGCTCGATCGCCATTACCGCCAAGCCCATAAACGTGGTGGGCGATATCGTCTTTTCGGTATCCGCCGGTACGGAGCTGCGGATAACCGGTAACGTGGCCACGGTTGATTTTGCCAGCATGAGCACTGACACGGCGCTGGTGCAGGCCCGCATCCGGGAATTCGGCGTCGATTACCTCGCCAATTACATGGTCAGCAAGGTCTTCGACGGCGCCGCCGGCGAGACGGGGCTGGCGGGATTGAACACGGGCCAGGCCTTCGCCTACAAGCGCGCCGCCGCTGCGCCAGCTGATACGCCCGGCGACGTGATCTATGCTTTTTCCACGGCGACCATCACGACACCGGCTGGCAACGACCTGGCCAATGGCTGGTCGAAGAATATCCCGGCCGGCACGGCGCCGCTGTACGTGCGTGTGGCCGCCGCCAGCTCTCGCAATGCCACGGACAGTATCGCCGCCAATGAGTGGGCTGGGGCGGTGCAACTGGCCAAGGACGGTGCCGATGGTTTGAACGTGATTCCCGTACCCATCTATCAGCGTGGCGCGACCAATATTGCGCCGCCGCTGCCCACCGCCATCTGCACGTTTACGTTTGCCACGGGCACATTGGCGGGGCTGAACAACGGCTGGAAGACCCAGGTGCCGTCTGCGGGCGGCGCCTATCTTTTCATGTCCGGCGCGACGGCCGCTTCACGCGCAGCGACCGATGACATCGCCCCAGGCGAATGGGCGGCCGCTGCGCGCTTGGCCGCCGATGGTGCCACCGGCCAGCGCGGCACGGTGACGGTAACGGCGCCTGGTTACTCGGCCTGGTCGGATGCTTCGGCCGTATATGAGCTGGGCCGTGCCGGCTATGGTGCGCCGCTCAACCGCGACGTGGTGACCTTGTATGACGCCACGCATGCGGTGACGAAATATTTTGACAACGGGGGATGGCTGGTACTTGGCACGGTGTTGAATGGCAATCTGCTGGTCAACGGGTCGGTGGCCACCCAGGCGCTGGCGGCAGACTCTGTTACTGCTGAAAAGATTGATGCGCGCGGCTTGAGCATCAAGGATGCAGCTGGCAAGATTATCCTCAGCGCTGGCACGCCCCTGACGGCGGAGTATATGAATGCGGGGATAGGGGCGGGCAATCTGATCAGCAATTCCGGCCCCTATCCCGACACGATAGGCGGGTTTGGCCTGGAGTATTCCTACGCGCCGGAATTGTCCGTTGTTATTGCAAGCCCTCTGCTTTACAGGCCGACCGGCGCCGGTGGCGTATACATGCGGTGCCCCGGGACCGTTCCAGTGGGCGCCGTGGCTATTATGACCCCGAGGCAGGCTAGCGCATTCCGAAAATTTCCGGTGATTTCTGGCGTGCGCTATGAGTTCAGCATCTACATGACTACCCATCGCTGCAAGGGCGTGGCAAACATCGCCTTTTTCGACGGCTTGGGCGCTTATATAACTGAGATGCCTGGGAATGTTGTGGATAGCGTGTCGTCCACAGGCCCTCTGAGCGCATGGCCAAGATCTGTGGTATTTGCTGCGGCGCCGGCAGGGGCAGCTTACGCATCTGTGCGTGGTGTGCTTGTTGGCAAGGGAGAAGTCGATGCCTACCTTTTTACCTCATCATGGTATTTCGGCGTGGCGCTGGCCGCGCAGACGGTGCCATCGGCTTGGGCGGATGGCCCAGGGGCTGGTTTTGGCGACAATCTTTACGGCCAAATCACGCCGATCAATTCGCCGACTTACATCGCTAACGCCGCCATTTTAAACGCGCAGATTGGCGGCGACATTTATAGCAGTAATTGGAATGGCAGTACGACAGGATGGAATCTGGACCGGAATGGGAATTTCTATGCGAACAGTGGCACTTTTCGTGGCGAACTACTTGGTGCGTCTGGCACTTTTTCCGGGAAATTGACGGCAACGACAGTTATTGCCGGACGGGGGCAAAACGAAAATAATACAACGTTCATCGATTTTAACGCTACCGGTAGTATGCCGTTTATCTATGCTGGCTCGGGAGCCGTGCGGATTACGGCCGATGGAGAGGGTACTTTTGCCCGCAGACTCCTGTCACCACCGAATCTGGTGCGCCGTGGAAAGACGCCCATTTCTCCAGGGCTAGTTGGATGGATTGGTGAAGAATATCGCCCCTTTACCGTTTACATCGATACCGGGGAAGCATTCGAGGTTGCATGGCATGAGGCTCCGTCGGACACTTTTTTGGCCACCGCGACGATTTCAGACGGTAAATCGAGCCGGGACGGTGGCTGCAATGGTTATTGCGAAGCGTCTGTTGTTGTTGGTGATGGCCTCAGAAGTACTAGTGCCTCCCTCCTGCCTATCGATAATCGGATATACATTCGATTTACCTGGACCCCTGTCAGTGGCAATGGCTACATTATCCCAACTGAGATCACCTGGAAACTGGTGAAAATTTAATGAAAAATCTACGTATTCTCTACGACAACGCTGCCGACCGCGCAGTGTTGACGGCATCGAGCCAGGCCGGTGCGCTGGGACCGGCCAATCTGCAGCGAGAAGTAAAGTCCATGGTGCTGCGTTCAATTAGAACGTTGCAGACCATCACGGCGACGTGGCCGTCTCCGGAAATTGTCGGTGGCGTAACCCTGCCGTTTTGCAACCTGACCCCGGGGGCAACCATTCGCGTGCGTGGCTACGTCGAGCCTGGCGATACTGTGCCAGCCATCGATAGTGGCGTCATGCCGGCGTGCGAGTATGCGCGGCTGGGCATGTGGGACTGGGGCGCATTGCCGCTGGGCTTGAATGCCTACAGTTACGGCGGCGGTACGTATGCGCGGTGCTGGTTCCAGATGCGCAGCATCAGGAAGCTGGTGATCGACCTGGCCGACCCGGACAATCCTGCCGGCTATATCGAGGCCGCGCGGCTGGTCGCAGGGGCTTACTGGAGTCCCGAACAAAATGCTGCGTATGGCGCTGGTATCGCGACAGTTGATACCAGCAGCCAGTACCGCAACGGTGCTGGCGAACAAAAGGTGGAGCGCGGCGTGATGTACCGCAAGCTGTCGCTGGCGCTCGATCATATGACGCCGCTGGACCGGGCCGAGTTGTGGCGCATCGTGCGCGGCAACGGCCTGTCGCGCCCGCTTTTCGTCAGCCTGTATCCGGACAGCGATGATGTCGAGCTGGAACAGGCGCACCAGGTGTATGGGCGCCTGGCCAATCTGGCCGCCATCACCACACCATCTTTCCAGGCTTATGCCACCAACATTGAAATTGAGGAGCTGTAATGGGTGATTTTTTTTACTATGGTCAGAAGGATACGATTCAGCGCTTGAACGAGCTGGCTGGACGGGGCGCCGTGGTGGCGTCGTATGCGCCAGCTGTGGGGCTGTCGCCACTTGGCGGGTCGAATGGTTATATGAATCCGGCATGGATTGATCCGGCTATTCCGATCCGGTCAGATAAGCCGCTCGGTGCTGGAGGTACGGCCAAGTATGGGTATGATTACCTGCAGAACGGCGGAGGAGCGCGGTGCCTTCTTGTAGCGCAGATTCCTGTAGGTACCTACGCATCTTTGCGAATTAGTGGGGTACAGACATTCTTTTCCGGAGGCGTATGGCAGAGTACCGAAGTAAACATTGTTATTCATGGGCAGGACGGCCTGAAAGTTGAATGGCATGCCAACGGCCGGCGCTCCGAGCAAACTAGCTTTTTAGTTACTCTTCTGGGCGATGGCGCATACAACGTATATGCATATTTAGGGCCAGGGGCATACTGCCGCTGCTCGTTTGACCTGCTAGGAAGTGGTGCTACAACGTTCTCATCCCCTGCGGAAACTTCTGCTGTGACGGGAACCCTGGTATTTAACACTGCGGAAACGGTGGGAGCAGCCGGGTATGTGGCCCCACGTTGGTATGATTTTCCAAGTCCTGGCGCTGGTACACTATTTAACAAAGCCGTCGGGGCTGGTGACGGGGGTATTACGACATCATTCCTGTCCGCAGGAGCTTTAGTAAGTGAGCTATCCCCAGGGGTAGGTAAGGAGGTGCTAAGGCTTGGTGTTGGCGGTATAGGCGGTTTTGCTTATACTGGGTGCTTTGGGTTATTGGCCTCATCTGGTACTGGCTCGATGCAAAAAGAAGGGTATCGATTATCCGTAAAAGCGTACGACACAGGGTCTAATACATGGTCCGTTGATTTGCTTGGTATTAAAGGCAATGGCCAAGTCTACATGCCTCTGTTAAAAGCAGGCAGCAATGATGCTTCCCTATTACACCATAATATTTCCGGCCCTTCTGGTTCTGTTGAGAATGCGGAGATTGTTTACATAGGACGTGATGGTGCTGCACAGCCCAGTGTTGGAATCCGGGCGTCTAACGGTGCTGGCGGGTGGGGAACAATAGCCTCTGTGCTGTATGTTGGCTCGGCATCTACAGGGCGTAGCGTAAACTGTGTCGGGACAGTAAACACAAGCGGCAACGACTATGCCGAGTACATTTTCAAAAGCCCCGCATGTGGCGTCGTCGCCCCAGGGCAACTTGTAGGCATCACCGCTGACAATAAAGTCACTGACCAGTGGGCCGATGCCGTCATGTTTTCGATCAAATCGACCGCTCCCTCATTTGTCGGTGGCGATTCCTGGGCCAGCGATGTGGGATCGCGCCCATCGCCCCAGGCTGGAGCAGTGCCGACCCAGCCCGAGCACCGCGTAGATGTGGTCACACAGCGGCCAGTGCCCGGCGCTAATCCACCGGAATACGAGAACGTGGTCACCGAACCCGGCGACACCGATGACGAATGGGCGGAAAAGCAGGCCACCTACACCGCCGCGCTGGCCGCCCACAACATCGTCGTGCAGCAGGACGCCGAGGCCATGGCCACCTTCGACGCGGCGCTGGAAGTCGAGCGCCAGAAGGTTGACCGCATCGCCATCGCCGGCCGCGTGCCGGTCAACGTGCAGGGCGCACAGCCAGGCGATTACATCGTGCCGATGCAGGATGGTACTGGTATTCAGGGCATCTCCGTGCACGAGGACGACCTCACCATGAAGCAGTACATGCACGCTGTCGGCCGCGTGATCTCGATTGAGCCGGACGGCCGGGCTTATGTGATGGTCAAGGCCGTGTAGCAAAACAGTTGTCCAGCTTAAACCCGCTTCGGCGGGTTTTTTCATTTCCACCACCTGAAAGGCAATCATGGCCCTCGAAACCACCGCCGCCGGCGGCGCATTGATCAAACTGTTTGGCGTGCCCGTGCTGGCTGGCGCGGCCGCCACGTCGCTGGGCTTCATGTTCATGTGGCCCCAATCGACCAAGGAGGCATTTATCCGTTTTTGTTCCAGTATCATCATTTCCACCTTTCTCGGTCCCGTGCTGGTGGCCGCCGTGTTGTCCTGGTGGCCCAGCCTGTTTGACAGCGCGAAGACCGTGGCGGGCCTGTATGGCGGCGACCCGGCCACGGGTTTTTTATTCATCGCCGCGCCGCTGATGGTGGCGGCTGGTTTGCCCGCCTGGTGGGTACTGGGGGCTTGCGTGCGTTGGTTCGACAAGCGGCGCGGCAAGGATATCGGTGAACTGGCGGTTGACGCGGCGGCGACCGTCAAGGATGTGCGGGGCATGCTGTGACAGGCGCGCAATTGATGCAGATCATGCCCTTGGCCGGCCGTCGCGCTACGCTGTTCCTGACCCCCTTGAATGCGGCGATGGCCGAGTTCGGCATTGACACACCGCTGCGCCAGGCGTCGTTCCTGGCGCAGGTGGGCCACGAATCGGGACAGTTGCGCCATGTGCGCGAGCTGGCCAGCGGCGCTGCCTATGAAGGGCGCGCCGACCTGGGCAATGTGGTCGCGGGTGACGGCGTGCGCTTCAAGGGGCGTGGCTTGTTGCAGGTGACAGGGCGCGCGAATTATGCTGCGTGCGGCGTGGCGCTGGGCCTGGATTTGCTGGCAGCGCCGCAGTTGCTGGAACAGGCGGCTGCCGCTTGTCGCTCGGCGGGCTGGTTCTGGCAATCGCGCGGCTTGAACCGCCTGGCCGATGCGGGCGACCAGGAAAGGGTGACGCGCCGCATCAACGGCGGCGTGAACGGCCTAGCCGAGCGCCTGGCCCTGTACCAGGCGGCGCGCAAGGTGCTGGCATGAAGCCGCCGTTGAGCATCCTGGCCATGCTGCTGTTGCTGGGGGCTGCCGTGTTTTGTGCCCAGCGCTGGGGACGCGAGGCGGGCCGGGCCAGCTGCGCGGCACAAGTGCTGGAGGTGCAAGGCGTATTGCGGCGCCAGGACCAGGCGCTGAATGCGCTGGGCGAGGAGGGCGTACGACGGTCGGCGCGGGTCCTGCAGGCTCTGGCCACAGCGCAGGCTGGTCAGGCCGACGCACAAGCGGCAGCGGCGCGCATCCTGGCGTTGCAGCCCGAAGGCGATGCGTGCCGCGCGGCCGAGGCGCTGATCGCCCGTGAAACGGCCGGAAGCGCCGCTGGCGGTACGCCATGAGCGCGGCATTGACGAGTGCGTCCGCGTCGCTGCCGGTCTGGGTCTGCTTGCGGGCTTGGGCTTGCTTACTGAACTGTTCACTGGCCTGCCTGCTGGTTTGTCTGCTGGGGGGGTGCGCGGCAGGCGGACCAAGGCGGGAAGCCGCAGCGGAAAGGCTGCCCATTGCCGTGCCCTGTATCGCCGTTCTCCCTGCTGCGCCCCTCTTGCCAGCCGTGCCGCAGCACGGCATTTTTGCGCAAGTGCAAGCCTTGCTGGTGCGCGAGCAGTTGCGTACGGCCTATGTGCGGCAGCTGGAAGCGCTGATGGATGGCTGTGCCGGCAGCTAGCGCAGACCGGTGCTTAACAACGTTGGCGCCTGCTTGGCGGCCAGTGTGCAGTTGGCTTGCGGCTGGCGTGCGCCGCGCATGATCGCTGGACGCGAGCGCCTGGTGGCGTTTCGTCCTGCCCGGTCCTGATGCTGCCTGCCTTGCTGCCTTGCTGCCTTGCTGCCTTCTGGTGCGGCCGCGTGCTGGCGCGCCAGAAAACAGTGCAGCGCAGCGTGGCGGGCGCCCGATTTTTGACGAACGCGATGGTATTTCGACACAATTCCTGTATACAATCGTCGCTGGCACGAAGCGTGCATGGCTTGTGGGAGTCGTCCCATCCAAGGAGCTTCGCATGCTTGATCCGTCGCCGTTGTGTTCCTGTCGTCCCGTTTCTCTCTTGCTTTTCCCTTTCACCTGCGCCCATCCGGGCTGCGGTAACCCAGGAAATGGAGCGTAAATGGCCACTCCCCATCTGAAATCCATCCACCGCAGCGTTCCCGGCACGACGCCTGCAGCGCCATCGCCCGTCGATGAAATCCTGCCTGCCGGCAAGCTGTTCACCCTGGGCTTGCAGCATGTGCTAGTCATGTATGCGGGCGCCATCGCCGTGCCGCTGATCGTCGGGCGTGCCCTCAAGCTGCCGCCCGAGCAGGTGGCGGCACTGATCAGTGCCGACCTGTTCTGCTGCGGCCTGGTGACGCTGATCCAATCGCTGGGGATAGGCAAATACTTCGGCATCCGCTTGCCCGTGATGATGGGCGTGACCTTTGCCGCCGTCAGTCCCATGCTGGCCATGGCGAACAACCCGGCCCTGGGCATCACCGGCATCTTTGGCGCGGTGATCGGCGCCGGCGTCGTTTCCATGCTGATCGCGCCTTTCATCAGCCGCCTGCTGGGCCTGTTTCCGCCCGTGGTCACCGGCAGCATCATCGTAGTGATCGGCGTGTCGCTGATGCGCGTGGGCGTGAACTGGGCCATGGGCGGGCCGCCTGCCATGGCGCAAATTGCCGATCCCGCCTTCCTCAAGATGGCCGCTGCCGCCACGGCGGCCGGCTTGCCGGCGCCGTCCGGTCCTGTGCCCCTGATCGCCAACCCCGGCTATGGCGCGCTGGATAGCATGGGCATAGCCTTCTTCGTGCTGGCCGTCATCTTGCTGGTGGCCAAGTATGGCCGGGGTTTCCTGGCGAATATTGCGGTATTGACCGGCATTATCGCCGGCACGGCCCTGTCGTTTGCACTGGGCAAGGCCGATTTCGCCAAGGTGGCCAGCGCCAAGGCCTTTGCCATCGTCACACCGTTCCAGTTCGGCATGCCGACCTTCGACGTGGTTGCCATCGTGACCATGAGCCTGGTGATGATTGTCGTCATGATCGAATCGCTGGGCATGTTTTTGGCGCTGGGCGAAATGACGGACAAGCGCATCACGCAGGACGACATCAGTCGCGGCTTGCGCGTCGATGGCCTGGGCACGCTGATCGGCGGCATCTTCAATACCTTCCCGTACACCTCGTTCTCGCAAAACGTGGGCCTGGTGGGCGTGACGGGCGTGCGCAGCCGCTGGGTATGCGTAGCGGCCGGCCTCATCCTGCTGGTCATGGGGGTGATTCCAAAGATCGCGCAGACGGCCGAAGCCGTGCCGGCGTTCGTGCTGGGCGGAGCAGGGCTGGTGATGTTCGGCATGGTCGCCGCCACCGGCATCCGCATCCTGGCCGGCGTCGACTACAAGAGCAACCGCAACAACCTGTTCATCGTGGCCCTGTCAATCGGCTTCGGCATGCTGCCGCTGGTGGCCGAGCAATACGCGCAGCACATGCCCAAGGCCCTGTCGCCCCTGCTGCACAGCGGCATCCTGCTGGCCGCCATCGTCGCCGTGCTGCTCAACCTGTTCTTCAACGGATTGGCGTCGCACGAAAAGGCACAGGAGCAGGCGCGCGATAATAGTCATGGTAGCGAGTGAGGCGCCGCCCCGCGCCGTGAAAAATGGCGCGTGCTCATGTTGGGCAGTCAGGCGGTAGAATCCTCAGCACTACGTAATTGCGCCCCGCATCCTTGGCCTGGTATAGCGCGGCATCGGCCAGGCGCAGCAGGGCGTCGGGATCGGCGGCGCCCGGCGCCGACTGGACCGCGATGCCGACGCTGATCGTCACCTGTGCTGCATCCGTACTCGCATGGGGGATGTTCAGCTCTGCGATGGCGCGCCGTAGCGCTTCGCCGATCTGGCGCGCCTCGTCTGCGCCAGTGTTCGGCAGCACGATTGAAAACTCTTCGCCGCCGTAGCGCGCCGTCAGGTCGCCCGCGCGCCGCATGCCGGTCGCCAGCGCCTGCGCGACCCGGATCAGGCATGCATCTCCGGCCTGGTGGCCGTGACGGTCGTTAAATAGCTTGAAGTAGTCGACATCGAGCATGATGACGGCCAGCGGCTGGCCGACGCGCGTGGCACGTGCACATTCGGTGCGCAGCACGTCGTCGAAATGGCGCCGGTTCGCCAGGCCGGTCAGGCCGTCGGTGATGGACAAGGTTGCCAGTTTGCGGTTGGCGTCTTCCAGCTGTTCCGTGCGTTCGGCAACGCGTCGCTCCAGGCTGTCATGCAGCCTGGCGCTGGAGATCGAGATCATCGCCTGTACACCGAGCATGCGCAGGAACGCGACGCGCTCCTGAGTGAAAGAGGCTTCTGCAAGCCGGTTCTCGAAGTACAGGATGCCGTCGATCTGTCCGCCGTGCCGGATCGGCAGGCACATGACGGCACGCGGCCGCTGCAGCTGCACGTAGGGGTCGGCGGCAAAGCGCGAGACGCCCGTGATGCTGTCTTCGATCACCTCTGCGCCAGTGCGGATCACGTAGCGAAGCAGCGACAGCGGGAACTGCGGGTCGCTGACGGCGTTCAGGTCGAGCCGGCGCGCTTGCAGGACGGTGACGCCATCGCCATCGATATTGGCCTCCAGCTGGTAGCTGCCTTCGGACAGTAGCAGCAGGCGCGCTATCTGCCCGCCAGCGTTTTCGCACACGATGGAAATCAGGCGCGTCAGCACATTGCGCAAGCCGACTTCGTTCGACAGGATCTGTGCCGCTTTCAGCAGCGACACCAGGTCGAGCGCCGAACTGCCGTGCGTGTGGGGCCCCACATGCGACAGCGTGGCGCGGCCATCCATCCTTGACAGCAGCGCAGCGTGGCGCTCCCGCAGTTGTGTCACCTTGCCCTCTGCGCCCCACTGGCCGTAATGCGCGATGGCGTCCTGGATGAAGACGGCGGCCACACGCGCGTGTCCCAGCTCGGACCAGCATTCGCCGCACAGCTCATTGCCCAGCGCTTGCACGTTGACGTAGCCTGCCAGGCCGGCGGCGTCGATCGCCTGCCGGTAGTGGCGCGTGGCCAGCTGCAGGTCTTCCCGGTAGCGTGCCATCTCGGCCATCACCAGCAGATGTTTGGCGCCGCTATTGTCCGAGCCCTCACTGGCCCAGCCGGCAAGGCTCGCCTGCAGTGCGTCGATCACGACCAGCACATCGCCCGCATCGGGTCGCGCCGGGTCGCGCCGCAAGGCGCGGATCCGTATCAGCGCGGCGTAGAAGCTCGACTCGGCAACCTTGGCCTGGCCGCGCATGATCTGGGTGACGATGCCGAGCTGGCCGGCCAACTGCTCGGCGTCGGCGCCGTCGAACAGGTAGGCGTTACGGATTTTTCCTTGCAAATAGTAGGCGCGGTACAGCTTCGAGTCGCCATAGTGTTCGAGGAAACGCGCCTCGCTGAACGTCGTATCATCGTAGCTGTCGTGACGGGGCAGGAGACCCATCAGGCATTTGATTGGCTGGATTGCCGCGGCGACGCAGCAATCGGCCATCGCCTGCTGGCCGTTGGCGCGCATCAGCGCCAGGTCGTGCTCGATGTCGTGCATCAGGTGCGGCAGGTAGTCGCCGAGGATGATCCGGTCGGTGGCGCGCACGGCCGCCACCACGCCGACCTGCACAAAATCGGCGATTTCCAGTGCCCAGCCAAAGGCTTCTTCGTACAGGGCATCGGAGCTGCGCAGGGGCTGCGTCCAGTGGCTGATGAGGGCACCGAACATCAGGCCCGTGAGAGTGCGCGTCTGCAGATTGGCACGCCGCCTGGCCAGCGCCATCGCCATCGCGCCGAAGTCGTAGCCGCGCGCGACGTCGCCGCCGTACAGCGCAAGCATCATCGCGTAGCCGACATAGGCGACGGCGCTGAAATCGCTGTTCCCCCGTTGCATGGATAGCCGCGTCATCGATACCACCATCAGCGCGCTGAGATCCTGCTGGCCGGCGTAATAGCTGGCCATCCACAGGCCCTGCATCATCTGCATCGCGGCCACTGCGTCCGGCTCGCACATTTCGCCTGCCGCCAGCAACGTGTCGGGCGCCTGTGCGCCATGCAGGCGCCCGATGTCGGCGAGGATATCGTCAAAGCGCGCTTTCATGTGCGTGACATCGTGCGGAATGGCGAAGTTCAGCTGCGCCAGGCCTTCGCGCTGCACGGCGATGGCATCGAGCAGGCGGCCCTGCAATTGATACTGGTGGGCCTGGATGGCAATGCAGCGTACCTGCAGTAGCGGGTTCAAGGCGCGGGCGCGCACCAGCGGATAGATCGCCTCGGCGGCATCGAACTGGCCGCACAGGTAAGCCGCTTCGGCCGCGCCGAGCTGCAGGTCGAGCCAGAGGTCGGCGTGGACGCTCCACGCCTCTGCCGGCAACAGGCCGAGACCGATTCGCATGTGCTCCAGCGTGGCCTGGAACGCGGCAGAGCGTCGTGCCTTGACGCCGGCCTGGAGATTAAGCGTCGCCAACTGCGCGCGTTCGCCCGCATCGTCGAGCAGCGCACGGCCGGCGTTGAGCTGTTCGACGATTTCAAACAGTGTCCCGTCTTGCCGCTCCGGCGTCGCATGCCGCAGGAGCAGGCGGCCGATGCGAAGATGGTTGGCAGCGCGGGTACCAGCATCGGCGACCAGATAGGCTGCCTGCTGCACGCGGTCGTGCAGGAATCGATAATTGACACCGCTTTGGCCAGCGCGGGTGTCGCCATTGACGTATTTATAACGTTCGTCGAGCGGCTGGATCAGTCCTGCATGGAGGGCCGGCCACAAGGCTTGCTGCGTGTGCCGGGGTGCCCGGTCCACTGCCAGCGCAAGCGTGTCGAGCGTGAAGCGGTTGCCGCTGGAGGCGGCCAGTTGCAGCAGGTGCTGCGTTGCCGTGGGCAGGCGGCGGATTTTCTCCAGCAGTATCTCGACCACGTTGTCGGTATATTTGACCTGTTGTATCGCGGGCAGGTCCCAGTCCCAGCAATCGTCGACGGTCCGGTAGCGCAAATGGCCCGTCTCATTGAGCGAGGCCAGAAACTGGCTGAGGAAAAATGGATTGCCGGCCGTCTTGCGGTAGCAAATGCGGGTCAGGGGTGCGCAGTCAGGTGCCGCCACGCGCACGGTGGCCGACACCATTTGTGCAACCTGCGGCTCGCTCAGGGGGGGGAGTAACAGCGTGGACAGGCGCACCGCGCGCGCGCGCAGCTTGTCGCGCAGCGCGACGAGAGGATGGGTGGCGCCCACTTCGTTGTCGCGGTACGCACCGATGAACAGCAGGCAGCACTTGTCGCAGGAGAGCATGAGCAGTTCGATCATCCGCAGCGTGCCCGCATCGGCCCATTGCAGGTCGTCCAGGAACAGCACCAGCGGATGCCCGGCGCAGGCGAAGACCTCGACGAAGCGGGGGAAAAGCCGGTCCAGGCGGAGCTGGGCCTGTACTGGCGCGGACGCGGGCATCGCCTCGGTGGGGCCGACGATCAATGCCAGTTGGGGAATCAGTTCGACCAGCACGCCAATGCCACTGCCCAGGGCGTCGTGCAGTTTTCCAGACCATTGCCGCAGCGATTCTTCGGGCTGGCCCAGCAGCTGGCGCACCAGCCCCTGGAAAGCCTGGATCAGAGAGGCATAGGGCACGTCGCGCTGCAGCTGGTCAAACTTGCCAGACAGGAAACAGCCACGCCGGGCGATGATCGGTTTCTGCACCTCGTTGACGACCGCCGACTTGCCTATGCCCGAGTGGCCCGCTACCAGCAGCATTTCGCAGGTACCGGCCGCACTGCGCTCAAACGCCGCCAGCAGCACGGCGATGGCATCTTCGCGCCCATGCAGCGTTTGTGGCACAAGGAAGCGGCCGTTATGCTCGGACAGCTTGAGCGCCTGCTCTGGCTTGTCTGCGCGGCACGCTGCGAGGTCGCTGCGCAGGCCTTGCAAGCTCTGGTAGCGTTGATCGGCATTTTTTTCCAGCAGGCGCTGGATGATAGCCAGCAGCTGGCCAGGCAAGCCTGCGAGCGCCGGATGCGACCAGTCGGGACTGCGGGCAATGTGGCAATGCACGAGTTCCATCTCGTCGCTCGCCTCGAATGGCGCCTGGCCGGTCAGCAGTTCGTACAAGGTGGCGCCGAGCGCATAGAAATCGGCGCGCCAGTCGACCCGCCGATTCATGCGCCCGGTCTGTTCCGGCGCCATGTAGCGCAGCGTACCTTCCAGTGACTGGAGATTGACGATGCCATGGCTTTCGTATGGCAGTTCACAGGCAATGCCGAAATCGATCAGCTGCAGCAGACGCCGGTCGGCATTCCACACCAGATTGGATGGATTGATGTCCTTGTGGATCACGCCATGACGATGGACTTCCTCCAGCGCAGCGCACAGCTGCAGCGCGATGTCGAAAAAATCGTCCAGCGCCAACGCGGGTTGCGCCGGCGTGCTGCGCGCCGCCACCTGCGCGCGCAGAATCTGGTCGAGCGCCTGGCCGCCGCTATCTTCCTGGATCATCGTCCAGCTCCCGCCGTGCAGCTGCAGCGCAAGCGGATGCACCACGCCAGGATGGCGGCAGCGGCGCGCGATCGCATACTCGCGCTTGAATTGTGCCAGTTGCTGAAAGGAAGGGAACTGCTGATTGGGCTTCTTGACGATCAGTGCGGTGCCATCAGTAGCCCTGGCGCGATACACCCGCGAGCGGCCACCGCTGTGCAGCTGTTTGATGATCTCGTGGTCGAAAAGGGAGCTCATGGGCTGGACTAGCGGTACACAGACGGTTGCGGGAGCCTTGAGGCGCACATTTCGAAGTCTTACTTCATTGCAAGTATTATATCAGTAGGAAGTCGCGGCGAAGCTAGAGGAGCGACGGATGTTGTTGCAAAAATGTCAGCCGACAGGTGAGCCCGGATGCGGGAAACGAGCTCAATGACGGTGCCGATAGCGTGGCAATAACGATCATGACGGGACAGTATGTGTGCCATCGCCGAGGCAACTTGTGAAACCTGAAATATAGCGGCTGGAGATTTTTTGCGGAATAAAGACAGTTTTGCGGAACTGGAGAGCGTCAGAAGAGTAGTGAGTACTATCTCTGGAAGTGGCATGCGCGCTGGTGCCCGGAGCCGGAATCGAACCGGCACGCCCTTACAGGCGGGAGATTTTAAGTCTCCAGTGTCTACCAGTTTCACCATCCGGGCAGCGCGGCGAGATTCTAGCACAAGAGATAGCCGTTACACCATCTTCTGCAGGCGGACACTGCAAGGCATGGTGACAAGTGGACCGGCTCAGTCGGCGAAGGCGATCCTCAATATACTGTCGCCACAGAAAAAATCCAGTGCATATATGGACTGTGTCGACAGGAAGACAGGCTCTTCCAACGCCTTGCAGTCGGTGCTGTTGCGCAAGTGCCAGCGAGCCGGGCTGATGATGTGATTGCCTTTCCCAGCTTGCGTCATGGCGGGCAGGGCTATGCGATATTCGCCCTGCCCTGCAGCGATCAGCAAGGCGGGGCGGCCTTCTGCGTGTTTTGATATATCGCGTATGACGATGGGAAATTGTCGCGGCAGATAGCGGTGATCTCCCTGGAATGAGTACGCATTGAGTCGGCTTGTCGCGATTTGGCCGGTCTTGAAATCATGGTATTGCAGCTCGTGTACCGTGTTGACAAAGGCAGCGGACTGCCGCTCAGATTGAAATGCTCCGGTTACGGCGATTGCGATATCAAGTGCGGCGCGCGTGGGAGCGATCATATTCTGGTCGATATGGCGCGTACGCTGGTTGAAAAAGCTGAGTCTCAACAGGTGGTGCGCATCCCTGGCATACCAATGCAAGCCGGCAAAGTGGCCACCTGGCGCGGGATCGAGTAAAGGGCCGTTCAATGTGTCCGAAAAAAAGCAAAATTTGCTAATGTTCATGCGCTTGTCGCGCTGGAATTTCCCATCTTCGAGCATAGCCAGTTGCATCACGCCAGAACAAAAACTCGATGTGCATGGAGTTTGCTGTTCCGTAAACAACAACGGTATTTGCCCTGTATGAGTTTCCTCAAAATAAATTGGGAACAAGTGCAGTGTTGCATCCAGCGGCAGATGCGCGACGCGAAAGGTGTTGTCGAGATAATACAAATTGCGGCTGATGGGGCCTTTGACCGGCTTGGCGGGACGGGGCTGACCCAGCAGGTCGATGGGGCCGTACACCGGGCCCAACTGCTCGCCCTCGCTAGTCCACGCGGGTCGCATGACATTTCCCAGTCTCATCCAGCGAACTTGCATTGGCGTGGTAAAACGCTCATCCTGAATCTTTTGATAAGCTAGCAGGCGCATCTGCTCGTCAAGGATCAGCAAATGGGCGGTTTGCGGATCGGGTGGTGATTCGGCGGGGCTGGCAGGCCTGTCTTCGGCGAGCAGGAGGATGTATTCGCTTTTGCCGTCGAAGTTGATATCGAGCTTGTTGTGTTGTTGTACGTGGCAGTGCTCCAGCAAACCATTGATTGCAATACTGGTCGGTGCGGATAGCGCTAATTTTCCATTGTTCGATGTGGCCAGGGCAAGCCGGATTGCGCGCGGATTGGCTGGATCTGGCCCCATGGCCAGGTAGCTGTGTGGCCTGCGATCAAGGTCGGATTGCTCGACCCTGCGCAAGTGCATGCCTGCTTCCAGGCTGCCGCTGATCGGGTAGCTTGTGATGTGCTGCCCCCTCATCGTCTTGCTGACATACCGGTATAGCGTGGCGCCGATGTCGAATGCAGGCTGTGCGACGCCATTGATGCTGACTGTTACCGTGTAGGTGAGGTCGGACGGAATGGGAAGGCCGGTACGCGCCGGGTCGGGCAGTCGCAAGTGGATAGCGAAGCTTTTTTCCTGTTGTGCCGGCCAGTTGCCGTTGAAGGATACGCGGTCGATGGTGGCCGATGGTAGTACCGTATCGGCGCCGGAGGGCCGGATAGTGATCGCGAAGCGCGCGGCAGGGCTCGATTTCCAGACGTTTTTCAGTGCGAGCTCCAGCGCGACGGTCTTTGCGACGCCGTCCCATGCGATGGCCTTGACTTCTTTGTTCGCCGGCATTATCAAGGCCCGCGCGGGCAACGCCAAGGCGGCAGCGATATCCAGCTGGCCGGATCGCAGCGGCATGTCATGCTGATCCAGGCTGTCGACGGCATGGCCGCTGGTGTTGACGGGCCCTTCGATGAGTCGGGTTTCAGGCAGCACGGGCCGGGCGCCCAGTACCAAGCGGGGATAAATGTCTGCCGCTGGGATGCCTCGCGACAGCAAGAGGGCGGCGGCGTCGGCGACCATGGCTGCGGCCTGGGAAGTGCCCGACCTGTTGTCGTAGGCATATCCCGGTTGCCGGACCGATCTTCGGCCAACTGGTATCGGCCCCGGTATCTCGACACCTGGCGCTGCGATATCTACGCCAGGGCCAAAATTCGAAAAACTGGCGATGGCGCCATCGGGCCGGCTGGCGGCGACACAAATGACGCCGCTTAACTGGCAGGGAATGGGCAGCGTGGTCGATGCATCATTTCCCGACGCCGCGACGACCAGGACGCCACGTGCCTGCGCGTCGGCAATTGCCGCCGCGACCGGGTCGGTGGCGGCGGTGCGTGGCCAGCCGAAGGGTAGCAGTATTAGCTGTACCGGCCTGTCCGCAAGGCTGCGAATGGCTGCAGCCACGCGCTGAGACAATTCTTGCATGGTCACGACATCCACGCTCATCCGCTCCGACACGGTATCAATAAGATGAGGTTTGACTGGCGCATTGCTTGCGCGCTGCAATATCTGCATCGGGATGATGACAATGTCTTGCGAGACCGATGCGACAATGCCGGCCAGATGCGTGCCGCTGCCATCGGTATCGCTGTAGCCAGGACTATCACCGGACGCGGCCATGCGTGGTGTGCTTGTGTCAGTTCGGGCAAGCAGTCCGGCAAAGGCGGGATGCCTGGCATCGAGGCCTGTATCGAAGATTGCTACATTGACGACCTTGCGCGCCGTCGTCGTCGCCGACGTTGGCCCGGGCAGGCCGATATCCTGCCCGACGACAGCTTGAATGCGGTAGCTCTGCATCTGATCCAGATCCACCGGGATCAGGCCCCCCTTGTTATGCAACGCCCACGATGGCGGCGCGTCCGGGGCGGCTTGCACCGGCAGGGCCGCCATGCAAGCCATGCAAGCGGATGTCATCAAGCGCCATGTCAACATATAGCCTCCTGCAGGTCGGAGCCTCCATCTTCGCGCGTCATGCCAGCGTTTGATTGATATTTATCACACTAGGCGTTCATGGATAGCTGACCATGGATCAGCCGGCAGCGCTGCCGGCTGATCCATGGTCCATCCACCACCGGGAGGTTTCCATCATGCGTCCAACCCATCAGCAATACGGCATCGCTACAATGCTGCTGTTCTCGATATTGTCGGCCGGCTGCAACACGAAACCGAAGACAGTCGAGCCGGTCGTCATCACTCCGCCGAAAATCGGCTTCCAGTGCCTGCCAGTGCCCAGCACCTGGATGGCCGCCGGTAGTATCTTTTCTGTCGACCAGGCCGGCACGTCGTTCCAGATCGGCATGGTGGACACCATCAAACCCAGCGGTCCGCATCCGGCAGGATTCCCACAATATACGGCCAGCACGAGTTTCAATGTTGGCCTGTTAATGTCGACGTTGGCAACCCTGACCAAGTCCACCGGCTGGGATGCGCAAGTGAGCGCCAACGCCGCCAACAAGCTGTGGGTGAGCAGCAAGTACGAGGCGCCCACGCTGATGGTCGTCGAAGGACAGCCTGAAGCCGAGGCTATCAACTGGTTTTCCAATACCAAGCACTATCGTATTGAACCCGGCGTTCGATATTATCTGGTACGCGAGGCGCTGCGCGCCGACAATGCCGCTTACGAAATCAAGCGTGACGATCTCAGCAAGATTGGTGTCGAGGCATCGGTGCGCGATATGGTCAAAGGCAAACTGAGCTTCGGGGACAACCAGTCCAATACCGCCTATGTGTTGAGCGCCAAGTTTCCCGAGCCATTGAATGTCTGCGTCAAATCAAAAGAGTTACGCATCGCTTCATCCGGTGCCGGGGGTATCCAGCGCCTGGAGCTCGTCGACGTCGACCAGCCGATTCTAATCACTGGTGTGGACCACTGATGAACCTGTACGCGCGCTGCCTGCCGCTGGCGCTGGCTTGCGCGCTATGCGCATGCCGCTCGGTGGCGCCCGGGCCGTCCGACACGCACAGCATGCTGACGCGCATCGATGCCGTGGTGAGCAGGCTGGACGAGATCGAAGCTGCGCTCGGTGCTACTTTGCGCAAACGTACCGTTTTGCTGCGCGTGAACGCACTGGCCCAGCATGGCAAGCCGATACTGCCGTCGCAGTTGCTGGCACAAATGCCCGCGGTAGACCACAGCGTGCTGGGCGCGGCGTTCTTTGCCTTGCTCGACGACGTCGGTTCAGGCAATGAAATCGCCCGCAGCTACGGCTGCAGCCGGTGGAACGATGGCCCGGCGCAGAGCGTGGCGCGTGTATTTGGCGAGCGCCAGCGCGAGGCTGCCGCGTATCTGGATGCGGTTGTCCGTGTACAGATCACCGGCTGTGTGCCGACTGGCCTTGCCATCAATACGACTAGTGCTTCGCTGCCTTCCGATAGCAACTCCAAGGCACAGAAATCGACATTCGACAAGGCGGCTGACGCGGCAATGAACTTGCCTTTGCAGGTCACCGAGGGGGAAATGCACTTTGTCATGCTGGGCCAGGCTTTTCGCTTCGGCAATGTTGATGACGACAAGATCCCTCTGGCTGCTTACTTGCAACGGCAGGTACAGAGCAATGTGCAGGCAGTGCAACGATTGATCTTGCAGACGCGACCAGACGCGAGTCCGCTCACCGTTAAGTTCGACCGTAATTCCACCAGTGTCGCGGAATCGATGCAGCGCGACCCCAGAGGCTGGTTCAATGCCGAGGCGCAGGCCAATGCACGTACGCTGTACATTTCCCCGACTGTGCCACGTGCCGCATTGGTTTTTTGTGCAGTCAGCCGGCACTATCGGCTGAGCTTGAATGAAAACCTAAAAAAAAACGTGAGGCCGGAATTGCTCAAAAGGGCGTCAACGGCAGATGATGTCGCAGCGACGGTGGCGGCAGCGGAAAAATCCGCAGATAGGATGGCGCAATGCCTGGCCGATGAAATGTTCTTTTTGTTGGCGCATGAACTTTCCCATGGCATGCTGAAGATCGGTTCGGAGGCGATAGCCGATTGCTCGGCGCGTGCGCTCGGCGCTTCGGTGGGACGGGAAAATCTGGGCCTGTTTGCCAGCCTGATTTTTCCGGTAGCCAACAGTCAGGATTTTTATCGGCTATTGGGCTTGAGCGCGGCTGGGCGCGAAGCGCTGCTATGTCGCGAACGCTCGCTGCAACAAACAAAGGCCTTGTTGATGACGCCCTTTGCGACTTCATTTCCGGCCTGCCTGGCCATGAACGACCCCTGCCCGTGAACAGGGGGAAATGCCGGTCGGTTTGCATCGAACGGCATCTTCGCTGCCTGGTCTTCGCCAGCATTTACCCATCAAAACGTCGCCTTGAACTGCACCCCATACGTGCGCGGTTCGTTGATGATGCCCGTCAGATTGTCGAAGTCGATGGCGCCCAGTGACTGGATTTGGTTGGTGATGTTGCGGCCATACGCGGAGAGTTCGTATTTGTCCCATTTGTAGCCGACGCGCAAGCCGCCTTCGAGCAGTTCCTTGGCCTTGTATTCCTTTGCTTCATACAGGAAGAAGTTGTAGCTGGTGCGATAGGCCCAGTCCGTGTAGGCGTAGAACTCGCCGTTGGCGAGGGGAATGCTGTATTTCAGGGTGAAGTTGGTTTGCCATTCCGGCGCGCGCGGTAGCGGGTTGCCGTCGATATAGGCCGTGCCCTTGAACGGGCCGACGGGGTCGGTGACGGTGCAGCCGCTGGCCGGGTTGTTCAGTGCGTTGCCGCAGCTTTGCACGAACAGTTTCTTGTCCTGGATCTCCGTATGGTTGTAGCTGCCACCGAGGGTCATGCTGAGCGAATCGCTGAGGTTAGCCTGGAAATCGAGTTCCACGCCCCGGCCCGTGGCCTTGTCGGCGTTGATCAGCTGGTTCATGTTCACGGCGCCGCTGCCGGCTGTCAGTTGCTTGTCTTTGACACGGTACTGGAACACGGCCAGGCTGAGGCGCGCGCGCTTGTCGAACAGGTCTTGCTTGATGCCGGCTTCGACGGACAGCGCTTTCTCGGCGCCCGCAAACGAGGGGCGGTCGGCCAGGCCGTTCAGGCGGCCCTGCATCGATGGCGCGCGGTAGCCGGTGGCGATGCGCGCGTAAGCATTGGTTTCCGGCGTCAGCACGTAGGTGCCGCTCAGGTCCCAGCTGATGTTGTGCGAGGTGTCGTCCAGCTTGAACGGGCCGGCCGTGGTCGCTTCCACCCGCTTGGCCGAGAAATCTTTCTTGTCGCTCGTGTAGCGCAGGCCGGCGCGCAGTTTCAGGGCATCCGAGACCGTGTAGTTGAGCGAGCCGAAGGCCGCATACGACTTCGAGCTCTGGTTTTGCGTGGCGTAGGCGCTGTTTTGCGGATTGCCGGGCGCCAGGCTGTCAAAGCTGATGCTGTCGATCTGGATATCTTCCTTGAAGTAGAACAAGCCGCCTATCCATTGCAGCGGGCCCTTGGCGCTCGACTCGGCGCGAAATTCCTGCGAAATCTGCTTGTGCTTGGGGATCACGTCGGCCGTTTCCACGACGAAAGGGATGAAGCCGGGGCCCATTGGCGGGGCGTACACGGCGCCATAGCCGCCGTCGACGTCGGCGCGGCTGAAGAAATCGAGTTTTTCGTAGCCGGTAATCGAATGCAGGGTGACGCCGGGCAAGTCCCATTTCAGGCGCATGCTGCCACCCTTGGTCTTCAGGTGCTGGCGGTTGATGCCATCGGTAGGGTAGGAACCATAATCGAAATTGTCGACCAGGTCATTCGTGCCCTGTTTCAGGATGTTGGCGCGGAACAGTGTGGCCGTGCCATCGAGGTCGCGCGCGTGCACGTTGAACAGGGCGCTGAAGTCGCGCGTGGGCTTGACCAGCACCTGCAGGCGGGCGGCGCTGTCTTCATAGCCTTCGAAGTCGCGCGTGCCGGTGGGGCGCGGGTTGTGCACGCGGTCGTCGCGGCGCTGGGTCTGGCCGGAAAAGCGCAGGGCCACGGTGTCGCTGACGGGCACGTTGTAGGCGCCTTCCAGGTTCTTCATGCCATCCTTGCCGAAGCCGCCGCTCAGGTAGCCTTCCGTCTTGAAGACAGGCTTGGCGGAATCGAACTTGATTACGCCGGCCGGCGAGTTGCGCCCGAACAAGGTGCCTTGCGGGCCGCGCAGTACCTCGACCTGGTCCACGTCAAACACGGGAAAGCCTTTCAACATGGCGTTTTCCTGCACCACGTCATCCATCACCAGGCCCACGGGCTGCGAGGCATTCAGGTCGAAGTCGGTGTTGCCCAGGCCGCGAATGTAGAAGCGGGGAAAGGTGCGGCCGTAGTCCGACTCGACCGAGACGCTGGGCGAGCGGCTGTTGAGGAAGCGGATGTCGGCGCCGCCGGCCGTCAGGGTGTCGAGCTTGTCGCCTTTCAGGGTGGCGATGGACATGGGCACGTCCTTGATGTTTTCCGCGCGCCGCTGTGCCGTCACGATCACCGTTTCCAGCTGACCAGGGCCGGCCTGTGCTGCCGGGGCGGCAGGCGCGTCGGCGGCTGGCGCCGGGATGCCGTCCTGCGCCATCGCTTGCAGGGGAAAGGCGGCAGCGATTGCCAGGGCAATCAGGGTGTGGCGTATTGTGCTGGCATGCGGTGTCATCATGAAACGGCTCCTGTCGGTCAAGGTTATTCGTAAGGTCCAGGCTGGCGCTAGTCCGCTAGACGAAAAATCATGCTAGCACGGAAAGTTTTGGCATTCATGCCATTTCCCAGGCGAGACTATTCATATTTATTTCGACTGAATAAGTGAATAAAATCGTATTTGTCGTCAATATCTGACGGGCGCATAGTGGGGTGCCGACAGGCCTGCGCGAACCCAAAAGATGGCTGGGCCACCGATGGTTTTCCCTGCGACAGCGTCAACATGCCGGCGCCATGGCATGCCAGCGGCCGGTGCTCAGTGCGGAAAATACGACAGTTTCTCCTTTTTTTGAACTGTCACGTGATGTTGTTGTAGTGCCACATCATGGGATGGCAAGTTGTTTGCCAGCGGCTGCGGCGCGGCGCGTGCGCGGCCATTGATGTTGCCGCGTAACATCTCCAAGCAAGACTTCGCGTAGAATATAAATTATTGTAAATCGGAAACTTATATTTCTACCATGTCAATTTTATCCACAAGCGCGCCGGCCGTTGACGGCATCCAGCTTTCCGAACTGATCGCAGCCCTGAGCCAGGCCTTGGACATCACGGAGGGGCAGCCAGAAGGCCATTGCATCCGCTGCTGCTGGATAGGCATGCACCTAGGGCGTGAGCTGGGCATGCCGGATGAAGACTTGTGGAATCTGTATTACACCCTGCTGCTCAAGGATCTGGGCTGCAGCAGCAATGCGGCGCGCATTTGCGAGTTATACCTGACCGATGATTTGTCTTTCAAGCAAGGGTTCAAGACGGTGGGCGACAGCCTGCCGCAAGTGCTGAAATTCGTCCTCAAGCACACGGGCCTGAAGGCGGGCCTGGCCGAACGGTTCCGCGCCGTGATGACGATTCTGCGCGATGGGCCGCACATCGCGCAGGAGCTGATCGCCACGCGCTGCCAGCGCGGCGCCGACATCGCACGCCTGCTGCGCTTTCCGGAGTCCGTGGCACAGGGCATCTACAGCCTCGACGAACACTACAATGGACAGGGCAAGCCGGACAAGCTGGCAGACCAGGCGATTCCCCTGTTTTCGCGCATCGCTTTGCTGGCGCAGGTAATCGATGTGTTTCATACCGCCGATGGCGTGCGCGCCGCTCAGGCCGAGGTGCGCCAGCGCGCGGGCAGCTGGTTTGACCCGCAATTGGCGCTGGCGTTCGAACGGGTGGCGCAATCGGGCGCCTTCTGGTCGATGCTGCGCTCGCAGGACATTACGGCCGCCGTGGCGGCGCTGGAGCCGGCGAACCGTTCCGTGCCGGTAGACGAGGATTATCTCGACGATATCGCCGCCGCGTTCGGCCAGGTGGTCGATTCGAAAAGCCCGTACACGAGCGGGCACAGCGCCCGGGTGGCCTTGTACACGGACATGATCGCCGAAGCCTTGGGCGTGACGGCGGAGCGGCGCCGCTGGCTCAAGCGGGGCGCCTTGCTGCATGACGTGGGGAAGCTTGGCGTCAGCAATAGCGTGCTGGACAAGGCGGGAAAACTCGACGCGGAAGAGTGGCTGGCCGTGCAGCAGCATGCGCGCTACACGGAAACAATACTGTCGCGTATCAATGCCTTTGCCGAACTGGCTGTTGTTGCCGCCGCGCACCACGAACGGCTCGATGGCAACGGTTATCCGCGGGGCTTGACGGCCGACGATATCAGCCTGGAAACGCGCATCATCACCACGGCCGATATTTTCGACGCCATCACGGCCGACCGGCCTTACCGGGGGGCGATCCCCATCCCGAAAGCGCTCGAGATCATGGCCGAAACCGTGGGCACGGCCATCGACGCCCAGTGTTTTGCCGCTTTGAAAGCGGCGCTGGCGCGCTTGCCCGAACTCACGCAGCAGGGCTCCGAGCGCCTGGCGGCCTGAGCGCGGACTTCAGCGCCCTCAAATGGGAAACGCGCCCGCGCCCGATATATTCAGGCAGGCGACCTTGTCGCTGGCAAAATACTTGATTTGCCCCAGGCCGATCGCATAGCAGCCGTCGCTGAGCGGGGAAATGGGACCGGTGAGTTTTTCACCGCTGATCAAGGTCACCACCCAGGGCGTGGTGGCCGGTTTGCCCGCATGGGCCAGTGCGTGTTGTACCAAGTCTGACATGCTGCCTCCGATGGAAATCAAAACCCGATGATAGCAGTGCAGAACCGGTGCGCGCCTGTGCCGTGACGGCCTGGCGTGCGGCTTGCGCCAGGGCTGCCGCGGAAGGCAGGAATTATTGGTATTATTTATTTGCATATTGGCAATCAAATGATATAGTTGATAAGCAGCTCGGGCTGAAAAGCTTGCGAGAGGCGATGTTCATTGATCATTTCTGCCGTGCGGCGTTAGTTCGTCCGGCGCCGCGCGCAGTACTTTTGAAAGCCGCACATGTCCAGCCAGTACAACGACGCCCCGTCCCGCTTTTCCATGCCGCCACCGCCGGTCACCAATACGCCGCTGGAATTCATGCCCACGCACGACCTGTCCTTCTGGGACAGCGATGTCACGCCAGGCTGCACAGTGTCGCTCGATGCCGCCATGTCGTTCAAGGATGGTTATCCGTCCTTGCGCGTGGATTTGCCCGCAGGGTTGCCTGCAGGCACCGTCGTGCGAGTGGGCACGTCGGGCGCTGCAGGCAAAGGCCAGCCGCGCATACCCTTCGGCTGGGACTTGCGGGGCTTTTCCTTTGCTTTGCGCTCGACCAATGCCGCCATCATGCAGATTGGCGGCATGATTTACTTGGGCGATAGCGGATGGACCAATTACTGGTATGGCGCCCTGAATGCCTTGCATTACGGCGGCTCGGCCGGCGCGGATACGGTGATGTTCATCGACAATGAGTGGTGGGTGCCCAAGCTGGCCGTGCCGCTCGATAGCGAAGGCGTGCCGACGGCAGCGATCCTGTCGCGCGGCAAATTTACGGTGCAGTTGTCGGCGGCCACCACGCAGCCGGAAACGATCTGGCTGGGCATGTTTGCGGCATTGCCGAAGCGCAAATTGCCCACCGTGATCCTGTCGTTTGACGATGGCTTTGCCTCCTGGGATACGTATCTGATGGAGCGGCTGAAGTACTACGGGCTGCCCGCCTCGTTTGCCATCGTCACATCCTTGCTGGGACAGCCCGATTACATGTCTGCCGAACGCATGAAGGTGCGTTTCGACGACCCGTCGCGCCTGTTCGACTTCATCCTGCACCAGAGCGTGCACGACAACGTCGTGGTGCAGGGTTCCGCCAATTATGTGACCGCGTTGCAGGTGGGACGCGACCAGATGCGCACGGCCGGCATCAGCGGTGACGGGCCATCGCACCATGCCTGGGTCGAATCGCTGTGGACGAATACGGCCATCGACGCCATGCGCGCCGCCGGCTTCCTGTCGGCCCGTGCTGCCGGCTATACGCCGGAGAGCGGCTTTGACCAGGTGTTTTTTACCGGCAAGGACAAGGCCGCTTTCATCCTGAATACGGCTTCCGTGGGCCTGACGAACGATGTCACCTTTGCGCAAGTGCAAGCGGCCATCGAGGCGGCGGCGGGCGACGACAGCTTTGTGTTTGTCAACGGACACGATATCGTCAGGACGCCCGATTCGACGTACCAGACTTCGTATGCCGTCATCGATGAATTGCTGGCGTGGCTGGCGGGGCAGGTGGCTGCTGGCGCGTTGCAAGTGGTATCGCATAGCCGCTGGTTTGCCGATACGACAGGCAGGGTAACGGACCGGCGCTAGGCGTTCGAGGACGGTTGCGCCGGCGCCTCAGGCGTCGGCCAGCAGATTCTTTGGCAGCGCCACCGACACCAGCTTCCAGTGCCACAGGCCGTCGCGCGTCAGGGTCAGCTCGCCGATGTGGCTTTTGCTGTGGGCGCGCTGCACCACGACGCTGTCCCAGGAAGTGTAGCGCAGCTTGTAGTCGGGTTTGGCGTTGCGCTGGCGGCCGCTGATGTCGCTGACCTTGGAGATCGGCTTTTCATAGCGGTCATTGAGCTTCATCAAGGCGATGATACCTTCGGGCATCAGCATGGTATCGAGCAAGGGGGCGATGACGTCAGGGCTGATGTCGTCGGCGACTTCCGGCGCCGAGAACAGGGCATGCAGTTGCTGCCCCAGGCTGCCGCGCAGCTGGGGCAGGTCGATCTGCGCAGCCAGGGCCTGGCTATCCTGGTCCATGGTCGCCGCGCGAATCTTGTTCATGGTGAAATACGGGCTGCCATAGAGGGCGCCGGCCAGCGCGACCAGTGCCACTACAGCGAGAAGCATCATTCTTTTCATCGTGCAATCTCTCGGATGCCTGGCGATCCGGTGCGCCTGAAGTGTTGGCATTCTACATAATATTTCCCAAAATCAATATGGCGGTTTAAGTAAGTGTTGTTTTGGATCAAGTTTCGTCAGAGTAATTCTGGCGGCAAGCGAATATCCGTCAATTTCCAGTCCCAGATGCCATGCCGGCGCAGCAAAAACTGGCTGGCGGCGGGGCCTGCGCCGCTGCGCTGCAGCACCACTTCGTTCCACGAGCGATAAGCCATGCCGAAGTCGTGGCGCTTGCCATCGGCGCCCTGCTTGCCGTGCAGGATCAGCACCGTGATGCCGGGCGGCGAGACGATGGTGTCGAGCATTTCCTTGAAGTCGTCTTCATTGGCCGTTTCGCCGCCCGCCCGCAGCTGGCGCGCCACGCTGGCGCGCACGGCGGGCAAGTCGGCCTGCTGCGCCAGGTTTTCCAGGCGCACGGATTTCGCCGCGATGCTGATGCGGTACATGGCGATATAGGGGCTGACCCAGGTAAAGCCGATGGCGGCGACGCTAAAAATGATCGCGGTGGCGTACTTTCTTTTCATGGTCTCGGTAGTGTGGTGATCTATTGGGATGATCGGTGCCGCCGTGATTTTACCCGGCCATGGCGGGCAGATGGTGTAGCATTCGTGCCGGCGCGGACCATCGCGCCGCAATATTGAGGACAACCATGAATATCACTATCAATCAGGTGCTGCAGTCGTATATCGACCCGCTCACCGCCAGCGAATACGCTGCGCTCGAGCGCAGCCTGCTGGCCGAAGGCTGCCGCGACGCGCTGGTGCTGTGGAACGACGTGCTGATCGACGGGCATAACCGCTACGCCATCTGCCGCCAGCACGGCATCGAATTCAAGACCATCCAGAACACCAGTTTTACGTCGCTCGACGACGTCATGTTGTGGATGATCGACAATCACCTGGCGCGCCGCAGCGTATCGGACTTCCAGCGCGGCGTGCTGGCCCTGCGCAAGAAGGAAATCGTCGCCGCGCGCAGCCCGGCCCCGGTCAGTGCCCAGGATGCGCCGGACGGCGAAAACGCGCCAAAACCGGCCATGAGCACGCGCGAAGAGGTGGCCAAGGCGGCGCGATTGAGCAGCAACCAGATCAGCCAGATCGAAAAGATCCAGAAGGCGGCCTCGCCGGAATTGGTAGAAGCGGTCCGCTCGGGCACGATTTCCATCAATGCGGCAGCCACCGTGGCGTCCCTGCCGCCGGAAGAGCAGGTGGCGGCTGTCGCCGGCGGCAAGAAACTGCTGCGCCAGGCGGCCAAGGAAATCCGCGAACAGCGCGCCGCCACGCGCACGCCGCGCGAGCCGAAGGTGCATGTATCTCAGGACACGCCGGAGACGGGCAATGAGCCGTGGGCCGAGAACGCGGCCAGTGCGCCGTCCGAAGCGGAGCGCTTGCGCGGCGAGATCGCCAGCCTGAAACAGCGGGTGGCGCAACTGCAGGCGGAAAATGTGGAACTCAACCAGCGCATAGCGGCCTTGATCGACGCGCAGTAGGTTTTGTCAGGCGCCGTGAATGCATTTTTGGAGTTGACCATGCTACGTTGCAGTGCCTTGTTCGCCGCCATCGCCTGCGGTGCCGTCGCCGCTCTTCCTGTGCTGGCTGCGCCCGCCGTGTCTGTCACGGACATGGCGCGCTGGCAGGCGCAGGCCGCCCATGTCAGCATCGCGCGCGATACCTGGGGCATTCCCCACGTGACGGGCAAGAGCGATGCCGATGCCGTCTTTGGCTTGATGTATGCGCAGGCCGAGGATGATTTCCCCCGCGTGGAATTGAACTACATCAATGCCATGGAGCGCCTGGCGGAAGCGGAGGGCGAACGGGAACTGTACCGCGACCTGCGCATGAAGCTCTTCATCGATCCGCAGGAGCTGCAAGCGCAGTACCGCGCCAGCCCGCCGTGGTTGCGCAAGTTGATGGATGCCTTTGCCGATGGCCTCAATTTTTACCTGGCCACGCACCCGCAGGTCAAACCGCGGCTGATCACGCATTTCGAGCCGTGGATGGCCCTGAGTTTCAGCGAGGGCAGCATCGGCGGCGATATCGAGTCCGTCGACCTGGCGCAGCTCGAAGCGTTCTACGGCCAGCAAGCCAGGCCTGCCACCGTGGCGCTGGCCAGCCTGGAGACGGGTTTGGACCCCGAACCGAGCGGCTCGAACGGCTTTGCCATCGCGCCTGCCATCACGAAAAATGGCCACGCGCTGCTGATGATCAATCCGCACACGTCCTTTTACTTCCGTCCCGAAGTGCAGATGACCAGCGGCGAAGGCTTGAACGCGTATGGCGCCGTCACCTGGGGCCAGTTTTTCGTCTATCAGGGTTTCAACGAGCGCCTGGGCTGGATGCATACCTCGGGCGGCGGCGACGTCATCGACGAATACCTGGAAAGCATCGTCGACCGTGACGGCGCCTGGTTCTATCGCTATGATGGCGTGCTTCGGCCCTTGAAAGCCGTGCCGATTACTTTGCAGTACAAGCGGGCCGACGGCGCCATGGGAGCGAAAACCATCACCGTCTACTACAGCCACCACGGCCCCATTGTGCGCGCGCAGGATGGAAAATGGGTGGCCGTGCGCCTGATGCACTCGCCCTTGAAGGCGCTCATGCAGTCGTATATGCGCACCAAGGCGCGCGACTACGCGGCGTTTTATCAGACGATGGAACTGCGCACGAATTCGTCGAACAACACGGTATATGCGGATGCGGATGGCAATATCGCTTATTTTCACGGCAATTTCATCCCCGTGCGCGACCCGCGCTTCAACTGGAAACAGCCTGTCGATGGCAGCGACCCGGCCACGGAATGGAAAGGGCTGCATACGGTGGCGCAAACCATCACCCTGTTCAATCCGAAAAATGGCTGGATACAGAATACGAATAACTGGCCGTATTCGGCGGCCGGTGCCAACAGCCCGCGCCGGCAGGATTATCCCGCCTACATGTCCGTGTACGGCGAAAACGCGCGCGGCCTGCATGCCGTCAAGGTTTTCCAGAACAAGACAGGGTTGACGCTCGATAGCCTGATCGCCACGTCGTATGACAGCGAGTTGACGGCGTTCGAGTCCCTGCTGCCGCCGCTGTTCGCGGCATACGATGCGCTGCCGGTGGGCGACGTGCAACAGCTGGCGCTGGCTGACAAGATTGCGCTGCTGCGGGCCTGGGACTGGCGCTATTCGCTGACGTCGACTGCCACCTCGCTGGCCGTGTTCTGGGGCCAGAAACTGGCGGAACTGGCCGGTAAACAGGCGCGCGAGCAGGGCGTGCCCGTGGTCGATTTCATGGCGACAGACAAGGTCACGGCGGAACAACGGCTGGCGGCCCTGGCCAGCGCTGCGGCCAAGCTGCAGCGCGATTTCGGCAATTGGCGAACGCCATGGGGCGAGATCAACCGCTACCAGCGCCTGACAGGCGACGTGGTGCAGCCGTTTGACGATGCGCAGCCCAGCTTGCCCGTGCCTTACGCGTCTGGCAACTGGGGCGCGCTGGCCGCGTATGGGCATAGCAGCAAGAGCACCACGAAACGCATCTATGGCGAGCGTGGCAACAGTTTTGTGGCGGCCGTGGAATTCGGCCACCGCATCAGGGCGAAAAGCATCCTCGCGGGCGGCCAGAGCGGCGATCCCAAGTCGCCCCATTTCCAGGACCAGGCGGCGATGTATGCGCGGGGCGAGTTCAAGGACGTGCTGTTTTATCCCGAGGACGTGGCCAGGCACCTGGAGCGCAGGTACCGGCCGGGGGAGTGAGGCAGCCCCACAGCAGGAGCCGGGGTCGTACCCTCAGGGTACGACCCCAGTAGTTCTGCTCTTGGGGTGATTTGAAAGATCAGATCGCGTCGAGTGCCGTGCGCAAGTCATGGCGCAGGTCTTCGATGTCTTCGATGCCCACCGACAGCCGGATCAAGCCATCGCCGATGCCCAGTTTTTCCCGCTGTTCGGCGGGAATGCTGGCATGCGTCATCAGGGCCGGGTGCTCGATCAGGCTTTCCACGCCGCCCAGGCTTTCGGCCAGGGCAAACACCTCGCAGCGCTCGAGGAAACGCCGCGCGCCCGCCAGGTCCGTATCGAGGTCGATGGAGATGATGCCGCCAAAACCATCCATCTGGCGCTGCGCCAGCGCGTGCTGCGGGTGCGAGGCCAGGCCCGGATAAAACACCTTTTTTACTTCCTTCTGCTGCTCCAGCCACTGGGCCAGCGCCAGGGCGCTTTCGCAATGACGCTGCATGCGGATGGCCAGCGTCTTGACGCCGCGCAAGGCGAGGAAGCTGTCGAACGGCCCGGCAATCGCCCCCACCGAATTTTGCAAAAAACCCAGCTGCTCGCGCCATTCCGCCTGGCGCTCTTCTGCGCCCACGATGGCGATGCCGCCGATGATGTCCGAGTGGCCGTTCAAATACTTGGTGGTCGAGTGCACGACGATGTCGAAACCGTGTTCCAGGGGGCGCTGCACCAGCGGGCTGGCGAAGGTATTGTCCGCCACGGAGATGATGCCCCTTTCGCGGCAGATATCGGCAATCGCGCGCAAGTCCGCCAGTTTCAGCATGGGATTGGTGGGCGTCTCGACCCACACCATCTTCGTTTCCGGGCGCAGCGCGGCCAGCAGGTTTTCCGGATTCGTCAGGTCGACGTAGGTGAACTCATGGCCGGCCGAGCGGCGGCGCACGCGCTCGAACAGCCGGTAGGTGCCGCCGTACATGTCGTCGCCGGCGATGATATGGCTGCCCGCATCCAGCAATTCCAGCACGGACGCAATGGCGGCCAGGCCCGAGGCAAACGCGAATGCCGCGCTGCCGCCTTCCAGGTCGGCCACGCAGCGCTCCAGCGCCCAGCGCGTGGGGTTGTGCGAGCGGCCATAATCGAGGCCCTTGTGCACGCCGGGACTGTCCTGCACGAAGGTGGAGGTGGCGTAAATGGGCGGCATGATGGCGCCCGTCGACGGGTCGGGCGACTGGCCGGCGTGGATGACGCGGGTGGCGAGGTGGCTCTTGCGGGGAATTTGCTGGCTCAAGATAGTGTCCTGCGTAAGTGGTTGAGAAGGTCGAAGCGGGTGATCAGGCCATAAAAGGCGGTATCGTCGGCGACAACGGCCGTCAAGCCCCGGTCCAGGGTGGCGCGCAGGGCGGGCAAGCCGCTTGATGGCGCCAGCGTTTCGATCTGCGTCGTCATGGTGGCGCCCACCAGCGATGCGAAATGGGCGGCGTCGCTGGAGACGTGCAGCAGCAAGTCCGATTCGTCGAGGATGCCCACCAGCTGGCCGCCATCGATGACGGGCAGCTGCGCCAGGTCGCTGGCGCGCATGCGGTTGAAGGCGGTCAGCAGGGTGTCGCCCGGCGCCACGCTGACGACATCGCCCTCGTCGTAGCGGCGCCCGATCAGGTCGCGCAAGTCGCCCGAGAGCGCCCGCTGTAATAAACCCTGGTCGCGCATCCAGCCGTCGTTGTAGACTTTGGATAAATAGCGCGTCCCCGTGTCGCAGACGAAGGTGACGACGCGCTTCGGCGCCGTCTGTTCGCGGCAGTACTTGAGGGCGGCGGCCAGCAGGGTGCCGGTGGACGAACCACCGAGGATGCCTTCGGCGCGCAGCAGGGCGCGCGCAGAATCAAAACTTTCCTGGTCCGTGATGGTGTAGGCTTTAGTGACGCTGTCCATGTCGGCGATAGCCGGAATGAAATCTTCGCCTATGCCTTCCACGGCCCACGAGCCGCTCGTGTCGGACACCTTGCCCGTGTCGATGTATTCGGTAAGGATGGAGCCTTGCGGGTCGGCCAGCACGAATTCCAGCTTCGGCTGCACCTTGCGGAAGTAGCGCGTCAGGCCCGTCAGGGTGCCGGACGAACCGACGCCGACGACGATGGCGTCCACGTCATGCCCGCTTTGCTCCCAGATTTCGGGGGCCGTCGTCGTTTCGTGGGCCAGCGGATTGGCGGGATTGTTGAACTGGTCGGCAAAGAAGGCGCCCGGCAGCTCGCGCGCCAGGCGCGCCGCGTAATCCTGGTAATACTCGGGGTGGCCCTTGCCCACATCCGAGCGCGTGGTGTGCACTTCCGCGCCCAAGGCCTTGAGGTGCAGCACTTTTTCCGTCGACATCTTGTCGGGCACGACCAAAATCACGCGGTAGTCCTTGATGCGGCCCACCAGGGCCAGGCCGATGCCGGTATTGCCGGCCGTCGCCTCGATGATGGTGCCGCCCGGCTGCAGGCGGCCGTCGGCTTCGGCCGCTTCGATGATGGACAGGCCGATGCGGTCCTTGATGGAACCGCCGGGGTTTTGCGATTCCAGTTTCAGGAACAGTTGGCACAGGCCCGTATCGAGCCTGGTCACTTCGACCAGTGGGGTATTGCCGATCAGCGTGTATAGCGCTGGCGGCTGGGATGGGGATGGCATTCGATCATTCATGGTGGCTCCTGTCAGAGAAACAGCCGCTCCGGATTGTGTCCCGAGCCGCCTTCCGTGCCGCGCAGTGTAGGCGGCGGGACGCGTGCGGCGAACGAATGTTTGCATGCTTGCATATGCGCCCTGCGCATATCGGCTGCAGCGCGGCAACAGCGTGCGCGCTTCGAGTATGCACCGTTTTTCACCCGCTTGCCGCGCCAAAGGCGGGAGTATTAAGCTGCCGCAAGCTCACCATTGCGATTTATAATCACGCCTCGAAAAGGTACTAAACAGTATCCTGAAAAACCAGACGAACAGGGCAGGCGGCAGTGGCAAAACTTTATTTCCGGTATTCCGCGATGAACGCGGGCAAGTCGACGGCCTTGTTGCAGGTCGCGCACAACTATGAAGAGCAGGGCCAGCAGGTGCGCCTGTACACGGCGGCCATCGACAGCCGCTATGGCGTGGGCCGAGTCACCTCGCGCCTGGGCCCGCAGCGCCAGGTCGATATCTTCCATGCCGATACGAATTTCCTCAACGATATTCCCCAGGTGGCTTGCCTGTTGGTGGATGAAGCGCAATTTCTCAGCACGGCACAGGTGCAGCAGCTGCACCAGCTGGCGCAAGTGAAGGGCGTGCCCGTCATCTGTTACGGCTTGCGCACGGATTTCAAGGGCGAACCGTTCCCCGGCTCGGCCTATTTGCTGGCGCTGGCTGACGATATCGAGGAATTGAAAAATATCTGTACTTGCGGCAAGAAGGCCACGATGAACATCCGCGTGGACGAGCAGGGCCGCCGCATCAAGGAAGGCGAGCAGATCAGTATTGGCGGCAACGAGAGTTACCGCCAGGCGTGCGGGCGCTGTTTCTACGCCTGATTTACTCTGCGACGGGCACTCCCACGTCGGCGTCGTCCGACAGCGCCAGGTCGCCTCGTTCGAAGGCGGCCAGTATCTCATTGGCGCGCGCCACATCGTGCTCGCGCACCATGACGCGGGCGCCGCCGATGGCGGCCGCCAGCAGCATGTCGGCCTGCATGTGCTGGTCGTCCGTCAGCAGCACGTCGATGCCGGCCGCTGCCAGGCAGCCGCGGATGACGTGCGCATCCGTGGGTATCATCAGCCGGGCAATTAAAACATAGTCGTCGTGCAT
The DNA here is from genome assembly GCF_051380895.1 of Janthinobacterium breve. Lineage (NCBI taxonomy): Bacteria > Pseudomonadati > Pseudomonadota > Betaproteobacteria > Burkholderiales > Oxalobacteraceae > Janthinobacterium > Janthinobacterium breve. Next base: position 132,081 of record NZ_JBNYXY010000012.1, on the reverse strand, counting down.
AGGGTCTCCTGGCGGTGTGGTCTGCGCCATCTTAGCACCCCTCCGCCGCTTATAGCTTGAACACCCCCACCACCTGGTTCAGCTCCTGCGCCTGCTCCTGCAAGGCGTCGGCGGCCGCAGCCGCTTCTTCCACCAGGGCCGCGTTCTGCTGGGTCACCTGGTCCATCTGGGCGATGGCCTGGTTGACTTGCTCGATGCCGCTGCGCTGCTCGTCGCTCGCCTGCGCGATCTCGGCCATGATGGTGCTCAGTTGCTGCACGCTCGATACCACGGTGTCCATGGTGGCGCTGGCCTGGCTCACTTGCGCATGGCCCAGGTCCACCGTGCTGGCGGACGCCTGGATCAAATCCTTGATGTCTTTCGCGGCGGCCGTCGAGCGCTGCGCCAGGGTGCGCACCTCGGTGGCGACGACGGCAAAGCCGCGCCCCTGTTCGCCGGCCCTGGCCGCTTCCACGGCCGCGTTCAAGGCCAGGATATTCGTCTGGAAGGCGATGCCGTCGATGACGCCGATGATGTCGGCGATCTTGCCCGACGAGCTGCGGATGGCGTCCATGGTACTGGCCACCTGCGCCACGGCCGCGCCACCTTCGGCGGCCAGGCCGGACGATGCGTGCGCCAGCCGGCTTGCCTGCTCCGCGTGATCGACGTTCTGCCGTACGGTCGAGCTCAGTTCTTCCATCGAGGCGGCCGTTTCTTCCAGTGAACTGGCTTGCTGTTCCGTGCGGCTCGACAAATCCAGGTTGCCGCTGGCAATTTCACCGGACGCCGTGGCGATTTGCCCGGCGCTGCCGCGCACGTTGCTGACTACTTGCGACAGATTGTCGCTGATGCGGTTCATGGCGCGCAGCAGGCGGCCGATTTCGTCGTGGCTGCTGGTATCGAGGTGCACCGTCAGGTCGCCTGCGGCGATTTGCGCGGCGGCCGTTTCGGCGGCGGCTAGCGGGCGCGACACGAGCGCGCGCACCAGCCAGTACAGCAGCAGGGCGAAGACGAGCAGGGCGATGAAGCCGGAAATGGCCAGCTGGTTGCGCAGCTGGCGCGCCTCCAAGGTGATCTCGTCCGTGAACGTGCCGCCCGCGATGATCCATTGCCAATCCTTGAATTGACGGTAATACAGCTGCTTTTCGCGCGCGCTGGCGCCCGTTTCGCCCGGTGCCGTCCACGTGTAGCGCATGGCGCCGTTTTTCTGCGCCAGCATCTCCTGAATGAACAGGCGGCCGTCGCTGGCCTTGAAGTCGAGCGCGCTCTTGCCTTCGCTGTTCGGGTGCAGCACCAGGTGGCCGTAATTGGCGCCAGGGGCCGTGTCGACGATATAGATATAGCCCGTCTGGCCGATCTTGACCTGGCGAATCTTCTCTTTCAGCATGGCCAGATTCTTGCTGATGTCGAGGCCGATGAACAGCACGCCCACCACCTTGCCGCCCGCATCGCGCACGGGGTCGTACTGGGTGATGTATTGCTTGCCAAACAAAGTGGCCATGCCGACGAAGCGCTGGCCCGCGCGTAGCGGCGCGTAGCTGGGGTGGTTGTGGTCGAGCTGTGTGCCGATGGCCCGTTCGCCATCCTGCTTTTTCAGCGAGGTGCTGATGCGCACGAATTCATCGCCGTTGGCGGCAAAAATGGTGGCGATCACGCCCGTTTGGGCCGTATAGCGGTCGACCATGGCCGTGTCGAGGTTGAGCACCTTGCCGCCATTGGCCAGAGCCGGCGTGGCCTTGCCTGCCACGGCTACCATGGCGCCCGTATCGACCGTGAACGGGCCGGGAAATTCAGCCGCGAACAGGCGGGCAAAGCTGGCCGCCTCGTTGACCATGGCCGAATGGAATACTTCCGTCGTCGTCATGACGCTATTGAGTTCGCTGGTGACGGCCGCTTCGGCGCGCTGTTCCAGGGCATTTGAGGTGCGGATGCTGATCAAGGTCGTCAGGCTGGCGAGGATCAGGCTGACCAGGGCAAACGTGAAGACGGTAATCTTGCCGCCGACGCTACAGTGGCGGGGGGAGAACGAAATTGTAGGCATAGTTTGAGTCTGGCAAATGAGTCTGGCAAAGGGTAATCAGCTCGGCCATTCCTGGTCATGACATGACACGCGGGGAGGGGATCTGGTGGGGAATGCGCTTGAAACGGGAGGTATGCCGGCTTGGGAACCGCGCACAGGCAAGCAAAATTTCAGGGCGCGATGATAACATGTCGCTTGCGTTTCGTTACTAAGTGTTTCCAGCAGGAATCATTTTTTCGCACAAAAACATCATCTGCATCAAGGATTGTAAAAACGGCCAATTGACTTTTTGGATTTCAATGACACATCTGGATATTCATCAATGACAGGCGATGCGATTTTTGTCACGAATGTTTCAGTTTGTAATGAATGAGACGCCGCCTTTAATCCGCGTTTAAGCTTCCAGGAAGAAACTGATATTCCATGGGAGACTGCCAGGCCGTATCCTGTAGAATAATATGCAGACCAGTCGTGTATTCCCCTTACTGTCTTGCTGGCTGGCGCATGCATAGCTGCGCCGCCTGGAATTGATTCAACTAATTTTCGGAGAAGCCGATGAAGAAGCAAATGATGCTGGTCACCCTGGTGCTTGCCCTGTCAGCCCACGCTGGCGCAGCCCAGACGGACAAGAGCGCCGCTCCTCCGCTACCCATGAAGCCGCTGGCCCAGCAAACGCAGGCCGCCTTGTGGGCATCGCGCGTATTGACGCGCGTCCATTACAAGGCCATGCCGCTCGACGACGCCATGTCGGAGAAAATCTTCGACCGTTACTTCAAGTCCCTGGACGCGGAAAAACTGTTTTTCGTGCAGGCCGACATCGACCGTTTCGCTCCGCTGCGCACCAAGTTGGACGACGCCATCATCAATGAAGACCTGACGGCGCCGTTTGCCATCTACAACCTGTACCAGCAGCGTTTTGACGAGCGCATGGCGTATGCGCGTGAATTGCTGAAAACCAAGTTCGACTTTGCCGCCGACGAGAGCTATCAGCTCGACCGTGAAAAGGCTGCCTGGCCGAAAAACGATGAGGAAGTGCGCGACCTGTGGCGCAAGCGCGTCAAGAATGACTGGCTGCGCCTGAAACTGGCGGGCAAGGAAGACAAAGCCATCCGCGAGACCCTGGACAAGCGCTATGAAGGCTACATGTCGCGTGCGCGCAAGCTTAACAGCGAAGACGTGTTCCAGATCTTCATGAACTCCTACGCCATGTCGATCGAACCGCACACCAATTACCTGGGCCCGCGCGCCTCGGATAACTTCGACATCGCCATGCGGCTGTCGCTCGAAGGCATCGGTGCCGTGCTGCAGACGCGCGATGAATACACGGTGGTGCGCGAAGTCGTGCCGGGTAGCCCGGCCGGCTTGTCGGGCAAGCTGAAAGTAGGCGACCGCATCGTCGGCGTGGGGCAGGGCGAAAGCGGCCCCATCACCGAAGTGCTGGGCATGCGCATCGACGATGTGGTGCAGTTGATCCGCGGCGCCAAGGATTCCGTGGTGCGCCTCGACATCCTGCCGGCCGACGCAGGCCCGGACGCCAAGCACGTGGTCTTGCCGCTGGTGCGCAAGAAAATCAGCATGGAAGAGCAGGCGGCGAAGAAATCGGTCATCGAAGTGCGTGACAACGGCGTCAAGCGGCGCATCGGCGTGATTTCCCTGCCGACGTTCTACCAGGATTTCGAAGCGCGCCGCCGTGGCGACAAAGACTTTAAAAGCGCCACGCGCGACGTCAGCCGTTTGCTGGCCGAGTTGAAGAAGGATAAGGTCGACAATGTGCTGATCGACTTGCGCAACAACGGCGGCGGTTCGCTGAACGAAGCCGTCGAACTGACGGGCCTGTTCATCGACAAGGGCCCTGTCGTGATGCAGCGCAATGCCGAAGGCAAGGTCGACGTGGAAAGCGATACGAATGCCGGCCTGGCCTGGGATGGCCCGATGGGCGTGCTGATCAATCGTGGCTCCGCGTCCGCTTCCGAAATTTTCGCCGCCGCCGTGCAGGACTACGGCCGTGGCGTCATCATCGGCGAAGGTAGTTTCGGCAAGGGCACGGTGCAGACCCTGTTCAACCTCGACCGTTTCGGCGGCAGCGAGAAAGCCCGTTTCGGCGAGCTGAAAATGACCATCGCGCAATTCTTCCGCATCAATGGCGGCACCACGCAGTTGCGCGGCGTGACCCCCGACATCAAGCTGCCAGCCATGTCGGACACGGAAAATTTCGGCGAGTCGAGCTATGACAATGCCCTGCCATGGGTGGCCATCAAGCCGGCGCAATACATGCCGACGGGCGACCTGAAGGACATCGTGCCGCTTCTGGACAAGAAACATGAAGCGCGCGTGGCCAAGGACAAGGATTTCCAGTACTTGCTCGATGACATAGCCCTCGTCGTCAAGCAGCGCAAGGAAAACCAGATTTCGCTCAATGAAACCGTGCGCCGCAAGGAGCGCGATGCCCAGGAAGCGCGCGCCAAGGCCCGTGAAAAACGCCTGATCGCGCAGATTTCGAATCCTGCCGACGACTTGGTGGTGATTCCGGACCCGAAAGACGTGCTGAAGGGCGCGAAAGCGGCCAACAAGACAGCCAAGCAGATTGCCGCCGTGAAGGGCGCCTTGCGCACGGACGACGGCTTGCAGGGCGACGAGCGGGCCCTGAGTGCCGAACTGGACGCCGAAACGGCCGCCAAGAGCGCCAAGGACGTGCTGCTGAACGAAGCGGCGCGCATCCTGGCCGACGAAGTGGCGCTGATCAAGGCCGATACCCGCATGGCGTCCAAGGTCTTGCCATATGGCGCGGATACCAAGGCGACGCCGGTGACGGCGGCGAAGTAAAAGTTGTTGTGACTTAAAAAAACCGGTTCCTGGCGGAACCGGTTTTTTTTCGTCCCGATCAGTTATCTGTTTGGCGTATTTCTATCATTCCAACAATCAATTGGATCAATATGCCGCGACGCAGCATAATGTACTTGTCTCCTCTATTCTCCTCCAAGAAAATAGATTCAGCCCGCTCCTTGTAGCGGGCTTTTTTTTGCCTCAGATTTTGTGCACGGGCAGTTGCACGTCGGGCTGGGCAGCCAGCAGGGCTGTGATCCAGCCGGCAAACGCCTGCAGCTTGGGCGTGGCCAGTCGGCCTTGCGGCGTCAGCAGCGAGATGGGCATGGGCGTCGGCGGGTGATCGGCCAGCACGGCGACCAGCGCGCCACTGTCGAGGTACTGGCGCACCTGGTACATGGCCGCCTGCGCCAGGCCCAGCCCTTGCAGCGCGCAGGCGACGCTGGCGTCGGCATCGTTGACGGCGATGGGGCCGGCCATCTGCACGCGCACGACTTCTCGCGTCACTTCATTATTTTGCAGGAAATCCCAGTCGAAGGCGCGTCCCGTGCGGCCCGAGTAATGCATGATGCCACTGTGCGTGGCCAGGTCGGCCAGGGTGTGCGGCGTGCCGTGCCGCGCCAGGTAGGCGGGCGAGGCGCACGTGGCGAAGCGCATCAGGCCGACCTGCTTGCCGATGAAGGCGGAATCTTGCAAGGTGCCCACGCGCAAGGCGCAATCGATGCCTTCCTGCGTCAGGTCGACCAGGCGGTCCGTCAGGCTCAGCTGTAGTTGCACGTCCGGCCAGGCGGCGTGGAATTGCGCGATATGGGGCATGATGAGACGCCGGCCTACCGTATTGGGCAGGTTGATGCGCAGCAAGCCGCGCGGTTTTTTCGCGTCGGGGCCACGGAAGGCCAGTTCCGCCATGTCGACGGCCTTCAGGATGTCGATGCAGTGGCGAAAGTACTCGGCGCCCTCCGGCGTCAGGGACAAACGGCGCGTGGTTCGCTGCAGCAATTGCGTGCCCAGGTAGGCTTCCAGCTTTTGCAGGGTGGCCGTCAGCGCGGCGCGCGGCAAGTTCAATGTTTCGGCCGCTTTGGAAAAACTGTTGGCCTCGACGATGCGCACGAAGGTCTGCATGGCCTTGATCTTGTCCATCGTGATTGTTCATCTTATGTGAAAAGTGTAGGGGGATTATGCCCTAATTATCTTTGCCCCGGTTTTGTCTAGAATGGCCACATCCCTACCGAACCGAGGAAACAACATGAACAAGGCCTCATCTTCTGCTTCCCACGACATTTCCCCTGCCATGGTGCTGTTGCTGGCCATCGCTTCCGGCCTGATCGTGGCCAACCTGTATTACGCGCAAACCCTGGTCGGGCCCATCAGCGCCTCGACGGGCCTGTCGGCCAAGGCGGCCGGGCTGATCGTCACCCTGACGCAAGTGGGCTATACCCTGGGCCTGCTGTTTGTCGTGCCGCTGGGCGACTTGCTGGAAAACCGCCGCCTGATCATCACTGCCTTGCTGGTGACGGCCACGGCGCTGGTGGCGGCGGCCCTCTCCACGGGCGCCGTGGTGTTCCTGGCCGCTGCGCTGGCCATCGGCCTCGGTTCCGTGGCGGCGCAAGTGATCGTGCCGTTTGCCGCACACCTGTCGCAGGAAGCGACGCGGGGGCAAACCGTGGGCAAGGTGGTCAGTGGCTTGTTGCTGGGTATCATGCTGGCCCGTCCCGTGGCCTCGCTGGTGGCCGCGCACGCGAGTTGGCACGTGGTGTTTGGCGGCGCCGCCGTGCTGATGGTACTGCTGGCGCTGGTGCTGCGCCGCGCCTTGCCCGTGCGCCAGCCCGTCTCGAACATGCGCTATCCGGCCCTGATGGCGTCCTTGTGGCACTTGCTGCTGGGCACGCCCGTGCTGCGCCGCCGCGCCGCCTATCACGCTGGCCTGTTTGGCGCTTTCAGCCTGTTCTGGACCGTCACGCCGCTGGTGCTGTCCAGCCCCGCGTTCGGCCTGTCGCAAACGGGCATCGCCATCTTTGCCCTGGTGGGCATGGCGGGCGCCGTTGCCTCGCCCATCGCCGGCCGCCTGGCCGATGCGGGCCACACTTTGCCGGCCACGGCCGCCGCGCTGGCGTTGGGCATCGTCGCCTTTGCCTTGCCCATGTTGGCGCCGGAATCGAAACATGTGGCGCTGGGCTTGCTGGTGGTCGCCTCCATCGTGCTCGACATGGGCGTGGCGGCGAATCTGGTGCTGGGCCAGCGCGCCATCTTCAGCCTGGGCGCGGAAGTGCGGGGCCGTTTGAACGGCCTGTATTTCGCCCTGTTCTTTGCCGGCGGCGCAGCCGGTTCGGCCATCGGCGCCTGGGTGTATGCCAGCTACGGCTGGCCAGCAACCTTGCTGACTGGCATGGCGTTTCCGGGCCTGGCACTGCTGGTGTGGTTGGCAGAATTTTTACCGCAGGCCACGCGCCGCACGGCTTGAAACCCTGATGGCGGCTCATTATCACTGACGGGAATTTCTATCATCATGAATATAAAGTGGCGTGATATGCCACGATGCCGCAAGATGCACTTGTCTCCTCTATCTCCTCCAAGGAAATAGATTCAGCCCGCTTCTATAGCGGGCTTTTTTTTGCTTTTTTTAAATTAAATCACCACCAGATCGAGCGCGCGCATGAAGTTGGCCGCCTGCGCATGTGTGATGACGGCGCCTTTCAGCAAGGCCGCTTCGCTCAGCTTGAAGCCGTCGATGTCGGCGCCGCGCAAGTCGGCGCCCTGGAATTTCGCCAGCTTGATCGTGGCATTGCGCAAGCTGCCCCCTTCGAAGACGGCGTCGCGGAAATCGCAGCCAGCCAGGTAAGCGTCGGAAAAATCCAGCTGTTTCAATATCGCCTTGCGGAAAGAAAAGCCGCGCAAGTCGGCGCCCACCAGCAGGCTGTCTTCGAAGGTGAGGCCCAGGTGGGCCACTTCCTCGAAAGACGCGCCCGTCAGCTTGCAGCCGCGGAACGTGACCGAGGCCAGCTTGGCGCGCCGCCATTTCGTGTTGTTCAGGTCGCAGCCTTCGAACGTGGCGTCGACGGCGTCGACGGATTCGAAATCGGCGCTGCCAGCGCGGCAGCGGCGCCAGGTGCTGCGCGCCAGCTTGCTGGCGAACAAGCTGGTTTCGGCAAAGGTGCAGCGCTCGAAGGTGCAGCCCTGCAAATCGAGGCGCGACAAGTCTTCGCCGTCGAACACGCAATCGATGAAGTGGTGCACAGGCAGGGCCAGTTGCTGCTCGATGCCGGCGCGGTCCAGGGTCATGCCGGTTACTGCTGTGTCGTGTGTTGCCATCCGTCTCATTCCTAAAGTAATGCAGGGGAGGGATGGCGCGGCGGAAAACTTGCACGAACCAGACCGCCTCCCCGGCTGGTGTAACAGCCAAAGGTCAGCGCCGTGGGTCCGCGTGGGCGGGAGCATGCTGGACGGTGCCAGGCACATACCGGGTTACCAACCGGTGCGCTCATTTTCGATCAGTGCGTATTGTAGCGCGTCCGAAATGGCCTTGCCAGTCCTTGCGGAGCCGGGTTAGTATCGTCACAGGCGTAGCTACTGCGCCAACGTCGCTCGGACGGATCCGGGCGCTTACGTATAGAGATAACCATGACCGACAGCCAAGCTCCGCGCAGCTTTTCGCGCATCAATCGCCTTCCCCCCTACGTTTTCAATATCACCGCCGAGCTCAAGATGGCCGCGCGCCGCCGTGGCGAGGACATCATCGACATGTCGATGGGCAATCCCGATGGCGCCACGCCGGCCCACATCGTGGACAAACTGGTCGAGACGGTGAAACGTCCCGACACGCACGGCTATTCTGCCTCGAAGGGCATTCCGCGTTTGCGCCGCGCCATTGCGCACTGGTACAAGAAGCGATACGAGGTCGACATCGACCCGGACAGCGAAGCCATCGTCACCATCGGCTCGAAAGAGGGCCTGGCCCATTTGATGCTGGCGACACTCGACCGTGGCGACACGGTGCTGGTGCCCAACCCCAGCTACCCGATCCACATCTGGGGCGCCGTGATCGCCGGCGCCGATATCCGCTCCGTGCGCATGGGACCGGGCGTGGATTTCTTTGCCGAACTGGAACGTGCCATCCGCGAAAGCTATCCGAAACCGAAGATGATGGTGCTGGGCTTCCCGTCCAACCCCACGGCGCAATGCGTGGAACTGGAGTTTTTCGAGCGTGTCGTTGCGCTGGCAAAGCAGCACAATATTTTGGTGGTGCATGATCTGGCGTATGCCGACATCACCTTCGATGGCTGGAAGGCGCCTTCGATCATGCAGGTGCCCGGGGCGCGCGACGTCGCCGTCGAGTTCTTCACCATGTCGAAAAGCTACAATATGGCGGGCTGGCGCATCGGCTTCATGGTGGGCAATGCGGAACTGGTGGCGGCCCTGGCGCGCATCAAGAGTTATCACGACTATGGCAGTTTTACGCCCGTGCAAGTGGCGGCCATCGCGGCGCTGGAAGGCGACCAAAGCTGCGTGACGGAAATCTGCGCCCAGTACCAGCGCCGCCGCGACGTGCTGGTGAAAGGCTTGCATGAAGCGGGCTGGATGGTGGAAAAACCGAAGGCATCGATGTATATCTGGGCGCATATCCCGGAAGCGTACCGCCACCTGGGTTCGCTGGAGTTTGCCAAGCTGCTGCTGCAAAAGGCCAAGGTGAGCGTCTCGCCCGGTATCGGTTTCGGCGAATACGGCGATGAATACGTGCGCTTCGCCCTGATCGAAAACGAGGCCAGGGTGCGGCAAGCCTTACGCGGCATCAAGAATATGTTGCGTTCTGGCGACGGAAAAGTGGAGGCGGCAGCGTAAAAAGTTGCCACATGGAATGATCTGTTACCCCTAATATCACTGCTGCGTATTTCTGACATCACGAATATAAAGTGGTTTTATATGCTGCGACGCGGCATCATGTACTTGTCTCCTCTATCTTCCTCCAAGGAAATAGATTCAGCCCGCTCTCGCAGCGGGCTTTTTTTTGCCTGTCGTTTTGGCCCGGGTTCCGGCCGGCATGCTCGGCGAACGAGGCGGTCGACTTCGCGCAGCACGGCCAGGTGGATGCGTTCGAGCATGAGTTCGCATGAATATTAATCATTGATATATGAAGTTTTACCATTATTTTTCATGAATGGAAGCCTCTATGATGTATTCACACTTCACGAGGAGGCATTACCACCATGACCGTCACCACACACAATTTGGGCTACCCGCGCATCGGCGCCAAACGCGAACTGAAGTTCGCCCTGGAAGATTACTGGAAGGGTCAAAGCAGCCAGGAAGCGCTGGAAGGCCATGGCGCCGAATTGCGCCAGCGCCACTGGCAAGACCAGAACGCGCTGGACCTGGCGCCCGTCGGTGACTTTTCCTTCTACGACCAGGTGCTGGACCTGAGCTTTACACTGGGCAATTTGCCGCAGCGCGTGCGTGGTCTGAGTGGCGCGGCACTCGATAACTATTTCCGCGTGGCCCGTGGCCGCTCGGCCAGCGACAGCGATTGCAGCTGCGTGCACGCCGGTGAAATGACGAAGTGGTTCGACACCAATTACCATTACATCGTGCCGGAATTTGCGGCCGGCACGCAATTCAAGCTCGACAGCAGCCGCTTGCTGCAGCAACTGGCGCAAGCGCGCCAGTTGAAAGTGAAAGCCAAGCCCGTGCTGATCGGCCCTGTCACCTACTTGTGGCTGGGCAAGGCCAAAGACGATTCCGACAAGCTGGCGCTGCTGCAAGGCTTGCTGCCCGTCTACGTGCAATTGCTGCAGGAATTGGCTGCCCAGGGCGTGGAGTGGGTGCAGATCGATGAACCGATACTCGTCACGGAACTCGACAGCGCCTGGCAGCAGGCGCTGGTCACGGCCTATGATGCCTTGAGCAAAGTCAATAACGTCAAACTGCTGCTGGCCACGTATTTCGGCAAGCTGCAAGGCAACCTGGAACTGGCGTGCAAATTGCCGGTCCAAGGCTTGCACCTGGACGCCATCAACGCCCGCGATGAAGTAGGGCAAGTGATCGCCCAATTGCCTGTGACCAGCGTGCTGTCCCTGGGCGTGGTGAATGGCCGCAATATCTGGAAGACGGACTTGAACGACGTGCTGGCATGGCTGGAACCCGTGCACCGCAGCTTGCAGTCGCGCCTGTGGATCGCCCCGTCGTGTTCCTTGCAGCACGTGCCCGTCGACCTGAACAGTGAGCAAAAGCTCGATGCCGATATCCGCTCCTGGCTAGCCTTTGCCCGTCAAAAACTCGATGAAGTGCATACCATCGCCGGCGCACTGAACCAGGGCCGCGCCTCCGTGCAGGCGGCGCTGGATGCCAATCATGTCGCCGTTGAGGCGCGCCGCCAGTCGAGCCGCGTGCACAATGCGGAGGTGAAAGCGGCCGTGGCGCGCATCGATGCGACTTTGGGCCAGCGGGCCAGCGGCTATGCCGTGCGTGCCGCCAAGCAAGCTGCATTGCTGCAACTGCCGCTGTATCCGACGACGACCATCGGCTCCTTCCCGCAGACGGAGGAAATCCGCCAGGCGCGCAGCCAGTATCGCAGCGGCCAGCTGGACGAAGCCAGCTACAAAAAGCTGATGCAGGCGGAAATCGCCCATTGCGTCAAGGAACAGGAAACCCTGGGCCTGGACGTGCTCGTGCACGGCGAAGCGGAACGCAATGACATGGTGGAATACTTTGGCGAACAGCTCGACGGCTACGCCTTCAGCCAGTTCGGCTGGGTGCAATCGTACGGTTCGCGCTGCGTCAAACCACCGATCCTGTTCGGCGACATCAGCCGCCCCCGCGCCATGACGGTGGAGTGGAGCACCTACGCCCAGTCGCTGACGGACAAGCCGATGAAAGGCATGCTGACGGGCCCCGTCACCATCTTGAACTGGTCTTTCGTGCGCGACGACCAGCCCCGCTCCGTATCGTGCTACCAGCTGGCGCTGGCCATCCGCGCCGAAGTGCAGGACCTGGAACGGGCTGGCATCCGCGTGATCCAGATCGACGAGGCGGCACTGCGTGAAGGCTTGCCACTGCGCAAGTCGCAATGGGCCGAATACCTGCGCTGGGCTGTGGAATCGTTCCGCATCACGGCCAATGGCGTGGCGGACGAAACGCAAATCCACACGCATATGTGCTATTCGGAATTCAACGACATCATCGCGCAGATCGCTGACATGGATGCGGACGTCATCACGATCGAAACCTCGCGTTCCGACATGGAATTGCTGGACGCCTTTGATGACTTCAACTATCCGAACGAAATCGGCCCTGGCGTCTACGACATCCACTCGCCCAACATTCCAAGCCAGGAACAAATGGTGAAACTGATGCGCAAGGCGGCCGAGCGCATCCCCGCGCAGCGCCTGTGGGTCAACCCCGATTGCGGCCTGAAGACGCGCGGCTGGAAAGAGGTCATTCCCGCGCTGGCCAACATGGTGGCGGCAGCAAAAACCTTGCGCGGCGACAACGCGGCCTGAGGATGGCCGGGGGAGCGGGTAGATATAGGGAATAGCTATTTCTATCATCACAACATGCAATTGGATAATGATGCTGCGATGCGGCATCATTCAGCTGTCTCCTCTACTTCCTCCAAGGAAATAGATTCAGCCCGCTTCCGTAGCGGGCTTTTTTTTGGCCGTTACCCCTTATCGCGCCAGCTTTCACAGCTTCATCGCTGAATCTCCCCTTGTTTAACCATACACATAAAGGAGGCAAGCTGACGCAGCCTTTATTTCGTGCCCTCGGCATGTTGGCGCTGATGGCGCTCGGCGCCAGCTCGGAGGAGCGGCACCCGTTTGAGCGCCATTTGGCCCTGCTGCGTCCGGTCACGCTCGCAGCGCTGCCCGATATGGTATAGCCGGCCGGTACGTTGCTGTGCCCCTTGGCGCAGTATCAGAGTGAGCTGCGCGACCCGGCGCCTGCTGCGGAGTCACGCGCGCAGTAGGAAGCCATCGAAAGTACATCATTTATTGAACGGTCTGAACGAGATATTGATAAAGCATATTTCTATCATCACAACATGCAATTGGATTGTTATGCTGCAATGCGGCATCATTGCACCTGTCTCCTCTACTTCCTCACAGGAATTAGATTCAGCTCGCTCCCGTAGCGGGCTTTTTTTTGCCCATTTTTGACCGCAAACGTGCGCACGCTTGCTTGTCATCATCGCCATCGTGTTGCTTTTGTGCATGCTAAACTGGGCCTTCTCCAGATCAAGGTTGTTCGATGCTTCAATTATTTCGCCACACGCTGGAGTCCACGCCCATCCTCGCCCTGTTTCTTGTCATCGGCGCCGGTTATGCGCTGGGACGCATCAGCGTGTTCGGCTTTTCGCTGGGCGTAGGCGGCGTGTTGTTCGCGGGGCTGGCGCTGGGCGCATTCGCTCCCGGGGCCGTGCCGCCGCCGATGGTCGGCTCCATCGGTCTGCTGTTGTTTCTGTATGGCATAGGCGTGCAGTATGGCGTGCAGTTTTTCGCAGGCTTGCGCGGCGCGGGGCAGAAACACAACCTGATCGCCTTTGCCGCCGTCATGGGCGGCTTGGCCGTTTCCGTCTGGGGCGGACAATGGATCGATATTTCCCTGCGCATGGCCAGCGGCGTGTTTGCCGGCGCCATGACCAGCACGGCGGCCCTGCAGGCGGCGCTGGAAGCGTCGCACGGCAATGGCGATGCGGCCGTCGGCTATGCCGTCGCGTATCCGTTCGGCGTCGTCGGTCCCATGCTGGGCCTGTACCTGGCCGGGCGCATATTAAAACCCGTGCTGACGCCGCCGCCGGCGCCCATCGTCGTATCCGAAATTACCATCGACGAAGCCAAATTGGCGGGCGCTGCCCTTTCCGAACTGGCCGATGGCCCGCTGGCGGGCGTGCAAGTGATTGGCGTGCGGCAGGGTCACCAGAACCGCTTGCCCGATCCGGGCCTGGTGCTGGGCGTGGGCGACGCCTTGATGGTGTCGGGCACGGTGGCGGGCGTGGAAGCGGCGCGCACGGCGCTGGGCCACCTGGACCCGGGCCGCCTGATGAAGGATCGCAGTGCGTTCGACGGCACGGAAGTGTTCGTGTCGGATGCGGAAATCGTCGGCGTGCCCCTGGGTGAGCTGAACCTGGCGAAAGACTTTCCCCTGCAAATCGCCTTCATACGCCGCGGCGACGCCATGATTTTGCCCCATCCGTTCCTGACCCTGGAATTTGGTGACCGCGTGATGGCCATTGCGCCGGCGAAACATGCGTCCGATGTGCGCAAGCTGTTCGGCAATTCCATCACGGCCACGGCCGAGTTCAGCTATGTCTCGCTGGGCATGGGCATGGTGCTGGGCGTGCTGCTGGGCCTGGTGCCGATCCCGTTGCCGTGGATAGGCTCGTTCAGCCTGGGCCTGGCGGGCGGCCCGCTGGTGATGGCGCTGATACTGGGGCGACTGGGCCGCGTGGGCAAGATCAGCTGGCGCTTGCCCCTGTCGGCCAACCTGGTCATGCGCAACTATGGCTTGACGATTTTCCTCGCCTCCGTCGGCATGGCGTCCGGCTTGCCTTTCGTGCAGCAGGTGGGCGCCGATGGCTTGCCCATGCTGGCGCTGGGTGCCGTGACGGTGCTGGTGGTGGTGGCGCTCGTGGTGATTTTGGGCAAAGTCTTCCTGCGCCTGCCGTTTCCTGAATTGCTGGGCATTGCGGCCGGCGCCACGGGCAACCCGGCCGTACTGGTATTCGCCAACCGCCTGGCCAAGTCGGATCGCCCGAACCTGGGCTACGCCATGATTTTTCCCAGCATGACCATCGTCAAGATCGTCGCCGTGCAGGTGCTGCTGCATTTGTATGGCTGATTGCGGCGAGGATCATTTCATGACAGACGCCGTGTGAGGTCGTCCAGCAACCATCGCCCGGCAGGCCCGAGCGTGAGGCCACGCTGATGCGCTGCATAAATCGTCAGCCCCTCGCGGGGCGTTGGATCGTGCTCGATTTGCAGCGCAACCAGGCTCCCGGCGGCAATGAGTGGCAATACGAGATGGTCGGGCATGCGGCACCAACCGAAACCGCCGAGCAGGAAATCCAGGCGCCGGCCGAGATCGACGAAGCGCCAAAGTTTCCCGCTTGCAAGCCCGAAGTTCCCGCTACCAGGATTGACGGGGTCTGACAGCACCAGCTGGGCATGCGGCTCCAGATCGGTCTGCGTCGCCGGACGTCCTAACGCAGCAAGTGGATGCCCTGGCGCCACCACAGCCTGCATGCCGACACGCAGCAGCGGATAGGCGGCAATGTCGTCTGGAATGGACGGCAGCAGCAAGCAGATCCCGATGGCGGCCCGGTCATTTCTCAGGCGCCGCAGCGAACCGCCCAGGCCTTCCGTTGAAAAGCTGACGGGCAGATTGGGAAACGTCAGGCTCAGTGCAGACAGGCTTTCGATCAAGGGTGCCGTCGGCACGAGAGGATCGATCGCAATGACCAGCTCCGGTTCCAGGCCCGAGCGCGTACCCATTGCCACGCCCTCGAAGCGGGCAGCGCTTGCCAAGACCAATCGCGCCTGCTCAACGAGAACCCTGCCAGTCTCGGTCAGGCGCGGGCGGTGGCCACTGCGGTCAAACAGCAGCACGCCTTGCACATCCTCCAGCGTCGCTATGGCCTGGCTGATGGCCGATTGCACGCGACCAAGTTGTCGACCGGCGGCAGAAAAACTGCCCGTATCGGCGATCGTTACCAGTACCCGCAACTGATCGAGCGTCAGACTTCCAATCAAAATAGCTTCTCCATGGCGCACTCCATCACAATTATCGATGGATTTCATCATATTTTAATCTCTATCGGGAATAAAGTTGCGGCGATATATTGTGGGCACATAAGCAGCCTGATCGACAAGCCTGCTTCAGGCGTTTCCCTCAGTACACTTTTTAAGGATGATGGTATGACTAAGCTATTGGTAATCGAGACCAGCCCTCGTGGCAAACACTCCGTGTCGCGCAACATGACGCGTCGTTTTGTGCTGGACTGGCGTGCTGCGCACCCGGAGGGTGTAGTGACCGAACGCGACCTCATGGAGGCCGGACTGCAGTTTGTCAACGCTGCCTGGTTGCAAGCCTACTTCACCCCTGCGCAGCAGCATACTCCCGAGATGGCGAACGAGTTACGGCTCTCGGACGAACTCGTTGCGGAACTGCTGGCCGCCGATCACATTGTCATTGCAACGCCCGTCTATAACTATAATGTTCCGGCAGTGCTCAAGGCATGGATCGACCATGTCGTTCGCAAGGGATTGACGCTGGGCTTCGATGGACGCGGCCTGGTGACTGGCAAGAAGGCAAGCGTATTGATCGCATCGGGTGGCGTGTATACCGAGGGATCGCCGATCCAGCATCGCGACATCGCCACCCAGTATCTGCGCCTGGTACTTGGCGTGATCGGTATCAGCGACGTAACCTTCGTTGCCGGTGGCGGGGCCAAGGCGGTCGATCTAGGCGAGGAAAGCATGGAACGCTTTGTGGAGAAACACGGCGCGGATATCGGACGCGCTGCGAGCGTTTGATGATCGACGCTCGCGGCGCCAGCGGCCTGCGACTGCGGCCGGCCAATCCCGGCCAATTCCAGTCAGCGCCAGCCTTTGTAAAAGGGCTGGTGCTACTCTCATTCTGTTGTACAATCCTTGAGAACGGTCGTGCTTTTTTGTGCGCTGAGCTTCCTTGCGTGCAGTCATCACGGCAACCGATAAGAACAAGGAGACAGACATGGACCTGCATTACACGGCCGAGGAGACGGCGTTCCGCGACACGGTGCGCGCCTTCCTCGACACCCATTTGCCGGCGGACTTGCAGCGCAAGGTGCGCCAGCATCTGCGCCTGAAGCGTGATGATTATGTGCGCTGGCACAAGATTGTCGCGCAGCAAGGCTGGGCCGCGCCGGCCTGGCCCATCGAACATGGCGGCACGGGCTGGACGTCCGTGCAGCGCCACATCTGGGAAGACGAGTGCGCGCGCGCCGCCACGCCACCGATTTTGCCGTTTGGCATCAACATGGTGGCGCCCGTCATCATGGCCTTCGCCAACGCCGAACAAAAAGCCTATTACTTGCCGCGCATCCTGAACTGCGACGACTGGTGGTGCCAGGGTTATTCGGAGCCGGGCGCCGGTTCCGACCTCGCTTCCCTGAAAACCACGGCCCAGCGCGACGGCGACCATTACATCGTGAATGGCCAGAAAACCTGGACCACGCTGGGCCAGCACGCGGACATGATTTTTTGCCTGGTGCGCACGGATAGCACGGTGCGCAAGCAGGAAGGCATCAGTTTCTTGCTGATCGACATGAAAACGCCGGGCATCACCGTGCGTCCCATTATCATGCTCGATGAAGAACACGAAGTGAATGAAGTCTTCTTTGACAACGTACGCGTGCCCGTCAGCAACTTGGTGGGCCAGGAAAACAAGGGCTGGACTTACGCCAAATATCTGCTGGGCCACGAGCGCACGGGCATCGCCGCCGTGGGACGTTCGAAGCGTGAATTGACTTTCCTCAAGCAACTGGCCATGCAGCAAGCCAAGCGCGGCGCACCGCTGCTGCACGATCCCGCCTTTGCGGCCAAGGTGGCCCACCTGGAAATCGAACTGATGGCGCTGGAAATGACGGTCTTGCGCGTCATCAGTGAAGAAGGCAAGGGGCCGGGACCGCAGGCCTCGATGCTGAAGGTGCGCGGCTCGGAACTGCAGCAGCAACTGACGGAATTGATGGTGGAAGCCATCGGCCCGCAAGCCTTGCCCTTCGACCCTGACTTCCTCGACGGCAGCGCGCCGCACAGCAGTGGCGGCGACGACCTGGCCGCGCCGCTGGCCGCGTATTACTTCAATTACCGCAAGACATCGATCTATGGCGGCTCGAATGAAATCCAGAAAAACATCATCACGCAGATGATCCTGGGCCTGTAAGCCAGAAGGAGACGACATGGACTTTCATTTTAATCAGGAACAGCAGCAATTTGCCGACGCGCTCAGGCGCTGGGTCGACAAGGATTACCGCTTCGAAACGCGGCAGAAAATCATCCACTCGGTCGCGGGCACGTCCGACGCGGCCTGGGCAACCCTGGCCGAACTGGGCATGACGGCCTTGCCGCTGCCGGCCGGCGCGGGCGGCTTCGACGGCACGGCCGTGGACATGCTGCTGGTGATGCAGGAACTGGGACGTGGTCTGGTGGTCGAACCGTATCTGGCCACCGTGCTGGGCGCGCGCTTCCTCACCCTGGCGGGCGGGCACGATAGCGTGCTGGAACAGGTCGCCGGCGGCAGCCTGAAGCTCGCGTGCGCGCTGGGCGAACGGCAGTCGCGCCACGACATGCACGATATCGCCACTACGGCCACGGCCAGCGGCGACGGTTTCGTGCTCGACGGCGAGAAAACCGTCGTCATCCACGGCGCGCAGGCGGGCGCGCTGATCGTCTCGGCGCGCAGCAACGGCAGCCAGGATGACACGGATGGCATTTCTTTATTTCTGGTGCCCGCCGACGCGCCGGGCGTGCGCGTGCGCGACTACCGCACCATCGATGGCCAGCGCGCCGCCACCGTAACCCTCGTGCAAGTGGTGCTGGGGCATGACGCCCTGGTGGGCCAGGCGGGGCAGGGCTGGCCCGTGCTCGATGCAGCGCTCGACTATGGCGCCGCCTTGCTGTGCGCGGAAGCCGTGGGCGCCATGGACGCCATCTTTGCCGCCACCCTGGAATACCTGAAGACGCGTCAGCAGTTTGGCGCGCCGATCGGCAAGTTCCAGGCCTTGCAGCACCGCATGGCCGACATGTTCATACACCTGGAGCAGGCGCGCGCGATGGCCATGCTGGCCGCCGCCAAGGTCGATAGCGCCGATGTGGTGGAGCGCCGCCGCACGGTGTCCGCCGCCAAGGCGCGCGTTGGGCTGGCCGCCACCTTTGTCGGCCAGCAAGCCGTGCAATTGCATGGCGGCATGGGCGTCACCGATGAATTGCCTGCCGCCCACCATTTCAAGCGCTTGAGCATGATCGCCCTCACCTTGGGCGACGTGGAGCACCATATCGAGCGCTTTATCGCCCAGCCGGGCTTTTTGCCGACGGAGATCGCATGACCGCATTGACCGGAATCAAACCCAAGCACTGGTATTTCGAAGATTTCACGCAAGGACTGGAAATCGACCTGGGCCAGCGTCACGTGACGGAAAAAGAAATCATCGCCTTCGCCACGGATTTCGACCCGCAGCCGTTTCACGTCGACCATGCGGCTGCCGAAAAGACCATCTTCAAGGGCGTCATCGCCAGCGGCTGGCACACCTGCGGCATGATGATGCGCCTGGTGGTGGACAATCTGCTCAAGCATTCGTCCAGCATGGGCTCGCCCGGCCTGGACAGTATCCGCTGGCTCAAACCCGTGCGCGCGGGCGACACCTTGCAGCTGACCTATCAGGTCAAGGAAGTGCGGCCATCCACGTCGAAACCGGACCGCGGCATCGTCATTTCCGTGTGGAGCGTGCGCAACCAGCATGGCGAAGTGGTGACGACGGTGGAGGGCATGGGCATGTTCGGCCGCCGCCCGGTGGAACAAGGGGAGCCGTCTCGTGCGTGATATCGCCGGCATCGCCGGTTTTCAAGCGCTGGCGGGACAGCACGTGGCCATCTCCGACTGGCTGAGCATCACCCAGCAGCGCATCGACACCTTTGCCGACGCCACGGACGACCATCAGTGGATCCATGTGGACGCCGAGCGCTGCGCGCGCGAGTCGCCGTACGGCTGCACCGTGGCGCACGGTTTCCTGACCTTATCGTTGCTGCCGGCCATGCTGGCGGGCGCCTTGCACATGGCCGGCATCCGCATGGCCATCAACTACGGCTTGAACAAGGTGCGCTTTCCCGCGCCCGTGCCCGTCGGCAGCCGATTGCGCGCGCGGCTCGACATTCTTTCCGTGGAGGACGTGCCGGAAGGGGCGCAAGTGAACTGGGCCGTCACCATGGAGCGCGAGGGCGATGCGAAACCCGTGTGCGTGGCGGAGTTCTTGATGCGGTGTTATCCGTAAAAAATCAATCTCACGGCCCCTCCGACGCGCAATACCTGTCCCGTCCCGTCTGCTTGGCGCGGTACAGCAGGGCGTCGGCGGCGCGGATCAGGGCGCTGGGGTCCATGCCTTCGGTGGGCATGACGCTGGCCATGCCGAGGCTGACGGTGACGTGCGGGCCGACGCTCGATTTGGCGTGCGCGATGTGCAGGGCGCGCACTTCATCGAGGATGCGCTGGGCCACCACTTCGGCGCCGTCGCGCGTTTCCTGCGGCAGCAGGATGATGAATTCCTCGCCGCCGTAGCGCGCCAGCAGGTCGGGCGGGCGCACGGCGCAGCGGCGCAGGGCGGCGCTCACTTGCTGCAGGCACAGGTCGCCCGCCTGGTGGCCATAGGTATCGTTGTAATCCTTGAAGTGGTCGATGTCGGCCATGATGAGGGCCATCGGCACGCCGTCGCGCGCGCAGCGTCGCCATTCGCTGTCCATCGTGTCGTTGAAGCTGCGCCGGTTGGCCACGCCCGTCAGCGAGTCCGTCAGCGACAGTTCGCGCATGGCGTCGGCTTGCCGCTTGATGGTCAGCTGGCTGCGCACGCGGGCGCGCACGACGGCCGCGTTGAACGGCTTCGTGATGAAATCGACGGCGCCCGCTTCCAGCGCCCGCGTCTCGTCTTCGGGCTGGTTCAGGGCCGTGACGAAGATGACGGGAATGGCACTCAGGATGGCCGATTCGCGCAGCGCATTGCACACGGCATAGCCATCCATGCCGGGCATGACGGCGTCGAGCAGGATCAGGTCGGGCAGTTGATTATGCGCAATTTCCAGCGCTTTCTCGCCGCTCAGGGCGAACAGCACCTCGTGTTCCTCGCGCAGCAGCTGGTGCAGGATCTGGATGTTTTCCATGGCGTCATCGACGATGAGGATGCGCCCGTTCATGGCAAGGTTGGTCCAGCTCACTTGTTTTCCTCTCGTTTCAGCTGATCGAGCACGAGTATTTCCGCTTCGGAAAAATGCAATGTCTCGATCGCGTTTGCCATCGCCAGGGCCGCTTCCCGGTCTGACTGTTGGATGGCGGGGTGCAGGGCGTGGAATTGCGCCAGCGCCTTCAGGTTATTGTTGCGGATCAAGACGAGCAGTTCGGCCAGGCCGGCGCGCAGGTCGAGCGGTGCGCTGCCGGGCGTGGCCTGCGCCGGCTGCCCGCGCCGCAAGGGCGAGGGCAGGGCCCGTGCCGCGTCGATGACTTCGGCCATCGCCAGTTCCAGTTGTCCCAGCAAGGCTGCGATAGCGTGCGCGCGGCCCTCTTTCAGGGCCTTTTCAGCATCGCCAGCCAGGCTGGCGACGTGGGCGGCGCCCAGGTTAGCCGCCACGCCGCAGACGCGGTGCAGCAGCTGCGCCGCCTGCTGCGTCTGGCCCGCGGCCAACAGGCGGCGTGTTTCCTCGACGGCGTCGCCTTGCGAATTTTCAAAGCGTTTGAGCAGGGCCAGGAAGGCGCCGTAATCGCCGCCGAAGCGGTGCAGCGCCGCAGCCAGGTCGATGCCGGGCACCGTGGCCGGCACCTGCGGCATGGGCGCGACGGTATGGCCGGCCCGCACGGCGCTGTCGCCGTCGCTCTGGGGCGCCGGCACCAGCCGGGTCAGGGTCTGGATCATCTCGTCGACATCGATGGGCTTGGCCACGTGCGCATTCATGCCGCTGGCGATGGCGCGCAGGCGGTCTTCGTCCATGGCATTGGCCGTCATGGCGATGATGGGCAGGTCCGGCAAGCCCAGCGCGCGGATGGCCAGGGTGGCGTCGTAGCCATTCATGACGGGCATCTGCAAATCCATCAGCACCACGTCCCAGGCGTCCGGCGTGCCGGTGAGCAAGTCGACGGCCAGCCGGCCGTTGGCGGCCACGGCCACGCGCGCGCCCGAGTGCAGCAAAATGTATTGCGCCACTTCCTGGTTGATTTCATTGTCTTCCACCAGCAGCACGCGCATGCCTTCCAGCAAGCCCGACAGGGGCGTGGAAACGGGCGGCGCGGAAGGGACGCTGCGGCCTTCGCGTACGGCCGTCACGGCCGCCAGCAGGCGCGCCGGCGTGGCCGGTTTCGAGACGATGCCGGCCAGCATCAGGCTGTCGGCAAGGCGTTCGAGGTTTTCGCTGTCCTGGTCGGCCACCAGCATGATCACGGGCGGCAGCGTCAGGCATGCATCGGCGCGTGCCTCGGTGAGCATGGAAATGCCATCCATGCCGGGCATGGCCGCGTCGAGCAGCACAAGATCTGCCGGCGGCAAGCCGTCCAGGCCGTTGGCGTGGCGGCGCAGCAGCGCCAGGCCGGCCGCGCCGCTGTCGGCGCTGCGGCTGTGCCAGCCCTGCGCCGCGCACCAGTCTTCCAGCATGGCGCGCACGCTGGCGTTGTCGTCGATGATCAGCAGCGACAGGGCCTTGGGCGCACTCTTGCCGGTCGGCTCGGGCGGCGGCGCCACCTTGTCGAAGCGGCAGCTGAAGCGGAAGTCGGAACCCTGGCCCAGCGCGCTTGTCACGCTGAGTTTGCCCCCCATCAATTCCACCATGCGCCGGCAGATGGCCAGTCCCAGCCCCGTGCCGCCGTATTTGCGGCTGGTGCCGCTGTCACCCTGGGAAAACGCGTCGAAGATGTGTTCCTGCTCGGCCGCGCCGATGCCGATGCCCGTGTCGCGCACGGAAAACTCGAGCGTTGCGCCGGTCGCATCCTCGGCCACCTTGGTGATGGCCAGCACCACTTCGCCATGCGAGGTGAATTTGACGGCGTTGCCCACCAGGTTGGTGAGGATCTGCTCCACGCGCAAGGCATCGCCGATTAGTTCGTCCGGCACCCCGGGGTCGAGCACGAATACGGGCTCCACGCCCCGCGCCCAGGCGCTGCTGGCCAGCAACACGCCGACGCTGCCCAGCATGCGTTCGAGCCGGAAGCGGCGCTGTTCCAGCACCATCTGTCCCGCCTCGATCTTCGAGAAATCGAGCACGTCATTGACGATATTGAGCAGCGACTGCGTGGCCATCTGGATCTTGCCCACATAGCTGCGTTCGCGCCGCTCCAGCGGCGACTCCTCCAGCAGGCGCGCCAGGCCGATGATGGCGTTCATCGGCGTGCGGATTTCATGGCTCATGTTGGCGACGAATTCGCTCTTCGCCGTGCTGGCCGCCTCGGCCTTGTCGCGCGCGCGCACCATTTGCTCGTTCAGTTCGTGCAGGCGCAATTCCGTGCGCTTGAGTTCAGACACGTCCGAGGCCAGCACGAAGAAGCCGCGCACGCCGCCGCTGTCGTCGACATCGGGGATGTAGTTGGTCCACGTGTGGCACACCTGGCCGGCGGGATCGAGCAGGTCGCGCTCGAAGCTTTGCGGCCGGCCCGCCAGCACGCCATCGACATGGGGCGCATACACGTCGAACAGTTCCTGCCCCAGCAATTCGCGCATGTGGATGCCGGCCAGCTCGGCGCTGCTGCGGCCAAACCATTCATTATAGAAATTATTTGCAAAGCGGCAACGCAAGTCGGCGTCCCAGTACGACACCATGCCAGGCAGGTTGTCGGTGACGGTGCGGATGAAGCGCTCACTTTGCTCCAGGCGCCAGGTGGTGGCGTGCAGCACCTCGGTGGCGCGCTTGCGCTCCGTGATATCGATCGATACCCCCAGCACGTGGCTGGCGCGCCCCGCATCGTCGCGCAAGACCACCTTGCGCGTGGTGAAGTGGCGCGTGGTGCCGTCGGCCGTGTTGATCGCTTCCTGTTCGATTTCCACCATCTGCCCCGTGGCCAGCAGTTTGCGGTCGGCGCTGACGAAGGCGGCCGCCTGCTGCGGCGGGAAGAAGTCGTGGTCCGTCTTGCCCAGCAATTGCTCGCGTGAGCGTCCCAGCGTCAGTTCCGCGTGGCGATTGACCATTTCAAAGCTCAGCTTGTCGGCGCGCTTGACGAAGACCATGGCCGGGATGTTTTCGATGATGGTGCCGAACAGATGTTTCGAGTGGCGAAATTCCGCTTCGCTGCGCTTGCGCTCGCTGACGTCCAGCCACAGGCCCGATACGCCCAGCAACTGCTGTTCCGGGCCGAAAATTGGGTGATACGAGACGATCCAGTGGCTCAGCTGTTCGCGCTGCTGCCCGCTGTGGCCTTTCAACTCCATGTCGACGATGGGGGTGCCCGTCTCGATCACCTGGCGCACGCAGCGCTCCACCTCCGCGCGCACGGCGTCGTCGAACAGCATGGCGCCCACGGGACGGTCCAGATGCTGCGTCACGCTGGCCCCGTGGATGGCGGCCAGGTAGTGGTTGATCATGACGATGCGCAAATCCAGGCCCACGAACAGCATGCCGATGGGCGCCGTCGCGTACACGGTTTCCAGCAGGCGCGTGGATTTTTCCAGGGCCAGCGTGCGTTCGGCCACCAGGCTTTCGAGCTGCGTGCGGTGGCGCCGCAGATCATGTTCCAGCGCGCCCAGGGCGCTGGCCATGTCGGCCGACTCGCGGTCCGTGTGCTTGTTCAAAAGCAAGGGTTTACCCTGCGCCAGTGCGTGGATCTGCAATGTCAGTTCCTGCAAGGTGCGGGCCAGACGGCCACCCACGCGCCAGGCCAGGGCAAAGCCGGCGCCCAGCAGCAGGGCCAGGATGACCGAGCCCGTGACTACCGAGCCCAGCAGGGCTTCGGCCACCGTGCTGGTACGCATGGTGACGGCCACTGTCCAGCTGCTGTCGGGCGCGCGGCGAAAGCCCGTATACACATCCAGGCCTTCCAGGGTGGCATGGCGCAGCACGCCTTCGCGCGCCTGGCGTATCTGTTCCAGCAGGGGGGCCGCGCTGCGCTGGCCCACATAGCGCTGTGGCGCCAGGGTGCGCGCCACGTTGATGCCGTCGGCATTGATGATGGCCGCGCCCAGATAGGCCGGCAGGTGCAGCTCGCGCAGCAGCACGGGCAGGTAGTCGGGCGGGTACAGCGCCGTCAATACATGGGCGCCCCCCTTGTCGCGAGGCAAGGGCAGGTTCAGGGCCAGCCGTGGCACGTCGTCCGGCGCCATGAGCAGGCTGGTCAGCCGCGGCTTGCCGTAGGCGCGCGCGCGTTCCATGCTGGCGGCCCATTTTTGCGGCAAGGGGGGCGGCGCCTGGCTGGCGGGCAGGGCCGTATTGATCAACTGGCGTCCCTTGGCGTCGGAGACGATGAAGGCACTGACGGCCAGGCCCGGCTGCAACAGGCTGTCGGCCAGGATGCGCAGGGCGCCGATGTCGTCCGTTTGCAGGGCAGGCGAGGCAGCGAGGATGCGCGCGGCCATCTGCGCGCCGCTCAGGTCGCGTTCGACGGTGGCGGCGACTGCCCGTGCAGCCTGCGCCGTTTCGCTGACGACATGGTCGCGTTCGCGCGTGTAGCTTTGCGCCACGAGCAGGAGAAACACCAGCGCCGTCGGAATGACCCACGCGAGCACCAGCCATGAAATTCGTGAGCGTATCGAAGGCAAATCTTGCACCCGGAAAGCTCCCAGAATGGATGAGTCGACAGGCAGGCTCACGCTGGCGCTGGCTGACCTTGAATGAAAAGATGCTAGACGAAATTGGTCGCTCTGACAAGCCTAGTTTCTGGAATGGAAAAAAGCTTGCGCAAGGAATACAAATGCAGCGCCGCGCTGCGCCGATGGCAGGCGGGCGAAGTGCGCATCCCGCCGTGGCGGCGGGATGGCAAAGGAAGCTTACGGGACGACGGTCAGCACATCGACATCGATTTCCGGGCTTTCCATGAAGTCTCCTCCACTTCGCCACGGATTTCCACCTGGGTCCTGGCGTCGATCTTGCGGTTCATGAAGACCTTGTCATCGATGTCCACGCGGATTTCCGCCGTGCCGTCGGAAAAGGTGTATTTCTCCTTGCCCACTTTGCGCAGCAAATGGCAGCGCAGCACGACGGCCTGGTCGTCGACGGGATTTTTCAGGATGGCAGCCACGCTGCTGGGGGCGGTCGGGCCGGCCGTCGGCCCCACGTATTGGGCTTGCGCGCTGCCGGCCAGCAAGGCGCTGGCGGCGGCCAGGGAGACGACGAGTGCGCGGTGCAGTGACATGGTATTCCTTTGATAGTGACTGGCGGCTCAGAAAAAGACGGCGGTGCGGGGGATGACAGCACCGGCATTGCCATATGGCATGTTCGCCCGCACGCTGCCCGTGCTGGCCACGCCATCGTCGAGTTTGCTGTCGATCTGTTCGGCGTAGCTCTCGGGCAAGTTGTCGAAACGGATGCCATTGCCGGCGCGGCCGCCCACTTCATCGTTGTACAGGTAGACGGCGCCGCCCTGGGCGCTGGTCATGAATTGCGAGGTGCCATTGTAGGAACCCGTGATGAAGCCGCCCAGCGCCAGGTGTTGCGGCGCCAGGGTGAATTCGCGCGGCTGGCCGTCGCCGATCTGGCCGTCGCCATTGCCGTTGCCGGCCGAGTTGGGCACGTGGGTGGTGCCCTGGATATCGTCGCCGGGCAGGGCGCGGAACTTGTCCTGGTAGGCGTTGACGGCGGCCGTCAGCGCATTCGATTGCTGGATGATGTTTTTCACCTTGGCGCTGTCGATCAAGCCTTGCCCCTTAAGCACACCACCGAGCAGCAGGCCGATGATGACCAGGACGATGGCGATTTCTACGAGCGTAAAGCCGTGCTGGCGACGTGGGGGCATGGGGGATTTCCTTGGAAAAAAGTGCTGGGGCCTGGTATGGCAGTTTACTGCAAATGTTATCGGGTGCACATGGGATTTCGGGCGGCAGGTCATGGCGCCACCTTTGCTTTCTTTTCGGAAAGTTCGTCGAGCCGGTGCGCCAGGAAAGCCAGCTCGTGCGGGTCGGTGATCTGGCCGCTGGCGATCAGGCCGCCGATCAACAGGCGGGCGCTGTCGAGCTGGTCCATGTCTTCCAGGATGAACGCTTCCATCTCGCGCACCCAGGCTGGCACCTGCGATCCCGTCGCCAACTGGCGTAACGCGCGCGCATACGACAGGGCCAGCGGCAGGTCGTGCAGCTGGTGCTTGGCCACCAGCACGGCCTGCGCCATGGCGGGCCAGCGACGGTCCGGGTCGGCGGCAAAGCTGGCGGCGACAAACGCCAGCATGCGCCGCGCGCGCTGCGGATCGGCCACCCCCGCGTACACCCCGCTGGCGGCCACCAGCGCATACTGGCTGCGCGGATCGAGCGTTTGCGCCGTGTCCAGCCAGCCTGCCAGGCGCTCATAGTCGAGTTGGCGCCACGGCAGGCTGACGCCGGGCTGGTCCTCGAACGATTGCAGGTACAGCAGCATGGCCTTCGACATCGCCAGCGGCTCGCCCAGGCTGGCCAGGCGCGCCACGGCCGCTGGCGGCGGCGCAGGCAGCGGCTGCGCCTGGGCGGGAGCGTGCTGCTGCGCCAGGCGCCAGCCCAGCTGCAGCAGCAGGCAGACGGCCAGCAGCCAGCACAGGGGGCGCGGCACGCTCGACCAGGGGCGTTGGGAGCTGGTCATCAGATGTTGCGGCGGTAAAAGTCGCACAGCGCGCAACTGGCCAGCAAGCCGACATAGATGGCTGTCTGCGCCGCCACGCGGCCCAGGGCTTGCCAGTCGCCCGTCGCGTACAGCAGCCAGTCCGTGCGCGTGAAGGCGTCGAGGCGGGGCAAGAGCAGGGCCAGCATGTCGATGGCGCCGGCCGTGGCCCGCTGCACCAGGGAGTCGCCCGCGTGGGGACCGTGCGCCAGCAGTTGCAGGCTGCCCAGCATGCGCGCCAGCACATAGAAGCCGCCCGTGGCGGCCAGCGCGGGCAGGGCCTGCTGCATGCTGGCCGCGCACAGCAGGCTGAAGGCGGCGACGATCCACAGTTCTCCCAGCAGCGACAGCGCCCACAGCGCGCTGTGCGCGGGCGCGGCGAACAGCGTCATCAACAGGCCGAACAGCAAGGCGGGCACGGCCGCCAGCGCCCCGTAGCCCAGCAGTTTGCCCAGCAGGTAGGCCGCGCGCGGCATGGGCAGGGCCAGCAGCAATTCGAGGCCCCGCTCGGCCGCTTCGCGCGCCATGCTGGTGATGATGAACGTGGCCAGCAGGAAGACGCTGGCCAGGCGCAAGGTGGCCGCCAGCAGCGCCGTCTGCACGGCGCCGCTTTCCGTCAGCGCCAGTTGCTGCAGGAAGCCGGCCAGGGCGGCGCCGGCGCAGGCGGCCAGCACGAATAGCCACAGCAGGCGGCTGCGCAGCGCTTCGAGCAGCGTGTAGCGGGCGATGGTGAGGGCGGGCCGGAGCATTGACATGGGCATAGTCATCAGCGGGGCAGCCTTTGCGCCACCACCATGCGGTTGAACAGGATGTTCGGCGACAGCCAGGCGACGAGGTCGTCGAACTCGCCGCCGGGCTGCTGCGGACCGCTGGCGGCGCGGCTGATGAAGGTGGTGGCGTTCGATGCATTGTTGCGCTCGTCGACATTGTTGCCGAAAGGCACAGCCTGGCGTTGGCCCTGCACGCTCGTGGCGCCAAAGCCGTTCTTGCCGTGCGACATGATCATGGCGGGGATATCGTTCAGCGCCGTCGCCTGCAGCAGCGCGCCGCCATTGCGCGTGACGATGCTGATGTCGCGCGGCGTGGACAGGCTGAAGAGCTGGCCGCTGTCGCTGAAGGCCGGCGTTACGCTGTAGCGGAACAGATTGTTCCAGCTGTCGCCCTGGCGCAGCCCCAGCGTGGCCCATGGCAGGAAACCGGCGCGTTTTTCACCATTGCAGCGGACGCCGCGCCGGTCTTCCAGGCCATTGCCGGCGGAGATGGCGGGACACGGCAGGTAGCCATAGCGCAGCGCGTAGCCTGTCAGCGCCTCCTTCGCCTCGTCCAGCGCCTTTTGCGTCTCGGCCACCTTGCGCTGTTCCAGTTGCACCGTCAATGGCGTGACCAGGCCGCCTATCATCAGGCCGACGATGACGAGCACGATGGCGATTTCGATCAGGGAAAAGCCGCGCTGGCGGCGGTACGGCAGAGGGTGGGCGTTCATGGCAGGTTGCGCGCGGCGCGCATGCGTTGGTACAGGGTGGGCAAGGTAATCCAGCTCAGCATGTCGTCAAAGGCGCCGCCGGACAGCGCGGCATTGTCGCTGGCGGGGCGGGCGATGAAGCTGCGGCTGGCGCTGTCGTTGGCCGCTTCATCGAGATTGCCGCGCGCCGTATTGACCTGCCGCACGCCGCTGGCGGCCGTGCCGTAATGATCCTTGCCTTGCGAGAACAGCACGACAGGCAGGCACTGGGCGCTGACGTCGCATTGTTCCTGGCCCGCCACGAAGGCGAGTTCGCCGCGCGCGTTGCGATCAAGCACGACGCGGTTGGCGATGGCGGCAGACGAGACGATGGGCGCGCGCGCCATTTCCGGCGTGACGCTGTAGCGCAACAGCTTGCCCCAGGCATCAACGCCCGGCACGCCCAGCGCCACCCACGGCAAAAAGCCGCTGCACTCGGCGTCGTCGGCGCAGTCGGCGGCCCGTTCGCGCCCGTCGAGGGCGGAAGCGGCCGGACGGGGCAGGCGGCCTTGCGTGGCGGCAAAGCCCAGCAAGGCTTCGCGCGCCTGCGCCAGGGTGGCCAGGGTGCGCTGCTGACGTTCGGTCTCGCCCGTATTGCGCCCGAAGGCGCTGATCAACAGGCTGGCCGCGCCCAGGCCCAGCACGGCCAGCAGCAACAGCAGGGCGGCGCCGCGCTGGCGATGATGGCGCGGCGTCATGGCTGCGCCTCCTGCGCCTCGGTGACCGTGCCGCTGGCCGGGTCGTAGCGCTGACCGGGCTTGAGCAGCACCACCTGGCCGTTCGACAGGCGCAGGGTCAATGTGCTGGGCTTGCCACGGGCAAGGCGGTTGTGCGGCTCGTTCTGCGCTTCCTGGTTCAGCCAGACGGTGGAGCGGCCGCTGCTGCGCAGCACCACGCCATTCAATTCTACGGGCGGTGCGGGTGGTGGCGGTGGCGGTGGAGGCGCCAGGGCGGGATCGGCTGCCGGCGGCCCGTAGCGCTGCGCATCGATCTGGGCGCGTTGCTGGGGCGACAGGAACAATCGTCCCAGCTGCGGTGACTGTGTCTGTCCTTGGGCCGCGGGCGTGCTGCCAGCCAGCAGTGCGTACAGGACGAGGGTGCGCAGGACGAGGGTGCACTTCATGGCTGCCCCAGTTCAGGCACGGCCATGCTGCCCAGGGTCAGCCATAGCAGCTCGCATTCGGCGCCCAGGGTGGGCGCCGTGGCGCCCGCGGCGATTGCGTTGCCTGTACCGGCCCCGGCCGTTGCTTGGCGCTTGAGCGTGCAATCCTGCACGGCAAAATAGCCGGCCTGGCGCAAATCGTCCAACAGGTTCAGCAAATCCATCTCGTGCAGCAAATCCATCTGCAGGCGCATGCGGCTGCCGCGCAGATGATATTGCCCCATCACCATCGGCAATGGCACTTGCAGTCCTTGCTGCGGGCTGATGTCATAGCTGATCGGCAATAATTTACGCTGTTCCTGGCTGCGGCGGATGGCGTCGATCCAGGCCAGGCGGTTTTCCTCGCCGATCAGGCCGCGCTGGCGCAGGGCCAGGAATTGCGGTTCGTAGGCGCGGATTTCCTGCTTCTCCGCCTCCGCGTGGTTGAACAGGGTGCTGGCCGCTGTGCGCGTGCGGCGCGCGATGTCCAGCTGCTGCGCTTCGCGTGCGCGATAGGCGGCGCTCAGGCTGAGCAGCACCAGGCTGGCCAGCAGGGTCAGCACAAAGCACAGCAGGGCGTTGCGCACCAGCTGCAGTTCGCCCAGCCAGGCGGGCAGGGTGCGCGCGGGCGTGCCGGCCCGCTGCATGCCGGGCAAGGGTGCTTGCTTGAGGGGGCCGCTCATGGCTGCCACGCGAGCAAGAGGGTAAAGCGGGCCTGGCTATCCGGTGACGCAGCGGCGCTCTTGCCGGACAGGGCCACGCTGGGGCGCAAGTCCAGCGGCGTTTCCGTTATCGTCACCTGCAAGCCCGGCTGGCGCGCCAGGGTTTGCGCAAAAGCCGTGATGGCGGCCAGGGCGGCGCGGTAGTCATTGTTTGGCATGGCCACGTCCGCTTCCAGGCGCAGCGCTTGCGGCGGTGCAACGGGAATGCCGGCCAGGGCGCTGCTGCCCTGCAAGCTGGCGCCCGGCTGCTGCGCTGGCTGGCCCGCATGCCAGTGCAGCTGGCTGAGCGCAACCTGCGGCGCCTGGTCGAGCGCGGCGCTCAGCATGCCCAGCAGGCGGCCCGGCTCCGGCGCCTGGCTGGCGATCATCTGGCCCAGAGTCACGGCCACTTTCATGTTCTGCGTCTTGGCCGGCGCCGGCGGCTGCGCCGACATGACGATGCGGTAGCGCTCCTGGTAGGACGCCGTTTCCTGGGCCAGGCGCTGCGTGCTGGCGCCGTCGGTTATGCCGCCGAGCATGTTAATCGCGCACCACAGCGCGGCCGACCCACCGATCAGCGCGCTGGCGCCATACAGCGTGTTGCGCGCGCGCTGGAAGTGGTAATAGCGGGCCAGCGCACCGGGCGGATAGTGACTGGCGGGCGGATGCTTGCCCAGCAAGGTCAGCAGCAATTCGTCGGCCAGCGCCGGCGTCTGGCGCAAGCCCACCCGTTCGCCGGCCAGTTTCAGGTCGATGAAGTGGTAAGCCACTTCTACGCCGTTGTCGCACAGCAATTCCAGCTTGGCAATTTGCGTGGCCGGCGCCAGGATGACGGTATTCAAGACGTCGCCGCGCGCCAGCATGCGCGTGCTGGTGAGAAATTGCCGTGTCTTTTCCGTTTCCAGGGCGATATTCACGGCCACGCCGTCGAGCGCGATGGCCAGGGTCTGGCGCGAAAAGCGCAGCTGGCCTTTTTCGTAATAACTTTGCCGCAAGCCGCCCGATTGTTGCGTCACCAGCAGCAAGTGTTCGTGCGCGATCGCCAGCTTTTTCACCAGGGCAATACTCAGCAGGCTGGTCGAATAGATGCCGGCCACAGGCACGCGCAAGTGCTCGAGCGCTTCCGTCCACGGCTGCAGCAAGGTGGGATTGGTCAGCGCAAAGAACAGCACCTGGTCGTCGTGGCGGCCAGTGTCTTCGCGGCCCAGCAGGGTGCTGCCCCGGTAAGGCGTGTCGCGGTGCAATTGCTGCTTGCGCCGCTCCAGCAAGGCGCGCCCCGCCTTGCCGCGCACGTGGGGCAGCAGCTGGCGCTGGAAATCTTCCTCGATCAGGTCCGTCAGCAGGTAGGCGGGCACGGCCAGCCGCTGTGCCTGCGTATCTTCCAGCCACGCGGCGAAGTCGTCCAGCCCGGCCGCGCTGGCGGGGAAGGTTTGGCCCTGGCCCAGCACGCCGTGGTCCCAGTCGTAGGCGCACAGGGCGTCGCTGGTAATGTAGAGTAATTGTTTGCGGAACACGGCGGCCTCAGGTCTTGAGTGTGCTGATGGTGTCGTAAATCGGTCCCAGCACCGACAGCATGATCCAACCCAGCAGCAAGCCCAGGATGACCGTCATGGCCGGCTCGATCATGGCCTGCACTTTTTCGATCAATTCCTTCACTTCGCGGTTGTAAAAGTAACTGACATTGCGCAAGGCCGTGTCCAGCGAACCCGTCGTCTCGCCCACCTTCAGCATGCGGATCACCAGCGGCGGGAAGATACCCGTGTGCTGGAAGGCGGCGGTGACGCCGTAGCCCTCGCTGATCAGCTGCGCGGCGCGGCGCAGGCCGGCCGCCACCACCTGGTTGCCGGCAATGCCTTCGGACAGGCGGATGCATTCGAGGATCGTGATGCCGGAGGCATACATCAAGGCAAAAAACGTGGCGAAGCGGGCCAGGATGATCTTGTGCAGCACGGGGCCGACCAGCCACAGCCGCAGTTTCAGGCCATCCCAGGCGTAGCGTGCCGCGCTGCTGCGGCGCACGAGCGCGCGCAGGCCGAAAAACAGCAGCACGGGCAAGGCCAGCAGCAGATACCAGTAAGCGATGAAGACATTCGATACAAAAATAAGCACGCGCGTATGCAGCGGCAGCTCGCCGCCCATGTTGCGTATGAAGGCCGTCAGCTGGGGCACGAGATAAATCATCAGGAAAAACGTCACGGCCGCCACCACCAAGGCCACGATGACGGGGTACATGACGATCTTGCGCGTCTGCGAGGCCAGCTCGTCTTGCCACTTCAAGCTTTCCGACAGGTTCTTGAACACCTCGGCGATCCTGCCGCTTTGTTCTCCCGCAAGGATCAGGCTGGTGAACGTGGCGTCGAAGATGTCGCCATGCTGGGCCAACGCACCCGACAGGGGCAGGCCGCCCTCGATGCTTTCAATGAGATCCGTGACGACTTCGCGCAGGCGCGGGTGGTCCGTGCTTTCGCGCAAGTCGTTCAAGCCTTCCAGGATGGGCACGCCGGCGCCCGTCAATTGTTCCATGTGGAAACAGAAATTGATGAGGTCGCGGCGGTGGATGATGCGTTTGCCCAGCAGCACCAGGTACTGGCCCGTTATCCTGCAATCGATCAAGTCGAGCTGCATGCGGTGCAAACGCGCTTCCAGGTCCGGCACGTTGGCCGCCTCCATGCTGCCGGGAATCAGGCCGCCGGCCGCATCCATGGCGCGGTAGACATATTGCGCCATCAGGCCAGCCTTTCCGTCAGGTCGACCACGCGGCCCACTTCTTCCAGGGTCGTCACGCCTTCCATCACGCGGCGCATGCCGTCGTCGACGATGCCCTTGAAGCCGGCTGCGCGCGCCGCGTTCTTCAATTCGCGGCTACTGGCGCGGCGCGCCGTCAATTCATCGAGTTCGGCCGTCATCTTGAGGATTTCCATGATGGCCAGCCGGCCCTTGTAGCCCTGGTGCGCGCAGCGCTCGCAGCCGACGGCGCGGCAGATGGACACGGGCGCATCGTCCTTTGCCAGGCCCAGCAGGCGGCGCTCGACGTCGTCGGCGATGACCGTTTCCTTGCAATGCGGACACAAACGGCGCACCAGGCGCTGCGCCACGATGCCGATGATGTTGCCAGCCATGATGTCGGGCAGGATGCCGATGTCGAGCAGGCGCGCCACGGAACCGATGGCCGAGCTCGTATGCAGGGTGGAATACACCTGGTGGCCCGTCATTGCGGCGGCAAAGGCCATTTCCGCCGTTTCGCGGTCGCGGATCTCGCCCACCAGGATGATGTCAGGGTCTTGCCGCATCATCGAGCGGATGCCGTCGGCAAAGCCCAGCTTGACGGATTCGTTGACGGAGGTCTGGCGTATCATGTTCATCGGATACTCGACCGGGTCCTCCAGCGTCATGATATTGACGCTTTCCGTATTGATATGGTTGAGTATCGAATACAGGGTGGTGGTCTTGCCGCTGCCCGTCGGGCCCGTCACCAGGATCACGCCGTCCGGGCGCGCGATCATGAGTTTCAACAAGTTCAGTTCCGCCTCGGCCAGGCCCAGGGCGTCCAGCGGCACGATGCCTTTTTGCCGGTCCAGCACGCGCAGCACGACGTTTTCGCCATGCGTGGTGGGCTGGGCCGAGGCGCGGAAGTCGATTTGCCGCCCGGAAAACTTGATGCTGATGCGCCCATCCTGGGGCGCGCGCGCCTCGGCGATATTCATGTTCGACATCACCTTCAGGCGCACGGCCATGGCCGGCCAGTACGATTTGTGCAGGCTGCGGATTTGCCGCAGGATGCCGTCGATGCGGTAGCGGATGCGCAGGAACGACTGTTCCGGCTCGAAATGGATGTCCGAGGCGCCATTCTGCACGGCATCGGCCAGCAGCGCGTCGATCAGGCGCACCATGGGCTGGCTGTACTCGTCCGACGCCGAAGCCATGCTTTGATAGCTGACTTCACCCGTCTCGATTTCGTGCAGGATGCCGTCGATCGACAGTTCGAAGCCATAGTACTGGTCGATGGCGCGCGAAATGTCCGATTCGTTGACCAGCACGGTGGAAATCGTGATGCCCTTGACCAGCATGGCGCTGATCTGGTCGAGCGCCACGATGTTGCTGGTGTCGGCCATGGCCAGGATCAGGTTGTCGGCTTGCCGTTCATACACGATGGGAAACACGCGGTAGCGCTTGGCCACGTCTTTCGGGATCAGTTTCAAGGCGATGGCGTCGACCACCAGGCTGGCCAGGTCCGCGCTGACCTGTTTCAGGTTTTCGCTGAGCGCCTCGCGCACGGTCGCTTCCGTGACGAAGCCCAAGGTGATGAGCAGCTTGCCCAGCGGTTCGCTGCTGCGCCGCTGCTCGATCAGGGCGATGCGCAACTGGTCTTCGCTGATCACGCCTTTCTGGATCAGCAATTTGCCCAGCGGAAGTTTTGCCTGTTCTGCCATGTCGCTTATTCTTGACGGGGTGTGATGGTGGCCGGCTCGGCCAGTTCGCGCAGGCGCGTTTGCACCACGGCCTGGTCGAACGCGGCGGGTGTGGTTTGCGCCAGGGTCAATGCGCGCTGGTAATACGTGGCGGCCAGCCGGGGCTGGTTCAGCCGGTCCAGGCCCACGGCCAGGTTGAAGGCATAGTCGGGATTGGCGGGCGCGGCGCCGTAGGCGCGGAAAAATTGCTGCTGCGCTTCGTTCCAGCGGCGCTGCTTGGCGTACACATTGCCCAGCGCAAACAGCACGGGGGCGCTGTCGGGGCTGCGGGCCAGGATGGCTTTCAGCTTTGCTTCACTGAGCACCACGTCGCCCTGGCGCAGGCCGATCAGACCGGCCAGCGCCTCGCCATCGTCGGGATTGATTTCCAACAAACGTACGTACAAGGCTGCCGCTTGCGCGCCCTGGTTTTCGCGCAGGGCCACGGCCGCCAGCCCCAGCAGCGCGTCGCGGTTGTTGGCATCCTGCCGCAGCACTGTTTCATATTGCTGACGAGCAAGACCCAGCTGGCCCCCGTTGAAGGCCTGGTAGGCTTGCTGCACGCCGGGGTTGATTTGCGGCGCGGCAACGCTGCGCTGCACCTGGATCTGGTTATTCTCGGGCGCGGCCACGGGCGGCAGGCTGGGCTGGGCGGGCGGCGCCATGTGCGCCAGTTGCGCCGCCACGGCGGCCTGGGCCGCCGCCTGTATCATCGCCTGCTGGTCCGCCGCACCCGCTGGCTGGCGCGCGTCGCGCGGGTAGTCCGGCGGCAAGGTGGCGGGGGCGGGCGAGGCATCGGGTTGCGCGGCTCCCGTTGCCGGCACTACCACGATGGGAGCGGCAACACCGGCCGTGCCTGCGGCATCCGTCAGCGGCATGGGCACGCCGGGCAGGTTGGCGCCCGCGCCGGGGCTGGTGCTGGCGCGCCAGTACCAATACGCCATGGAACCGGCCACCAGCAGCAGGATCGCCAGCAGGACGGCCAGGCGCACGGTGGCCGGGTCGACGCTGATGGGCCCCCTGGGGCCTTTCGGCGGCGTATTGCTGCGGCTGGCGCGTGGCCGGGCGGGTGGCGGTTCGGGGCGAGGGGACTGCTGCGCACCCGGCTGCGGGTCTGGCTGTGAACCTGGCTGGGCGCCACTGGGCGCCGGCGGCGCGGGCGCGTCCGGCAGCGGTTCCAGGCGCAAGGTGCTGGCCGGCTGCACGGGCGGCGCGGCAGCTGGCGTGGCAGGCGCGGGACGGGGCGGCAGGGCGTCGGCCGGTGCCAGTTCCAGCACCTGGTCGTAGGCCTCGGACGGCTTTTCCAGCTCCTCGTCGGAAAGGCTGTTCTGTTTGGCGCGCTCGGCCTTCTTGAGCGCCTGCATCAGCAAACTCATGGGAAGTCTCCCTGCAGGCGTGCCTGCGGCTGGGCGGTCGCCGCCGGCGGGCCATCCGTGTACGGCTGGCTGTTGAGCGGCGCCTGGCCTGGCAGCAGGTAGCGGTAGTCGCGGTAATCGCCGTCGATGCTGGCATCCTTGACCACCACGGGGCGCATGAAGATCACCAGCTCCGTCTTGCTGCTCGCTTCATTGCGATAGGTAAATAAATTGCCCACCAAAGGCAGGCTGGACAGGCCCGGCACACCATCCCTGGCATTGTCGATGGAATCCTGCATCAGGCCGCCCATCACGGCGATCTGGCCATTGCTCACTTTCATGATCGACTCCAACTCGCGCGCCTGGATTACGGGCACGCGGCTTTGCACATTCGCCGTGGCCAGGGCAGGATTCGGGTCTTGCACGTAGCCAACGATGCGCGTGATGGTGGGGCGCACGTTCAAGGTCACTTCATCGCTGTCGGAAATCTGCGGCGTGACGCTCATGACGAAGCCCACGGGCACCGTTTCCAGTTTCGATTCATACGTGGCCGGCGTGGTGATGGTGCCCGTCGAGCTGATCACGGCGGGCGTCACCTTGATGGTAAAGAAGACATTGTTGTCCACCACCTTCAGCATGGCCGTCTGATTGTTGAGCACGCTGATCTTCGGGCTGGACAGTACTTTCACCTTGCCGAACGATTCGAGCAGCTGGATGGTGGTGGCAAAACTGTCTTTCGCATAATTGAGCAGGAAGATGCCCGGCGTGATATTGGGCGTGACGCCGCTGGGCAGGACCGTCGTGCCCACTTGGCCCTGCCGCAACTGCAGGCTGCCCGTCAGGCGCGACCAGTTGATGCCTTGCTGGTATTCATTGCTCAGGCGCACTTCGATGATGGTCGCTTCGATCAGCACTTGCCGCTTTGCGCTGTGCACTACCGCATCGAGGAATTCGGCGATCTTTTCGTGCTGGCGCCCCGTGGCCCGCACGGCGATCAGCCCGCCCTCCACGTTGACGACCACCGACGAGGGGCTGCCCTTGTTGGCCAGTTTTAATAGCGGCATGCCGTTCGCGTCCAGCGGCTGGCCAGGGTTCGCGTTCTGGCCGGCCACCTGCTGGCCCGGCGCATACAGGCCGCTATTCTGTCCGCCATTCTGCATTGGGGGCTGGGCGCCGAACTGGCCCGCTGCGCCCGATGCGGGGACATTGCCGGGCTGGTTTTGCGGCTGGCCTTGCTGCCCTTGCTGGCCGGGCACGCTCGTCAATTGCTGGTTCAGCTGCGCCAGTGGGTCCACCTGCACGTCGTTGAGCGTGGTCTCGCGCAGCAGGTCGCGGATATTCTTTTCCAGGCTGTACCAGAAATTATTTTCCGAACGATTCACTACCAGGGTGGTCGAATTGTTATTGCCATTGCCGCCGCTGCCTTGCGTGTTGCCGACAGGGTTGCTGCTGTTGCCACCGCCACCGCCCGCCGTGGAAATTTGCGTGGCGATATTCACGCTGCTGTTGGTGCTGCGCGCCATGTTGACGTAATCGACCTTGTAATTGCGCCACACGGGCGCGTCGGGCAGCACCGTCAGGTTCTTGCCGTCGATTTCGTAGCGCATGTCGACTTGCCTGCCTATGCGCGACAGCAGTTGCGGCAGGGTCTGGTTCAGCGCATTCAGGGTGACGCTGCCCTCGATCTGCGGGTGGATGTCGATATTCATGCCCGCGTCGCGCGCCAGCGCAAACAGCAGCGATTGCACGGGCACTTTGTGCACGGTGACGCTGTAGGTTTCCACTTTGGGCGCGGGCAGGGGCGCGGCCAGCGCGCTGCTTTGTTGCACCGGTTCGGGAATGGCGCCAGCGGGGCGGGGCGGGGCATTGATGTGGCCAGGCGACAGCGGCGTTTGACGCGCGGCGCAGCCGGCCAGCATGGCGCTGCAGGCGAGGGCGACCCAAGAGGCCAGCACAGGAATAGGGTGTTGAATCATGAAAAGTTCGCCCTTGGAGTCGTGTTGTGCTTTTATAATTTTAACCAGCATGATCGCCTAAAAGCAATCGGCTGTGCAGGCCTGGGAAGCAATATGCAGAAATAAAGTCAAGGTGCGCCACGTCCCGCTTGTGCCGGGCGCGCGGCTTTCATTTCCTTGCGGATACTCTCCATGTTGCTCAGCAATATATTCTGCGGCGATGCGGGGGCTATCCTGGCCCAAACGGCTTCGGCGCTGGCCCGGTCGGCATAGCTGCCGTAGACGATGGCCAGGCGCGCGGCGGCGCTGGCGGGCGCCTGCGGTGGTGCCGCTTGCCGCGTGCCGGACGGCTTGCCTGGCGACGTAGCGGCTGGCGTACTAGCTACGCTGCCAGGCAGGCGAAAGACGTGGATATCGCGCAGGCCGATGACTTGCTGCGCCTGCTGCAAAAAGGTTTCTGCCGCGGCCGTCTCGCTGGCAGGCAGGCTGGCGATCTGCAGCACCAGTTGCTGCGGCCCTTGTTGTGCCAACCAGTCGCGCGATTCGGCCAGCTTGCTGTCGAGCAACGTTGACGGTGCCGCCGCCCGGGCCTCGGCATGCGGGTTAGTGCTGGACGGGTGGCTGGACGGCGGCGCCATCCCCGCCGCTGTCTGGCCCTGGCTGCTTGCCAGCCATTGCCACAGCAGCGCAGCGGCCAGTACCAGCATCAGTGCGCTCAAGGCGCCCGCCAGCAGCTTGCCCGCGTGCCATGGCGCGCGGTAAAAAGGGCTGTCGGCGATGGCCAGGCGCATATGGCGCGCGCTCACTTGCTGCGCATCGTCCGCAAATGCTGCCAGCAAGGCTTTGTCGGCCAGGATGTTGATCCTGCGCACGATGCCCTGCGCAGCGCGCGCCAGCAGGCGCAGCGCGGCAGGGGTGAAAACGAGCGGCGCCGTGCGGCCGGCGGCGGCCAGGCGGCACGCCAGATAATCGTTCAACAACGCCTGCGGCAGGCACGGCACGGTAACACTGTGGGTGATGCGTTCCTTTAACTGGCGGAACTGGGGCAAGTCCAGGGTATGCTGCAATTCCGGCTGGCCAAACAGGACGATTTGCAGCAGCTTGTGGCTGGCCGTTTCCAGGTTCGTCAGCAGGCGCAGCGCTTCCAGGGTGGCGCCCGGCATGGCTTGCGCCTCTTCGGCCAGCAGCACCACCTGGCGCCCGGCTGCATGCCGGGCGATCAGCTCGCTGTGCAGGGCGCGCAGCACGGCATCGGCGCGGCAGCCGTCCAGTTCCAGGCCCAGTTCGGCGGCGATGGCGTGCAAGACTTCATCCGGCTCCAGGCGGGGATTGAGCAGGTACACCACGTCGACGTGGGGCGGCAGGCGTTCGGCCAGCATGCGGCACAGCATGGTCTTGCCGCTGCCCACTTCGCCCGTCAGCTTGATGATACCTTCGCCTTGCGTGACGGCATACAGCAGCGCGGCCAGCAGTTCGCCCCGTGTGTTGCCGGGATAGAAGAAGGCCGGGTCCGGGGTGATGCCGAAGGGCGCCGTGCGCAAGCCGAAATGGCGCAGATACATGCCGTGCGGGGACGGTGCGTAAGGCCGCCCGGACGGCGCCTGGAGCGTGGCGTGCGTGTCGGCGTTCATGCCGCGATGCAATTGAGGAAAGCCTGTTCCAGGCTGGCTCCCGCCACACCGCCATGGCGCGCGCGGCATTCGGCGGGTGTGCCCGCAAACACGATGCGGCCCCCATGCAGGATGGCCATGCGGTCGCACAGCTCTTCCACGTCGGCCAGCGCATGCGAAGTGAGCAGGGCGCCGCGACCCTGCGCGCGCGCTTGCCACAGCACTTGCTTGAACTGCGCGCGCGCCTTCGGGTCGAGTCCGCTCATCGGCTCGTCCAGCACCAGTTGCGGCTTGCCCGACAGCAAGCAGGCGGCCAGCCCCAGTTTCTGCATCATGCCTTTCGAATAGTCGCGCGCGGGGCGCCGCAAGGCGTCCGGCGCCAGGTCCAGCGCGCCCAAGGCTTGCCGCAGCGCTTGCGCATCGGGACGCACATTGTGCAGGCGCGACAGATAGCGCAGGAAGTCGTCGCCCGTCAGGTAGTAGGGCGCCTGGAAACGTTCCGGCAGGAAGGACAAGGGCTGGCGCGCCGCGCCGTGCCGGTGCGGCTGGCCGAAAATGGCGATGTCGCCCCGCTCGGGCGTGCAGAAGTCCAGCAGGCATTTCAGCAGGGAGGTTTTTCCCGCGCCATTCACACCGACCAGACCGAACAGTTCCCCCGCGCGTACCTGCAGGTCGACGCCGCACAGCACGGCGCTGCCCGCCAGTTGCAGATGCACGTTGTGAAATTCGATGGCGCAGGCGTTCATAGGGGTAATGGTCGGCAGGCAAGACGGCGTACGATCGCCATTATTGTCATGGGCGCAGGTGGGCGGCAAGTGTTTCCTTGCGGAGTGTTGAAATGCGCGAAAATCAAGCCACGGAATGTATTTTCTTTAAGAAACAACATGTTCTGGAATAAAATAGCTCCGCGCGCCGCTGGCGTGCAGCATCTGTTGAATCTGTCGAGGAGCAAGCATGGCAAGGCCAGAGAAAGTCAGGCTCGGTGAAATTTTGGTGCAGCAGGAGTTGCTGACGGAACAGCAGTTGGGCCTGGCCTTGACGGAGCAAAAGCGTTCGGGCCGCAAGCTGGGCCGCGTCTTTGTCGAACATGGCTATGTGACGGAAGAGCAGATTTCCGGTGCCCTGGCGCGCCAGCTGGACATTCCCTACATCAACCTGAAGTTCTACAACATTAATCCCGAGCTGGTGCGCCTGCTGCCGGAAACCCAGGCGCGTCGTTTTCGCGCGCTGGTGCTGGAAGACCGGCGCGAGGGTTTGCTGATCGGCATGTCCGATCCAACTGACCTGTTTGCCTACGATGAAATCTCGCGCCTGGTCAAGCGCCACATCGAATTGGCCGTGGTCAACGAAACGGAAGTGCTGCAGGCGATCGACCGCATCTACCGCCGCACGGAAGATATTTCCACCCTGACGCGCGAGCTGGAGCAAGACCTGGGCGACGTTTCCGTCGACTTCGGCGCGCTGGCCGCCAATCCGGGCCTGGAAGAGGCGCCCATCGTCAAGCTGCTGCAATCGGTGTTCGAGGACGCCACCCAGGTGCGCGCTTCGGATATCCATATTGAACCGCAGGAAGGCCGGCTGCAGATCCGCTTCCGCATCGACGGCGTGCTGCACCTGCAGACGGAAGCGGACAGCAAGATCGCCAGTTCGCTGGCGTTGCGCCTGAAGCTGATGTCGGACCTCGATATTTCCGAGAAACGCTTGCCGCAGGATGGCCGCTTCGCCATCCGCGTGAAAAACCAGCGCATCGACGTGCGTATTTCCACCATGCCGACGCAGTATGGCGAATCGGTGGTGATGCGGCTGCTGAACCAGGGCGGCACGACCTTGCGCCTGGACGCCATCGGCATGCCGCCCAAGCTGGTGGAACGCTTCCGCGCCATCGTCAATCGCCCGAACGGCCTGGTGCTGGTGACGGGGCCGACCGGCAGCGGCAAGACGACGACCCTGTACTGCGCCTTGTCCGAACTCAATTCCGTGGAGAAAAAGCTCATCACGGTGGAAGACCCCGTCGAATACCGCTTGCCTGGTATTAACCAGGTGCAAGTGAATGACAAGATCGAGCTCAATTTTGCCCGCGTGCTGCGCTCGGCCCTGCGGCAAGATCCCGATATCGTGCTCGTCGGCGAGATGCGCGACCAGGAAACGGCGCAAATCGGCTTGCGCGCCGCCATGACGGGTCACTTGGTGCTGTCGACCCTGCACACGAACGACGCCATCAGCACGCCGCTGCGCCTGATGGACATGGGCGTGCCCCGCTACATGGTGGGCAGCTCGCTGCAAGCCGTACTGGCGCAGCGCCTGGTGCGCGTGATTTGCGAAAGCTGCAGCATGCCCTACGTGCCCACGCCCAACGAATACGAATGGCTGCGCCTGGAACTGGGCGAGCTGGTCGAGCGCAACCAGTATTTCCACGGCAAGGGCTGCTCGCATTGCAACGGCATGGGTTACCGGGGCCGCACGGGCGTGTACGAATTGCTTGAAATCACGCGCGCCGTGGCCGACGCCGCCAACCATGCCGATCCTTCCCACTTCATGAAGGTGGCGATGGCGCAGATGGCGGGCGAAACCCTGCGCCGCCACGCCGTGCAGCTGGTGGTCCAGGGCCGCACGACGGTGATGGAAGCGATGCGTATCAGCAACCAGAGCGAGGATTGAGGTGCCATTTTTTGCTTACAAGGCGCGCAATGCCAGCGGCGAGCTGCTGACCGGCGTGATGGAAGGCGCCGACAGCGGCGCCGTGGCCGACCAGTTGTTTTCCAATGGCGCGACGCCGGTGGAAATCCTGGCAAGCAAAAAAGCCGCCACCACCGGCGCCGATATCGGCTGGTGGCAAAGGCTGACGGAAAAAAAAGTCAGTTCGATGGATGTGCAGTTGTTCAGCCGCCAGCTGTACACCCTGCTCAAGGCGGGCGTGCCCATCATGCGCGGCCTGGCCGGCTTGCAGGAGTCCGCCATCAGCCCGTCCTTCGGCCGCGTGATCAAGGATCTGCGCGAATCGCTGGACGCGGGCCGCGAACTGTCGGCCGCCATGGCGCGCCATCCCGGCGTGTTTACGCAGTTTTACCTTTCGATGGTGCGCGTGGGCGAAATGACGGGGCGCCTCGATGAAGTCTTCCTGCGATTGTTTGACCACCTGGAGTTCGATCGCGACATGCGCGCGCGCGTGAAGACGGCCACGCGCTACCCCAGTTTCGTGATTGTGGCCATGCTCATCGCCATGGTCATCGTTAATATGTTCGTGATTCCCCAATTCGTGAAGGTGTTCGCCAGCTTCAACGCCGAATTGCCTTTGATGACGCGCATCCTGATCGGCACGTCGGCCTTCATGGTCAATTACTGGCCGGTACTGCTGGCAGTGACGATTGCCGGGATCGCCGCTTTCCGGGCCTGGTTGCGTACCGTGCCTGGCCGCTATACGTGGGATCGCTACAAATTGAAATTTCCTATCGCCGGCAAGATCATCCTGAAAGGCACGATGGCGCGTTTCGCGCGCAGTTTCGCCTTGTCCAGCACCAGCGGCGTGCCCATCGTGCAAGCGCTGACGGTGGTGTCTCAGACGGTGGACAACGCATATTTGTGCGCGCGGGTGGAACAGATGCGCGACGGCGTCGAGCGCGGCGACAGCATCCTGCGCACTTCGGTGGCGGCGGGCGTCTTCACGCCGGTGGTGCTGCAAATGATCGCCGTCGGTGAAGAGTCCGGTTCACTCGATGAGCTGATGAATGAAATCGCCCAGATGTACGAGCGGGAAGTGGATTACGAATTGAAGACCCTGTCCTCGCAAATCGAACCCATCCTGATCGCCTTCCTTGGCGTCATGGTGCTGGTGCTGGCGCTGGGCATTTTCCTGCCGGTGTGGGACCTGGGCAAAGTGGCCCTGCATAAATGACGCCGCGCCTTTCGTCAAAAAACAACATCGTGGTCGGAAAGGCAGGGCAGCGGGGCTTTACTTTGTTTGAACTGGCCGTTGCCGTGTCCGTCATCGCCGTGCTGGCGGTGTTGTTGCTGAGCCGGTTGGCGGCGCTCCAGCAAGAAGCGGAGCGGGTTGCGGTCCAGCAAACGGTCGTGGCGCTGCGCGCTGGCCTGCGCATGAAAGTGCTGGAGCTGTATGCGTCCGACCGGCAAAATCAGTTGCCGGCGCTGGCCGGGCAGAATCCCATCGATTGGCTGGCGGAAAAGCCGGACAATTATTTGGGTGAGTATGTGACGCCGGTCATGGAAAAACTTCCCCAAAGTCATTGGTTTTTTGATCGAAGTAATGCAGAATTAATATATATATTAAATCGAGGCAACACTTTTGCTGGATACCGTTCCGAGTTGCTTCAATTCAAGGTAAGCTTGCAGCAAGCGTCCGCTACTCGGGCCAAGCCCTCAACCCCGGCTGATGCGCCGGAGGTGGCCCTGATACAGGTGGGCGAGGCGGGCGGGCTGAAATAGTTGTTTTATTCTGCCGGCAAATTTTGCCAGCATTGTTTTTTTGATTTTTTGGAGATCAGCATGAAACTGCAGTCAATTCGTCGTTTTCAACAAGGTGCCCAAGCGGGCTTTACGCTGATCGAGTTAATCGTCGTCATCGTCATCCTGGGCATACTGGCGGCCACAGCGATTCCCCGCTTTATCAATATGTCGGCTGACGCCCGCCTGGCGAAAATCAACGGCGCCCGCGCCTCGGTGCAGGCTGGTGCAGCCCTGGCCCATGCGCAATGGCTGGTCAATGGTGCGGTTGCCACGGCTCCCTCGGTGCTAATGGATGGCCTTGCTGTCACTCTGGCGAACGGCTATC
This sequence comes from Janthinobacterium breve, assembly GCF_051380895.1. NCBI lineage: Bacteria > Pseudomonadati > Pseudomonadota > Betaproteobacteria > Burkholderiales > Oxalobacteraceae > Janthinobacterium > Janthinobacterium breve. Next base: position 87,278 of record NZ_JBNYXY010000012.1, on the reverse strand, counting down.
CTACCGCTGACGCCGCCGGCATCCTCGCGGCGGCTGGCATCGGGGCACCGGATTTTAGCGTGACGGGCACGGGGCCGTTAACCATTGCCGCTGACGCCACTCATACCACCTGCTCGTTCACCTATGCGGCGGCGGCAGCCAATGGCGCGCCGGTGGTGGGTACCACACCTACCACTGCCTCTCCAAATTGTTAAGGAAGTAGTTTCCGCCTGCTGCAGCCATTCGCGCCGCAGGCGACCCGCCTGGTTCGCCAGGCGTTTTTATTCTTCCGGGCATGTTTCAGCCGGCATGCCGCTCATTGCCACAGGTGTCCACGATGCTGTCTCCAGCAGGTTTGATGTTTGCCGGACCGGCCAGCCGTGGGCGCCAGCAGCGCGGCTTCACCCTGGTCGAGCTGATCGCCGTGCTGGTGGTGGGCGGCCTGCTGGCGGCCGTCGCCATGCCGCGCTTCTTCCAGCAAGACAGTTTTGATGCGCGCAGTTTTGCCGATCAAAACGTGAGCATGCTGCGCTATGCGCAAAAACTGGCGATTGCGCAAAACCGTCCCGTCTTCGTGCTGCTCAACGGAACCCGCATCGCCCTGTGCTTTAGTGCGGCCTGTGACGCGGCTGGGAGCGAAGCGATGCGCGTCTTGCCGCCAGCCGGTGGCAACAGCGGCCGCAAGGCCACCCTGGCCGCCTGTGCGAATGCCACGGCGTGGCTGTGCGAGGGTGCGCCCAACAAGATCAGCTACAGCGTGCCGCTGGACGCGGCCGCTTTTTACTTCAATGCCCTGGGCCGTCCTTACAAGGCCAGTGACACCGAACCTGTATCCAGTTTTCCCGCGCGCGTCAGCATCGGCATCAGCGGCGGCGGCATCCCGCGCAACATCGTGGTCGAAGGGGAGACCGGCTATGTCCATTACTAGGGACACCGCCATGGCGGCGCGCGGGCCGGGGCAGCGGGGCGTGACCTTGATCGAGCTTGTCATCTTCATCGTGGTGGTCAGCATCGCCGTAGTTGGTCTGCTGCAAATCTTCACCCGCACCACGGCCAGCAGCGCCGATCCGCAATTGCGCAAGCAGGCGCTGGCCATCGCGGAAGCCATGCTCGATGAGATCGAAGGGGCACGGTTTACGTTTTGCGATCCGATTAACGATCCGGCAGCCGATACTGCGCTGAATGCCGGGCCGTTCGACAGTGCCACCAATCCCACCGGCTGCAACACGCCGCAAAATGTCAGCGCGACGGTGCCCGCCACGGGCCGGCCTTATTACAATGTCAGCGACTATGTGCGCTCCTTCAATGTGCCCGTGAACTATACCGCCGACGCGGCCGGGAACGGCTTTCCTGCTGGCTATGCGGTGAGCGTGGCCATCAACCCCGACGCGGGGCTGGGACCGGCCGGCGTCGGCTTGCTTTCCACTGCCGCGCCTGTCAGCATGAATGTCTTGCGCATCACGGTCACTGTGACTTACGGCACGAATCAACAGATCGTGCTGGCCGGCTACCGCGCCCGCTACGCAGGCAATGCCGTGCCATGATGACTTTTTCACGCTCCCGGCAGCGCGGTTTCACCTTGATCGAACTGATCGTGGTGATCGTCATCACGGCCATCGTCGCTGGCATGGTGACGGTGTTCATCCGTGCCCCCGTGCAAAGCTACCTGGATGTGAGCGCCCGCGCCGAACTGGCGGACGCGGCCGATACGGCATCGCGGCGCATCACGCGCGACGTGCGCCTGGCGTTGCCCAACAGCGTGCGCGTGACGCCCGATGGCAAGTATCTGGAACTGCTGCTGACCAAGACGGGCGGGCGCTATCTGTCGGAAGACGACGATCTCAGCGTGACGCCGGGCAATGTGCTGGCCTTTGATCCCCTCACGCCGGTGAGCAAGCCGAACATCTTCACCATCGTGGGCGCCGCGCCGTCCGGCTTGCAAACCATCGTTCCCGGCGACTTTATCGTCGTCAATAATCTGGGCGATCAGCCTCCCGTAAATGCCTATAATTGCAGCGGGCAGTGCAACCGCGCCCAGGTCGCTTCCATCAGTGGCAACGATGTCACGCTGGTGAGCAACCCCTTTGTCGTGCAAACACCTGCCATGCCTTCCCTCAGTTATCGTTTTCAAGTGGTCAGCATGCCGGTCACTTATTTTTGCGCGCCGAATGCGAGCGGCACGGGCACGCTGACGCGCTATGCCGGCTATGCGATCCAGGCGGCCCAGCCGGTGAGCGCCGCCGCCGTGCCGCTGAGCGGCGCACCGTCAGCGGCGCTGATGGCCATGCAGGTCGCCGACTGTGACTTTTCCTTCGATACGCTGCCCAATGTGCAGCGCGGCCTGGTCAGCATCAGCCTGACCCTGGGCGCGCCCGGCGGCAACGCGGGCCAGATCACGCTGGTGCAACAGGCACAGGTCAATAATTCGCCATGAAAAACTCCATTTTCCCCATGCCGCGCGGGAGGCCCGCATGCCGCCCGGCGCGCGGCTTCAGCATCGTTACTGCCATTTTTCTGCTGGTGGTGCTGTCCGCGCTGGGCGTGGCGCTGCTCTCCATCTCTACCATGCAGCATGCCGAGTCGGCGCTGGACGTGCAGGGCGCGCGTGCCTATCAGGCGGCCCGTGCCGGCATGGAGTGGGGCGTGTACCGGCAGCGCGTCGACGGCAGTTGCCTCGCCGGCAGCAATTTTGCCATGCCCGCGAACGGCGCACTGAACGGTTTTAGCGTGACCGTGCGCTGCACGCAGGCGGCGGGCGCATTGGCCCGTTCCCAGGTGATTGCCACCGCCTGCAACCAGCCTGTGGGCGGCGTCTGCTCCACCGCCAACGCCAGCAACAATCCCGATTATGTCCAGCGTGTCGTGCAGGCGGAGTTTTAAGCACGGCTAACTAAAGGAGCAACATGCAGGCAGTCACCGCGTTATGGATACCTGCATTGGCCCGCCTGGCCATGCTGGCCGTGTTATGTTGTGCGCCGGCCCAGGCGGCAACCTACGCCAACACCAGTTTCGCCTACAGCTGGATCGACGCCAGCAGTCATGCCAAGCTCGGCTATAACACTTCGCCCTACAAATTCAACGGTTCCACAGGCTGCGGCACCACGCCGCCCATCCTTGACGACACGCTCAGTGATGCCTTGCCCATCGGCTTCAGCTTCATGTATTCGGGCGTTGCCTTCACCACTTTGCGCGTGATGACGAACGGCCGGGTGCAATTCAATAACAATGTCACCTGCGGCTACGGTAGCCCGGTACAGACGCTGCCCTATCCGGACAGCAGCTTGAATTACACCATGCGCATCTATGGCAACGATCTCGATCCCACGTCGAAACTGGAACTGCCCAGCTACAACACGGCCTGCGCCAGCCGCCTCACTTGCTACGTCAGCTATGCCACCATCGGCACGGCGCCATATCGCAGCTTCGTGGTGACCTGGAATAATGTGCCGGAATGGACCACGGGCACAAGTACCACTGGCTCTTACAGCCTGCAATTGATCTTGCAGGAAAACGGCGAATTCGTTTACCAGTACGGCACGGCAGTCGCGGGACCTTCCGCCAAGTTGGGGCAGATCGGCTGGCAAGCGGACAGCAACGATTACGACACGCCCCAAACAGGCTTCCCTGTCACGAATTCGGCGATCAAGTTTTACATTCCCCGCCCCGTGGTCGAGTACCGCATGGAGCAGCCCAGCTGGAACAATACGCCCGGGCAGGTGTCCGATACCAGCGGCAACGGGCGCGACGGCACGGTGCTGGGCGGCGCGCAGACGATCGCTGCCGGCCGCGTCTGCCGCGCCGCCAGTTTCCCCCTCAATACCAGCACCGCCGCCATCGATGCGATCGACAGCGGGCTGTCGGTGCCCGGCACGATGGGCGGTGCCGGCACCATCACATTCTGGTACAAGGCCAACACGGCCTGGTCCGGCAGCGGGGCGCGCGATGCGCAGCTGCTCGACGCCACGCAAATAAACAACGAATGGTTTTTTCTCGTGCGGCGCAGCACGGGCGCCCTGCGCTTCGTCGTCACGGACAGCCTGGGCAACGTGCGCGTGGTGGAAACGGCTGCCAATAGCGTGCCCGCCGGCACCTGGAAGCATATTGCAGTGAGCTGGAGCTTCAATGCGCTGGCGGCTGCCAATAGCGACCGCCTGCGCATCTACGTCGATGGCGTGCTGCAAAAGGAGTCGGCGTTTACCACGGCGGCGGTGGTGTCGCCGCGCATCGGCAGCCTGTATATCGGCGATAACCGCAGTGGTGCGACGGGGCAGAACGGCAGCGGCAATTCCACCGACGGCGCCATCGATGAATTGCGTGCCTATAACTATGAAGGCGGTCTGGCGCTGGTGCAGCGCGACCAGAACCTGAGCCAGGCCGGTTGCCTGAACCATTATGCGGTGACGAATGCGGGCACGGGCCTGACTTGCCAGCAAAGCACGGTCACTATTACGGCGCATGACGTCAACCATAACAATATCGTGATGCCGAACAACACCACGCAAATCCAGTTGAGCACATCGAACGGCATAGGCGACTGGGCCTTGATCGCCGGCTATGGCGTGCTCGACAATGGCGCCGTGAACGATGGCGTGGCGACCTATCTGTTCAACGGCGAATACCAGGCCGTGTTTGGCCTGAGCAGTGGTACGGCCGCCACCGTCAGCGTGAACGTGACGGATGGGCAGTTCACGGAGCAGGAAGATCAGTCCCTGGTGATCAAGGCATGTGCGGTGGCGCGTTTCAATGCCTGCGAAGCAACGTCGCCCCGCTGCGCGCCCAGCACCAGCAGCATCACTTATGCCCGCCTGAATACCAAACTGGCCGACACGGCCTTCAAGCTGGACCTGGTGAAGCTGAAGACGGATGCCAGCCTGGAAACGACCTTCAATGGCGCGGCCACGGTGGATTTGCTGGTCAATACCGCCACCGGCGTGGCGCTGGGCGCGAATAACTGTCCGGTCAGCCAGACGGCCGTGATTCCGCTGGGCCTGGTGGCGTTCACGGGCGGCTATTCGAGCGCGAACGTGAGCATCCTGTCCAACGCCATCAGCGCCGTGGCGCCCAGGTACAGCGCCTACCGTGATGTGCGCGTGCGCGTGACTTGCACCGCGGCCGTGTGCGGCACGGCCAATGTGGGATGCTCGACCGACAGTTTCGCCGTGCGGCCACAGCAATTTACGCTCAGCTCGAACATGAGCAACAGCGCCCTGAGCGGCACGCCCAGCCTGGCGGCGGGCGCCCAGTTCACGCTGGGCGCAGCGGCCGTTGCCGGCTACGACGGCACGCCGCTGGTCGACAACTCCGCTGCTGGACAAAAAATCGTCGGCTTCGTCAGCGCCAGCGACTATAGCGACCGCCTGGGTTCAGCCTCTAACGCCAGTCCGTTTCCGCTTGGACAGGCGCTGCTGGCCAGCGGCCAGGCCAGCAGCGGTGGCGTGACTTACAGCGACGTGGGCACCTTCCGTATGCAGCCGGAAGCAGTGGTCGACAATGCCTACACCAGCGTCGACCAGCCTGGCGATTGTGTGATCGGCAGCAGCAGCAATACGGCCGTGAATGGCAAGTTTGGCTGCAATATCGCTAACCAGACGCAGAGCCCGGCACCTGTCTTCGGCCGTTTTTTCCCTGACCACTACGCGCTCACGGGCGCGCTGACGGCGGCCTGCGGCGGCTTTACCTACATGAGTCAGCGCGAACTGGGCGTCGTGCTGGGCGCGACTGCCTTGAGCAAGGGCAATCAGATCCTGGGGCGTTACGGCAGCGCCTATCCCGCACTGGCCGGCGTCGCCGTGGGTGCCCGCGATGGCAGCAGTACGACGCTGGCCGCCAGCCGCCTGTCGCCCGCCTTGCCCGCCTTTGCCTGGAGCCAGGGCCGCAGCGGCCGCAGCTATGCTACCGACAGTGCCGGCTATGCGGTGGGCAGCACGCAAGTGACATTGGCTGGCAGCGGCGGCCTGTCGGCGGGCGAGTTGATCAAGTTTAGCGGGGACAATGCCGTGTATATAGTGCAGGCTGGCGTCGCCGGTGCCGGCACGCTGACACTGGCGTCTCCCGGCTTGCTGCAGGCTATCCCGCCCGCTGCGACGGGCGTGGCGGTGCTGTACGGTTTTAACCGGCTGTCCAGCGGCCAGGACGGGCCATACGACAATTTTTCCCTGGTGGTGGCCATTAGCGACGCCGACGGTGCGCTCATTTCCAGCGTCAATGGACTGGCCGTCACCCCTGCGGCCAGCGTGGCGGTCGGCAATACCAAGTTGCGCCACGGCCGCATGCAGATTGCCAATATGTATGGTTCGGAACGACGCGCGCTGCTGGTGCCGCTGGCCGCGCAATATTGGAACGGCACGGTGTTTGTCAGCAATGCGCTGGATAGCAACTGCACGGCCTTGTTGCGCAAGAATTTCCTGTTGACCAGTTATGTCAATCTGACGGATACCCAGTTGCCCGCCGCTACCACGCTGCCGCCAGACAGCGGCCTGCTGCAACAAGGCAGCGGCAGCGTGCTGCTGGCCAAACCTGCCGCGCCGGTGACGAAAAAAGGCACGTTGATGCTGCAGTCGCTGATTCCCTACCTGCCCGGGCAGGCGCGTGAAACCATCGGCGCGTTCAAGAGCGAGCCGCTGCTTTTTATCCGCGAGGTGTTTTGAGGGGTGGATTTTTCGAGCCGTGTGACTTTCGTGGTGTTTTCTTGAAAATGCATTGTCAATATTTCATTTTTTAGACTGTTTTCCTATACGATGAATTAAAATTGATTTAATGCATTATTCGCGCGGCAACGTTGCCGAAGCAATTCTATTTTCGGGATCGGTCGCATGGGTTTATTCGTAAAAGCAAAAAAACAGGATGGCTGGCTGGCGACATCGTTTGCCGGTGACGGCATGTGTGCCGCCGTCGTTTTGCGGCGCGCGGGCGAGCGGCCGCTGGTGCAGTCGGCGGCGTTTTATGCCGGCCGCAAACCCGTGCCGGCCGCCACCCTGGAAAAGCTGAACAAGGATATGCAGGCCCAGTTTTACCGTTGCAGTACCCTGCTCGGCGCCGGCGAATACCAGTTGCTGACACTCGATGCGCCGAATGTGCCGCCCGAGGAACTGAAAACCGCTGTCGGCTGGCGCTTGAAGGATATGCTTGATTTCCCGCTGGCCGAGGCCACCATCGACGTGCTCGAGATCCCGGCCGATAAAAATGCGCCCGGGCGCGGCCTGTCCCTGTTCGCCGTTGCCGCGCGCAACGCCCCTTTGGCCCAGCGCCAGGCGCTGTACACCGAGTGCAAGATAGCGCTGACTGCGGTCGACATACCGGAAATGGCGCAGCGCAATGTGGCGGCGCTGATGGAGCCGGAAGGACGGGGCCTGGCCATGCTGTCTTTCGACGGCGAGGGTGGCTTGCTGACGGTGACGTTTGACGCCGAACTGTATCTGGCGCGCCGCATCGACGTCACGCAAGCCCAGCTGGCCGATGTCGACGATGCCCGGCGGCAGCAGTATTACGACAGAATCACCTTGGAATTGCAGCGCTCGTTTGACCATTTTGACCGTCAGTTTCATTTTATTAGCGTCTCCAAGCTGGTGCTGGCACCGACCGGCAGCGAGGGCTTGCATGGCTACCTGGCGGACAATCTGTACATGCCTGTGGAAATGCTGGACCTGGCGCTGCTGTTCGATTTTTCCCGCGTGCCCGACTTGCAAGCTGCCGCCAGCCAGGCGCGCTTTTTCCTGTCCCTGGGTGCGGCCCTGCGGCAAGAGGGGGGACTAGCGTGAGCCAGCAAATCAATCTGTTCAACCCCGCCTTTGAAAAGCGGAAGCAGGTACTGACGGCGGCGGGCATGGCACAGGCACTGGGGCTGATCCTGCTGGCCAGTGGCGCCCTGGCCTGGTACGGCGCGCACCAGGTGGCCGTGCTGGAACGCGCGGCGGCCGACAGCAAGCTCATGCTGGCCGCGCGCGAGGCGCGGCGGGCGGATGTGCTGACGCGTTTCCCCACGCCGCAGAAGGATCCTCTTATCGCGCGCGCGCTGGGCCAGGCTGAAGCCGACCGCGCCGCCTTGTTCGAGGCCCAGACTATCTTGCAAGGTGGCGAACTGGGCAATACGCACGGTTATGCCGATTATTTCCGTGCCTTTGCGCATGCCAGGATCAATGGTTTGTGGCTGACGGGGGCGAGCATCGTCGGTGCCGGCAAGGAGATCGGCCTGCAGGGGCGCACCGTGCAGCCGGATCTGGTGCCGCAGTACATCAGCGCCCTGTCCAGGGAGTCTGTGCTGCAAGGGAAATCGTTTGCGCGCCTGGATATGGCTGCGGCGCAAATGCCTGCCGCAGCACCGGTACTGCCGGCGCCGCCGCCGGGTGTGCTGGCCGTCGCCGTGGCTGCGCCATCGCTGCGATTTATCGAATTCAGTTTGCAATCGTCGGCGGCGCCTGCCGGCGGCGCGGCAGGAGCGGTGAAAGAATGAAACAACAATGGCAAAAAATTGCCTCGAAAATCGATGCGCTCAGCGTGCGCGAGCGTGCCATGATTTTTGGCGCCGCTGCCGCGCTGCTGATTTTTAGCGTTTTTTATCTGTTTCTCGACCCTCAGATGACCCGGCGCAAAGCGCTGGCCGACACGATTGTCCAGCAACAGCAGGCCGCCGCCGTCATCGATGGCGACGTGGCGCAAAAGATGGCGGCGCATGCCGGTGATCCGGATCAGCAAGACCGGATCCGGCTGGAGCGCATCAAGCAGGAAACCCAGCAGATGCGGCAAGCCTTGCAGTCCTCGCAAAATGGCCTGGTGGCGCCCGAGCGCATCGTGCCCATGCTGCAGCAATTGCTGAAACAGCAGGCCAACTTGCGCCTGGTGTCGCTGGCCACCTTGCCATCCGGCGCCATGGGGCAGGGCGGCCATGTCGCCACCAAGGCGGCGGCGTCCGCACCTGCCGCCGCGCCTGCCGGGCAGCCGCCAGCGGACTCCGAGTCGGCGAAGGCGCCGGCCGTGCTATACCGTCATGGTGTGGAAATCGTATTGCGGGGGAATTATCTGGATATGGTGAATTATATGGATGCCGTGGAGGCCATGCCGGCGCATGTGTTTTGGGGCAAGGTCAACATGAAGGTTGAGCAGTATCCGAATGCCACGCTGAGCCTGACGTTGTACACGCTCAGCCTGGACGAGAAATGGATCGCGTTGTGATGCGCGCCAGTTGCCGTGCGGCCCTTGTGGGCGCTCTGCTGGCGCTGGCGCCGGGAGCGTTTGCCCAGGCGCTGGCCGATCCCACGCGGCCGGCCGATGCGGCGCCCGTCCAGGGAAGTGCGGCGTCTGCCAGCAGGGCGGGGCCGCAGCTGCAATCGGTGTTGATTTCCAATCGGCCTGGCGGGCGGCGTCTGGCCGTGATCGATGGCCGCAGCGTGCGCGCGGGCGACAAGGTGGGCGGCGCAGTCGTCGTCAGCATAGGCGAGGCAAGCGTGGTGCTGCGGCGCGGCAAGACCTTGGAAACGCTGCGGCTGTATCCGAAGACGGTCGATGCGAATGATGCAATGCATGTACGAAGGAAACAGGTTCATGTCACCCAATAAATACAAGGCGGGAATGCGGAAGATACTTGAAATAAGCAAGCGGGCAAGTGTCCTGGGACTTGCTGCGGGTTTGTGCGCCTGCAACGTCGCGCCTGTGAAGCGCGACACCTACAATGCGATCAAGGAGCAGGTGGCAGGCGCAGTGGCCACCACCAGCCCGGCGGCGCAGTCGGCAGCGGTGGAAAACGCGCTGCTGCCGTCGGCGTCCGCGCTGGCCGCGCAGTTGCCCAAGGCGCGCGGCGTGCTGGACGAACGATTCAATGTCGCGTTCAACAATGTTCCGGCACGCCAGTTCTTTCACTCGCTCGTCAACGGCACGCGCTACAACATGCTCGTGCATCCGGATGTGCAGGGCAGCATTTCCGCCAACTTGAAAGATGTGACCCTGTTCGAGGCGCTCGACGCCGTGCGCGAGATGTATGGCTATGATTACAAGGTCGATGGCACGCGCATTTCGATTCGGCCCCTCACCATGCAAACCCGCATGTTCCAGGTCAATTACCTGACGGGCAACCGCAAGGGTACGTCGAATTTGCGCGTGTCCTCGACGTCGGTGTCGACTGCAGGCACCAGCAACAGCGGCCAGAGCGGGGGCACCAACGGCCAGCAGTCGCAGCAGAACCAGCCGCAGCAGCCCGGCAGCCAGGTGCAGCAGGATAGTTCCAACCTGAGCACCACGTCGGACAGCAATTTCTGGGCAGAATTGAAAGAATCGCTGGGCGCCATCATCGGCGGCACGGGCGATGGCCGCAAGGTGGTGATCAGCCCGCAGTCGGGCGTCGTCGTCGTGCGCGGCATGCCCGAGGAATTGCGCGCCGTCGACCTGTACCTGAAGGCGACGCAGCTGTCGGTGGATCGCCAGGTGATCCTGGAAGCCAAGATTCTCGAAGTGGAATTGAACGACAATTTCCAGACCGGCATCAACTGGGCCTCGTTTGCCTCCATCAAGAGCGGTCACACGAACCGCATCTCGACGGGCTTCATCCAGCCGGGCGGCACCCTGGCGCCGCTGCCGTTCAACGGCGGCCAGCCGCCGAACATGACGAATGGCAACGGTCTGACGGCCAGCAGCGGTTTTGGCCTCAGTTCGGCGGCCACGGCGGCCGGCTCGATGTTCGGCCTGGCCTTCCAGACCGCCAACTTTGCCGCCATGATTACCTTCCTGGAATCGCAAGGCGCCGTGCACGTGCTGTCGAGCCCGCGCATCGCCACCATGAACAACCAGAAGGCCGTGCTGAAGATAGGCACGGACGAATTCTTCGTCACCGGCGTGAGTACCACCGTGACGTCGACCGGCACCACGGGCGGCACCACCTCCAGCCCGAACGTCACCCTGCAGCCATTCTTTTCCGGCGTGGTGCTCGACGTGACGCCGCAGATCGATGACCAGGGCAATATCATCCTGCACGTGCATCCGTCCGTCAGCCAGGTCACCACCGTCAGCAAGGAAATCGACCTGGGCAGTGCCGGTTCGCTGAAATTGCCGCTGGCCGCTTCCAGCACCTCGGAAATGGACAGCATGGTGCGCAGCCAGGATGGACGCATCGTCGCCATCGGTGGCCTGATGCGCCAGGCTACCACCTCGGACCGCTCGCAAGTGCCGGGCGCGGGCGATATTCCCGTGCTGGGCGCGCTGTTCCGCAACACGGGGCAAGTGATCCAGAAGCGCGAGCTGGTGGTGCTGATCAAGCCCACCATCGTCGAGGGCGCCAACAGCTGGAACGAGGATTTGCTCGATTCGGGCAAGCGCATCGAGGCGCTCGACCCGCGCCGTCCTTCGGAGCGGCGCTAAATGTACCAGGCCCATTTCGGCTTGCGCGAGGCGCCGTTCGGCCTCACGCCCGATACCAGTTTCTTCTTCAACGGCCCGCAGTCGCAAAAGGCGCTCAATACCTTGCTGGTGGCGGCGCGCAATGGCGAGGGCTTCATCAAGATCACTGGCGAAGTGGGCACTGGCAAGACTTTTCTTTGCCGCAAGTTCATGCAATCGCTGGGGCCGGACTTCGTCACGGCCTACATCCCGAATCCGAACTTGCCGCCCCGTTCGCTGATCCTGGCCCTGGCCGATGAACTCGATGTGTTGCTGGAGAAAGATGCTGACCAGCATCAGCTGCTCAAGTCGCTCAACTTGCGCTTGCTCAACCTGGCGGCGCAGGGCAAGCGCGTGCTGCTGTGCCTGGATGAAGCGCAGGCGATTCCCGTCGACAGCCTGGAAGCGCTGCGCCTGCTGACGAACCTGGAAACGGAAAAGCGCAAGCTGTTGCAAATCGTGCTGTTCGGCCAGCCCGAGCTGGACGTCAAGCTGGCGCTGCCGGAAATTCGCCAGCTGGCGCAGCGCATCACCTTTCACTATCACCTGGGACCTTTGTCGCGCGATGACGTGGATTTTTATGTGGCGCACCGCCTGCGCGTGGCCGGTTTCGACGGCGCGCGCCTATTCAGTCGTGGCGGCGTGAGCAAGCTGTACAAGGCTTCCGGCGGCATCCCGCGCCTGATCAACATCATGGCGCACAAGGCGCTGATGGTGGCGTACGGCGAAGGGCGGCAGCAGGTCAGCGGGCGCCACGTGGCGCTGGCCGCCAGCGATACCCTGGCCAGCAAGCCGCGCTTTTGGCGATGGCCGTGGCTGGCCGGCGCCGGCGTGCTGGCCGCCGCCTGCGGCGTGAGCTGGACTTTATTGAACCGATGACGAAGATGAGCCTGTAGATGAGCCTGATTAACAAGATGTTGCAAGACCTCGATGCGCGCGGCACCCCCGATGGGCGCGGCGACGCGGCCGGCATCCGCTCCGTGCCCGAACGCGAGCGGGGCGTTTCGCGCGCGCTGGTCTTCGGCGGCGCGGCCGGCCTGACGGCGGCGGCCATCGCCCTGGGCTGGGTGTACTGGAAGCGCCCGCCCGTGCCACCCGTGCTGGTCAGCGTGGCCACCACGCCGGTGGCAGCGTCCTTACTTGCCCCGGTATCGGCGCCTGTCCCCGTTGCGCCCGTACCTGCGCCGGTGGTAGCCGTCCCGGTGGCGCCCGTCGTGGCGGCGAAATCCGAGCCCGTGTTCCAGGCCGAGGAGACTGTCGCGCCAGCCAAGGCGCTGCGCCGCATCACGGAAAAAGCCGCCAGGCCCGCCGCCGCGCCCATGCTGAAGACGGCCGCACCCGCCGCCAGCGAGCGCATCCTTGATGGAAAACAAGTCACGCCCCAGCAGCGCGTGGAGAATGAATACCGGCGCGCGCTGGCCCAGTTGCAAGATGGCCGCGTCTCCGACGCCATGCTGGCCTTGCAGCAGACCCTGCAGCTCGACCCGCGCCACCAGGGCGCGCGCGAAACCCTGGTGCGCCTGTTGCTCGAAGCGCAGCGCCCCGACGAGGCAGCTCGCCAGTTGCAGCTGAGCCTGGCGCTGGACCCGAAACAGCCGGCGCAGGCGATGATGCTGGCCCGTTTGCAGCTGGACAAGACTAACGGCGGCCCGGCTGCCCTCGATACCCTCATGCGCAGCTTGCCGTACGCCACCGATAACGGTGAATACCGCGCCTTCCTGGCCGGCGTGCTGCAGCGCGAGCAGCGCTATGGCGAAGCGGCCGAGCACTACCAGCTGGCGCTGCAGACGGCGCCCGACAACAGCGTCTGGTGGATGGGTCTGGGGATAGCATTACAAGCCGACAACCACCCGGCCCAGGCGCGCCAGGCGTTCGAGCGGGCCAAGGGCTTGCAAACCCTGTCGCCCCCGCTGCAGGCGTTTGTCGAGCGCAAGCTGGTGCAGTTGACGACGGCGAGCGCCAAATAAGCGCTGGCCCGGCGCACCACTTTCACCTCCGCCGCAAGCGACATCGCAGGCGCGGGGATGGACTTGTACTACATGGACTGAAGCGGAAGATCCCGCAAACAAGATGACCACTGCCTGGAAATTCCCTGATGCCCCCAATACTGCCTGCTTCACGACCACCGAGGTATTGAACGGTGCCCCCGTCGTGCATGTGTCCCATGATTACGAAGGGGATTGGCAATTTCACGGCGCGCCAGACGCAACGGCATCTGGCTCTGCCAAGGTCGTCAGTCTGGCATACATGATAGGCAGCAATGATTTGCTGGCGCACCTGCATGACTTGCCCTATGGCTGGAGCGCGCAATGGAATGCCGGCGCGGGAAACTGGGAGCGTTTCAAGGACCATCCTTTTCCCTCGTTTGCCGAGCAAGGCTATTACCTGGAAGACGCCATCTGGCTTTCCCGGTATTTGACAGATATCCAGCCTCCGTCCGCGGAAGTGCGCGAGCAACTGGCCATCGGTTCGTACGTGAAACTGGTTTTTCGCTTCGCCGCCGAAGACGCTGCGCGCGCGGATGGCCAGTGTGAAAGAATGTGGGTACTAGTGACCGGCATCGATGAAGAGGAAGGCTGGTACACCGGCACCATCGAGAACGCTCCGCAGCATCCGGCGGCCAGATATGGCGACCTTGTCGCGTTTCATCCCCTGCATGTGGCAGACCTTGCTCCTCAACAGACATGAAAGAAGCCCATTTGAAACCTCTTGGCCTGCTCATTGCGTTCTGCTGTTTGTGCAACAGCGCATTGGCCGCACCCGCCAGCGTGCCTGCCAGCTACGTTCTTGACAATACGGAAGTGCGCGACATCCGTGCACAAGTCCTGAAACGGGACTATCAGCTGTATGTCGCCTTGCCCGATTCCTATCGGCAGGGAAACAAGCGCTATCCGGTGCTGTTCGTCGTGGACGCCAATTATTCGTTCGCCATCGTGCGCAATATCGCGCAGCGCCTGAACAAGCATGCGGGGATGGAAGAAGTGGTGGTGGTGGGGCTGTCATATGCGAATGGCGATGGCGGGGTGTACAGCCGCCGCCGCGACTACACGCCCACCACGCCGCGCAAGCATGACTACCGCTCGGACATGCCGGGGCGGCAGCCCGCGTTCGGCGAAGCGAAGGCGTATGGTCAGTTCGTCTCGGACGAAGTATTTCCCTTCATCGCACAGCATTACCGCGTCAACATGCAGCGCAAGGTGTTTATCGGCCACTCCTACGGCAGCCTGCTGGGCCTGCAATTCCTGCTCACCGAACCGCGCACCTTCGAGCATTACATCCTCGGCAGTCCGTCGCTGTGGTACGACGCCGGTGTCATGTTCGACCGCGAACAGGCGTATGCCGCCAGCCACAAGGATTTGCCGGCGTCCGTGTTCTTCGGCATCGGCGGCCTGGAAAAGCTGGCGTCAGGCAAGAAGCGTTCGCGTTCGGAGGAAGAGGCCGACATGCTGGCCGACGTGCGCGAGTTCGACGGGAAGTTGAAATCGCGCAAGTTCCCCGGCTTGAAAACCCGCCTGCGCGTCTTCGAGGATGAAGATCACGCGAGCGTGTTTCCTTTTGTGCTGACGCATGGACTGCGGGCGTATTTGACGTCCGCAAAATGAATGGCGCTCAGGGGCGCATCAATGCCGCGATGTCGGACGGCGCCATCAACTCAGCTTTCCGTGGCGAATGGCAGGCGTGCGGGCGTGCAGGGGGAGGCTGTGTAAAATTTGCGGAGCGTTCAGATTTCTTCATTGATACTGGATCGCGCCCAGGGCGAGCAGCTGGAATGGCTGGCGGTACCCGCCAGACAGTGCCAGCTTCGTCATGCACTCTCCGACCGCCGGAAGCGGTCATCGATAAGGTCAGGTGACATGCGTACATTGAATGAATTATTGGATAGTGAAGACCCGGCGTTTCCGCTGATCAGGCAATGGGCCAGCGAGGCCGACATACCGGTGGAATTGCTGCCTCCCTCGGCCGGCAGGGAAGATGTTCTGCTGAGCCTGCAGGTCACCACGCGTTCCCCCCTCGGCGCGATAGCCTATGAAACCGGGGGCATCCTGGTGGATGACGGCTGGCTCCGGATATTGGGGTCTGGCCATTGCAAGCTGGGCCGGAACATTGCTACGTGGAACGAAGGAAAGGCCGAGGGTTTCCTGTTGGTGGCCGATGACGTGCTCGGCGGCTTTTTTGCCATCAATGGCGGCGCACTCGGAGCCGACCAGGGCAATATGTATTACCTTGCCCCCGAGACACTGGAGTGGGAAGGGCTGGAGATCGGCTTCACGACGTTTGTCGAATGGTCCTTTACAAGCCAGTTGCGGCAGTTTTACGGCCGGCAGCCTGGCGATGCGGATGGCTTTGAGGAATTGCCCTTGTCCAGCGAGCTATGCCTGAATTTTTATCCATTTCTGTGGACGCAAGAAGGTTCCCTCAAGACCAGTTCGCGGCGCGCCATTCCGGTGGCAGATCAGTGGGCGCTCAATCTTGATCTGAAACAGAAGTTGCTGGATGCTTCTGTGAGCGCGAGCTGAGGCATGGCTTGCTGAGCATCCCGACGCGGCAATGGCAAGCGCGCAATCGATCCGGCGAAATTGCGTTTCAATCCCTCAATCATGCGGTTTGTCGCAATGGCAGGTGTCAGAAAATGGCAATGGGATAGCATACAGTGGGTATCCTCGTGATGAGCTTGCCCGCAAGCGAGTGTCCGATACTGGCGGTGCCGCAGTCATCAACGGATGCTTCTCAATGACCTCGACCAGGATGAATACGCATGAAATTGACGCTTCCACATGTTCTTTCCACCTGCCTGCTCGGCGCTGTCGGCGCGATCGCTAGCGCGAACGCGGCTTCCGGCGATGCCGAACTGGTGGCGTTGGTGCAGCGCCATGCGCAGGCGCAGAATAACTTTGATCAAGTTGCCTTGAAAGCCACCACGGCCGAGAATTATGTGGAAATATCGCCGGTCGGCGAGGTGGACGGGCGTGAAAAAATGCTCTCCTTCTATGCGCCCGAGCAGAAGCGGCCGAGTCCCCAACTCCAGGTCGACGAACCAGTGGTGCGTCTCTTCGGCGATACGGCGCTCATCTCGGCACGGCTGTCCTACCGTGTCAGTCAGGAAGCGGCTGCCCGCACCTTCGCCATGCGCGCCAGGTATGTCGCTCGGCTTGTCGACAAGCAATGGCTACTGGTCAGCGCACAGTACACTGGCATCCGTCCGCCGAAACCGTGAATTGACACTTTTCCGGCTGGTTGGGGCTGGCGCCCGGCGTTGCTCAGGCAGGCTACAGCCGCGCCTCATCGCCCCACACATGCCGCATGCTGAAATGCAAGCCGGCATCGTCTTCATGCAGCGATGAAACAATGGCAAAGCGGCTGTCGGCAGTGTCGCGCGGGGCGAGCTGCATCAGCTCGGCGGCGGCCAGCGGCGCGCCCAGCGCGTCGCTGAGCGGATGCACGTGGGCGGCGCCCCGTTGCGTGACGACGCCCAGTTCGCCGCTGCGCAGGCGCACCAGGGTGCCGGGTGGGTATTTGCCCAGCAGCTTGACGAACTGTTCTCCCAGCAGCGGGTCGATGGGCACGCCCTGGTCGAGGAAAATGTGCTGCAATGCCTGGTCGGGCACGATGGAACGGCGGTAGTTGCGCGCCGAGACGCGGGCGCAATAGCGGTCGGCCAGGCCGATCAGCTTGGCGTTTTGCAGGATTTCATCGGCCGTGCGGCCCTGAGGGTAGCCGCTGCCGTCGTCGTTTTCATGGTGCAAGAGCACGCAACTGAGCCATTCCTCGTCGTCGACGCCGGCACAGCGCAGCAGTTCCGTGCTCTCCTGCGGATGCTGGCGCACGATGCGCATTTCGTCGTCATTCAGGGGGCCGCGCCGGTCCTGGAAACTGTCGTGGTGGCGCAGCATGCCCACATTCATCGTCAGCGCGGCCGCACCGATCAGCAATAGCTCATCGTTGGGCTTGTGCATGCTGCGGCCCACGAGCATGGCCAGCAAGGCTGTTTCGATGCAGTGGCGCACGGCATAGCTCCCGGCGATCTGGTTCAGCAGGATGCTGGCAAGGGCGATGTCGGCATCGTGTTCAAGTGCGCGCAGCAGCTCGCGGGCGATGTCGCGCACGTCGCGCTCGGCATTGCTTTCGCTGCGCAAGTCCAGCAGCAAGCGCTGCAGGCGCTGCGCCGCCTCGTTCAGCAGGCGCAAGACGGACGGCTGCTCGGGCGTGCCCACGTACAGGCCCAGCTGCATTAGCCGCCCCAGCTGCGCGCCGTCCGTGATGATCTGCCCCTTGCGCAGTTGCGGGCCGGCACTATGGTCAGCCAGAAACAAATCCCAGGGCAGGGGTTCGCCGGGAACCAGGTCGGCCGGGCCGATGCGACGCTGTACCATGCTGTCATCCTTTGCGCCGCCGTGGCGGAGCCGTGCTCAGTGCTCGATTATATGCTGCGCAGGCGCTCCAGCGCCAGGCGCAAGGTCTCGTCTTTCTTGGCAAAGCAGAAGCGCACGATGCCTGATTCCTTGCCCTGCGCGTAAAACGCGGACACGGGAATGGCGGCCACCTTGATCTCGGTCGTCAGCCATTCGGCGAACTGGGCTTCGGTCTCTTGCGAAATGGCATCGTAGCGCACGCACTGGAAATACGTGCCGTCGGCCGGCAGCAGGGTAAAGCGGCTGCCCGCCAGGCCGTCGCGGAACAAATCGCGCTTGCGCTGGTAAAACGCGGGCAAGTCCAGGTAGGGCTGCGGGTCCGCCATGTAGCCGGCGATGCCGTGCTGCATCGGTGTGTTGACGGTAAACACGTTGTACTGGTGCACCTTGCGAAACTCCGCCGTCAGGGCTGCTGGCGCTGCCACATAGCCCACTTTCCAGCCCGTCACATGATATGTCTTGCCGAAGCTGGAGACGATAAAGCTGCGCGCCGCCAGTTCCTGGTGGCGGGCGAGCGACTCATGGCGCACGCCGTCGTAGACCATGTGTTCGTACACTTCGTCGGACAGTATCAAAATTTGCGTGCCGCGCACGATGTCGGCCAGCGTCGCTACGTCGGCGGGGCGCAAAATCGTGCCCGTCGGATTGTGCGGCGTGTTGATGATGATCAAGCGCGTCTTGTTGCTGACGGCAGCGGCCAGCTTGTCCCACGGCACGCTGTAACCGGACTCTCCCACTTGCATGGCCACCAGCACGGGCACGCCGCCGGCCAGAGCGATGGCGGGTAAATAGCTGTCGTAGGCCGGTTCGATGACGATGACTTCGTCGCCCGGGTGCACGCAGCACAGGATGGCGGTGGTGAGGGCCTGCGTGGCGCCCGCCGTGACGGTGATTTCCGTGTCCGCATCGTAGGTGTGGCCGTACAGGCTGGCGATCTTCGCGGCAATCGCGCCGCGCAAAGGCGCGGCGCCCGTCATCATCGGATACTGGTTGTGGCCGGCGCGCATGGCGTCGCTGACCAGTTCGACCAGGGCCAAGTCGCAATCGAAGTCGGGAAAGCCCTGCCCCAGGTTGACTGCGCCATGCTGGGCCGCCAGGCTGGACATGCGGGTAAACACGGTGGTGCCCACTAGAGGCAAACGGGTGGTCAGGGTGGGAGTCAGATGGGGCAGGGACGGGCTGTTCATGAACGGTAGGGTCGCGGTGCGGAAAGTGGAATCGTGTCCCATTCTAGCGCAGCGCGCCCCGTTGCGTGCGGGGCTTTGGCAGCTCAGCCTGGCAAGGCCCAGCCTTCCGGCAGCAGGATCTTGAACATGCCGGCCTTGGCCGTCTTGCGTGCCAGTTTCAGCAGCGCCTTGTCTTTGGTGATGAGGATGTCGGCGTTGGCGTCGCGCGCCAGTTCGAGGAATTTCTGGTCATCTTTGTCTGTGCAGACGGGCAGGCGCACGCCGGACACGGGCGGCGCTACGACGCTGATGTGGGCGTCGAAGCGGGCGGCGGCGATAGCGCGGCTGGCTTCGTCGAGCGGCAGATGTTTGTAATGCAATACGATCAAATATTCCGCTCGGCAATCTTCGCGCGTGATGGCGTGCACGGCGCCGCTTTCCATGGCCGCCAGCAGGGGCGCCCAGCGCGGATCGTTGAAGACGAACAGGTCGAGGCAAACGTTGGTGTCGAGGACGAGTTTTTGTGGAGCAGGTATCATGTCGGCAATTCTATTCTGTAGTGATAATTTATGTTGATCGTGCTTTCGCCCGCCAAGAGTCTCGACCTGGAGACGCCGCCAACAACCTCGTTGCACAGCACCCCCGATTTTCTCGACCATTCCGCCCAGCTGATAGAGCGCATGCGCCAGTTCTCGCCTGCCGAAGTGGGCAGCCTGATGGGCATTTCCGACGCCTTGTCGGCCCTGAATGTGGCCCGCTACGCCTCCTGGACGCCCAAGCTGGCCGAAGCGCGCCAGGCCATCATGGCCTTCAATGGCGACGTGTATGCCGGTTTCGAGGCGCGCAGCCTGCAGCCGGCCCAGCTCGACTATGCCCAGTCGCGCGTGCGCATCCTGTCGGGCCTGTACGGCTTGCTGCGCCCGCTGGACCTGATCCACCCGCACCGCCTGGAAATGGGCACGCGCCTGTCGACTACGCGCGGCAAGGATTTGTACGCGTTCTGGGGCGACACCATCACCAATGGCCTGAACCGTACCGCGCAAGAGCAGGGCGCGAAAGTGCTGGTCAATCTTGCTTCCGAAGAGTATTTCAAATCCGTCAAGCCGCGCCAGCTGGACGTGCCCGTCATCGCGCCCGTGTTCGAGGACTGGAAGAACGGCAAGTACAAAATCATTTCGTTCTACGCCAAGCGCGCGCGCGGCATGCTGGCCCGCTATGCGGCCGTCAACGCCATCCGCGAGCCGGAACAGCTGAAACAGTTCGACGTCGATGGTTACGCGTATGTGCCGGAAGCGTCGAATGACACGAGCTGGGTGTTCCGGCGCAAAGTAGCTGAATAAGTAAAAAAACCGGGCTAGCCCGGTTTTTTATTGCAGCTTACTGCCAGAACTTCCACCACTTGCGTTCCTTGTTCACCCCTTCCCGGCTGAGGAATGCCGTGTTCGGGTAGTTCTTGGTCAGCACGCGCAAGGTGTCGTCGCGCAGGTCGGTCAAGCCCAACTTGTCATACGAGCGGTACATGATGAACAGTGCTTCTTCGATGGCGGGCGAAGCGGCAAAGTCACTGACCGTCGTTTGCGCGCGGTTGGCGGCGGCCAGGTAGGCGCCGCGGCGGTAGTAATAACGCGCCACGTGTACTTCGTATTTCGCCATGGCATCGACCAAATAGTTCATGCGGGCCAGCGAATCGGGCGCGTACTTGCTATTTGGAAACTTGTCGACCAGTTGCTTGAAGGCCGCAAACGCTTCGCGCGTGGCTTTCGGATCGCGCTCGGTCGGGTCTTGCTCGTACAGGAAGTTCAGGAAGCTGATCTGGTCGTTAAAGCTGATCAGGCCACGCAAGTAGTACATATAGTCTACATTGGCGTGGTTCGGATGCAACTTGATGAAGCGTTCGACAGCAGCCAGTGCCTGCGCCTGGTCTCCCGCCTTATAATACGCGTAAGCGATCTCCATCTGCGCTTGCAGAGCATAGTTGCCGAAAGGATAGTTAGCCTCCAGCTTCTGGAACAGGCCGATTGCAGCTTCATAGTGCTGCCCGGCCATTTCTTCACGCGCCTCCGAGTATAATTTCGTAACGGACCAGTTTTTGGTCTCGTCCACTTTTTCAGGCAACAAGCTGCAAGCGGACATGCCGAGCAGAACGACTGAAGCGACTACCAACGATAATTTTTTTTGCATGACGTTTTGCAAGAAGGTTTTAACCAAGATTTTACAATAGGCTGATTATAGCCGATGGGAATGCTGTGATATTAACTCCGAAGCCTAATTTGGCTGACTCCGCGTTTGACTCCCTTTCTGACCATGGCACCGAAGATGCGTTTGACGGCGATTTTGCCGCCGACGACGCCTTCGAGATCATGGCCCCGATTACATTGGAACTGACGCCGGACGCCTGCGGCCACCGCCTCGATAAAGTCATTTCCAAGCTGGTGCCGGAATACTCGCGCAGCCGCTTGCAATTGTGGCTGGAAGCCGGTTTCGTGACCGTCGATGGAAAAGTTGCCAAACGCAACATGACCGCCTATGGCGACGAGAAGATCGTCATTCTGCCGCAAAGCGCGCCGGAAGACGAGGCTTTTAAGCCGGAAGCGATGGAATTGAACATCGTGCACGAAGATGAGCATATCATCGTGATCAACAAACCGGCCGGACTGGTCGTGCATCCTGGCCCCGGCAACTGGTCGGGCACACTGCTCAACGGCCTGCTGCACCACTGTCCGCAACTGGCTGGCGTGCCGCGCGCCGGCATCGTGCACCGCCTGGACAAGGATACCAGCGGCCTGATGGTGGTCGGCAAGACCCTGGCCTCGCAAACGGATCTGGTGCGCCAGTTGCAGGCGCGCACCGTCAAGCGCGAATATTTTGCGCTGGTGTGGGGCACGCCGAAAATGGCGGGCACCATCGACGCTTCCATCGCGCGCCACCCGCGCGACCGGGTCAAGATGGCAGTGTCCGAGAATTTCACCGCCAAGCCGGCCATCACGCACTATGAATTGATCGGCAGCGGCGAACTCGATCGCCGTCCCGTGAGCCTGATGCAATGCCGCCTGGAAACGGGCCGCACGCACCAGATTCGCGTGCACATGCAGCACCTGGGGTTTGCGCTGGTCGGTGACTCCGTGTATGGCAAACAGCACCTGGTGTCCGTCTTCTCGCGCCAGGCGCTGCAGGCGCGCCGCCTGGGCCTCGTGCATCCGGGCACCCTGGAAGCGTGCGAATGGATCGTGCCGCTGGCCGATGATTTCGCTGAACTGATCGCCACAGCAGGCATTCCCGAGCCGGAACAGGTCTGATGACGGCACCGTTGCCTTGCCTTATACCCGATTGGCCCGGCCTGCCCGCCAACGTGGGCGCGCTGGCGACCGTGCGCGCGGGCGGCGTCAGCCAAGGACCTTACGGTGACGGGCAGGGCGGCGGTGGCTTGAACCTGGGCACGCACGTAGGCGACGAGCCCGCGCACGTGGCCGCCAACCGCGCGCGGCTGGCGGGCATCTTGCCGTCCGAACCCGCCTGGCTGTCGCAGGTGCATGGCGTGGCCGTGGCGGACGCGGCCAGCCTGCACGGTGGCGTGCCCGATGCCGACGCCAGCGTCGCCACCCAGGTGGGTGCCGTGTGCGTGGTGATGACGGCCGATTGCCTGCCGGTGCTGTTCAGCTCACACGATGGCCGGGTCGTCGCTGCGGCCCATGCGGGCTGGCGCGGCCTGGCCAACGGCGTCTTGCGGCGCACGGTGGAAAACATGCGGGCGCAGGGCGCGACGGATATCCTCGCTTGGCTGGGGCCGGCCATTGGCCCGCAGCAATTCGAAGTGGGACAGGACGTGCTGCAAGCGTTTCGCGACGGCGCACGCGATGCTGCCGAGCGGCAAGTGCTGAGCGGGGCGTTCGCCGCCATCGCTGGCAAGCCGGGCAAGTACCTGGCCGACATTTATGCCCTGGCGCGCACCATGCTGCTGCGCGATGGCGTGGCGCAAGTGGCGGGCGGGGATTACTGCACCGTCAGCGATGCGACGCAGTTTTACTCGTATCGGCGCGATGGCGTCACGGGAAGACAGGCCAGCTTGATCTGGCGCAAATAATCTGCACGGCAGACACTTATGTGTCTGCCGTTTTTGTTTTATCGTCTGCTGAGGCAAGGGTGCGCGCCTGCATTTCAGCGATGCGCGCCGCCTTGCGTTTGCGTCGCCGCGAGCCCGTCAGATAGAATAGGATGGACAGCGGGATGACGCAGTACAGCACGAAGGTCATCACTCCGGCAACGATGGACGGTTCCGTCAGCGCCATGAGGCCGACGACATAGATCCAGGCAACAGCGGTCATGAGCATCATGAGTAGTGGCAGTCAGTAAAAGTTTGCATGAAGTGATCCAAAAGCATTTATTTTTCGACTACGTTTCGGCGCCTAACAAAACCGTAGCGAGCGGAAGGGAGAGGTGGCTAAGAAGCGCAACCGTACTCTGGTACGGTGAGCATCGCAGGCCGCCTATACCGACGCGCAGTAGGTTTTGTTCGGCGTCCCTCAATCTTGAATGGACTTACATATATCTATGAACATGCCTGATCCTCAAATGATGACCAAGGAATGGATGGCGCAGATCAGCAATCCTGAGCAGTGGAAAACGTGGTTCAACATGGTACCGCAGCCCCAGGGTAATCCGATTGCCGGCATTTTGCAGGATGCGGGCGCCAGCATCAAGCCGGAAGCGATCGAGCAACTGAAAGATGCCTATGTGGCCAAGCTGACGGGCTTGTGGGCCGACTTTATGGCCGGCAAGGCGCCAGAGCTGAAAGACCGCCGCTTCGCCGCGCCCGCCTGGCACGCCAGCCCCCTGTCTGCCTTCAATGCGGCGGCCTACCTACTGAACGCGGAGTTTCTCAACGCCATGGCCGATGCCGTGGAAGCGACGCCGCACCAGAAGCAAAAGATTGCGTTTGCCGTGCAGCAAATCGTCGACGCCATGTCGCCCGCCAACTTTCTCGCCACCAACCCCGACGCCCAGCAAACCCTGATCGAGACCAAGGGCGAAAGCCTGGCCAAGGGCTTGAGCAACATGCTGGCCGATATGGGCAAGGGCCGCATCTCGCAGTCCGACGAATCGGCCTTCGAAGTGGGCCGCAACGTGGCCACCACGCCGGGCACGGTGGTGTTTGAAAACGCCTTGTTCCAGCTGATCCAGTACACGCCGACGACGGCCACGGTACACCAGCGGCCGCTGCTGATGGTGCCGCCGTGCATCAATAAATTCTATATCCTTGACTTGCAGCCAGAAAACTCGCTCGTGCGCTATGCGGTGGAGCAGGGTAATACCGTATTCCTCATGTCCTGGCGCAATCCTGACATGAGCATGCAGCACCTGACGTGGGACGATTACGTCGAGCACGGCGTGATCGAAGCCATCCAGGTGACGCAGGACATCTCCGGCCAGGACAAGCTCAATATGTTCGGCTTTTGCGTGGGCGGCACCATCGTCTCGACGGCGCTGGCCGTGCTCAAGGCGCGGGGCGAGAATCCGGCCGCCAGCCTGACCCTGCTGACCACCTTCCTCGATTTCTGCGACACGGGCGCGCTCGACGTCTTCATTGACGAGCAGCAAGTGGCGCTGCGCGAGCAGAGCCTGGCCAAGGGAGGCCTGATGTCGGGCCGCGACCTGGGCAGTACCTTTTCGAGCCTGCGGCCGAACGACCTGGTGTGGAACTACGTGCAGTCGAATTACCTGAAAGGCAAGGAGCCGCCCGCGTTCGACTTGCTGTACTGGAATGGCGATGGTACCGGCTTGCCGGGCCCCATGTTCTGCTGGTATCTGCGCAACACTTACCTGGAAAACAGCCTGAAAGTGCCGGGCAAGCTGACGGTGGCGGGCGAACAGGTTGACCTCAGCAGCATCGATGCGCCCGCTTTCATCTACGGTTCGCGCGAAGACCATATCGTGCCCTGGGGCGCGGCCTACGCCAGCACGACCCTGCTGAACCCGAAAAAGCCGAAAGCCAACCGTTTCATCCTGGGCGCCTCGGGCCATATCGCCGGCGTGATCAACCCGGCGTCGAAGAAAAAACGCAGTTACTGGAGCAACGACCAGCCTCGTACGGCGAAAACCAAGCCCTTGAGCTCCGAGCAATGGATGGAAGGCGCGACCGAGCACGTGGGCAGCTGGTGGCCCGAATGGGCGGCCTTCCTGGCCGAACACGGCGGCGCGCAAGTGAAGGCGCCGGGTAAGCCGGGCAACAAGCGTCACGCGGCAATCGAGCCGGCGCCGGGGCGGTATGTTAAAGTCAGGGCAGATTAAGTCACAAAGCGTTTTTGCCTGACAAGGTCGGCGTAATCATCGGTCTTGTCAGGAATCTACTTTTAGTTGCGTTGCAATAAATGCGGGAATCTACTACCCTGATGTGCAATGGAGCCGTTTTCCACTCTATAATGGAAAAAGTAGGCAGGTGCGAAAGCGGACCCACGTTCGCTTTTTTTTCGGATTAACTCAGTATGCGCTGCGGCGCAATAAGTGGAACTTGTGATGAGTAGTGCAAAAAAAAGTATAGACCGCCTGATTAAAAAATATCCCAACCGCCGTCTGTATGACACGCAAACCAGTTCCTACATCACCTTGACGGACGTCAAGCAGTTGGTGTTGGACAATGAAGTGTTTACCGTCGTCGATGCCAAATCCAGTGAAGATTTGACGCGCAGTATCTTGCTGCAAATCATTTTGGAAGAGGAGGCGAACGGCGCGCCCATGTTCTCGAGCAGCGTGTTGTCGCAGATCATCCGCTACTATGGCCACGCCATGCAGGGCATGATGGGGTCCTACCTGGAAAAGAACGTGCAAGCGTTCACCGATATCCAGCACAAATTCACGGGCACGTCGGCCGGCAGTTTCGAAGGCAAGCCATTCAGCCCGGAAATGTGGACCCAGTTCATGAATGTCCAGGGCCCGATGATGCAAGGCATGATGAACAACTACATCGACCAGAGCAAGAGCCTGTTCGTGCAGATGCAGGAGCAGATGCAGAGCCAGAGCAAGAATCTGTTCGGCACGTTCCCGTTTGTTCCGCCTGTGCCGCCGACGGACAAGAAGTAAATACCACACGCTCACGGGCCATTTCGCGCCCGGGAGTTGTAATGGCGTCATCAAAACAGCATAGTTCTGCCAGCAAGGGGCGGCTCGGGGTACAATAGCCGATTCGCCTTACCATTTTACTCGCTGCCAACTATGTCTGAAATTCACCGTATTCCCGTTCCTTCCGCCAAGCCAGAGGCCATGCTGGCCATGCCAGGTGCGGCGCCGAAAGTGGGCTTTGTCTCGCTCGGCTGCCCGAAAGCGCTGGTCGACTCCGAACAAATCCTGACCCAACTGCGCGCCGAAGGTTACGAAACGGCGAAATCCTACGCTGGCGCCGATCTGGTGATCGTCAATACCTGCGGTTTTATCGATGCTGCCGTGCAAGAGTCGCTCGACGCCATCGGCGAAGCGCTGGCTGAAAACGGTAAAGTGATCGTTACCGGTTGCCTGGGTGCCAAGAAAGATGCTGCCGGCGACGACATCATCATGAAGGTGCACCCGAAAGTGCTGGCTGTCACCGGTCCGCACGCGCTGGCCGAAGTGATGGATTCCGTCCATTTTCACCTGCCGAAACCGCACGCGCCGTTTCTCGACCTGGTGCCGCCGCAAGGCGTCAAGCTGACGCCGAAGCACTATGCCTACCTGAAAATCTCCGAAGGCTGCAACCACCGTTGCAGTTTTTGCATCATCCCGTCGATGCGCGGCGACCTGGTCTCGCGTCCGATCGGCGAACTGATGATCGAAGCGGAAAACCTGTTCAAGGCCGGCGTCAAGGAGTTGCTGGTCATTTCGCAAGACACTTCTGCGTATGGCGTGGACGTGAAATTCCGTTCCGGCTTCTGGAATGGCCGTCCCGTGAAAACACACATGACGCAGCTGACGGAAGCGCTGGGCGAACTGGCCAAGTCCTACGGCGCCTGGGTGCGCTTGCACTACGTGTATCCGTACCCACACGTGGACCAGATCATCCCGATGATGAGCGGCGGCCACATCCTGCCCTACCTCGACATTCCGATGCAGCATGCGCATCCTGACGTGCTGAAACGCATGAAGCGCCCGGCCAGCGGCGAGAAAAACCTGGACCGCATCCAGGCCTGGCGTGCCATCAACCCGGACCTGACGATCCGCTCGACCTTCATCGCCGGTTTCCCAGGCGAAACGGAAGCGGAATTCGAGTACTTGCTCGATTTCCTCAAGGAAGCGCAGATCGACCGCCTGGGCTGCTTCGCCTATTCGCCCGTCGAAGGCGCGACCGCCAACGAAATCGCCAACCCGGTGCCGGAAGAGCTGCGCGAAGAGCGCCGCGGCCGCGTGATGCTGTTGCAGGAAGAAATCTCGAAAAAACGCTTGCAAGCCAAGATCGGCAAGACTGTGCGCGTGCTCATCGATGAAGTCACCCGCTCCGGCGGCGTGGGCCGCTCGTCCGCCGACGCACCGGAAATCGACGGCGTCGTGTACGTCAAGCCGCCATTCGAACCGCACCGCAAGCTGGCAGTCGGTCAATTCGTCGACGTGACCATCACCTCAGCCGATGCGCACGACCTGTGGGGCGCTGCGGAATAAAAATTTTCCGCAGGTGTAACACTCTGTCATACGTACGGCGGGCAAGGGCATAAGCCCTTACAATCAAGGCGGACCAGCAATTGCTGATCCGCCTTTTTTTGTCGATGACGCCATGACCACACCAAAATCTCCGCAAACCGCGCTGATCCACAGCGACTACCAGGCGCCGCAAGGCTTTGCCGCCTTTCCCAACGCCATCCATCACGCATCGACCGTGCTGTTCAAGGACGTGGCGGCCATGCGCTCGGGCGACTGGAAAGAAAAGAACGCCTACACCTACGGCTTGCACGGCACGCCCACCACGTTCACGCTGGAAGCGCGGCTGGCCGAAATCGAAGGGGGCAAGTACTGCCTGCTGGCGCCGTCGGGGCTGGCGGCCATCGCCATGGCGGACTTTGCCCTGCTGAAGACGGGCGATGATGTCTTGCTGCCGGAAAATATCTACAACCCGAACCGCGAACTGGGACGCTGGCTGGCGCAGGATTTCGGCATCACCGCCCGCTATTACGATCCGCTGATCGGCGCCGGCATCGCAGGCTTGATCCAGGAGAATACCAAGCTCATCTGGACGGAAGCGCCGGGTTCCGTGACCATGGAAGTGCCGGACTTGCCCGCCATCTGCGCGGCAGCCCATGCGCGCGGCGTGCTGGTGGCTTTGGACAACACCTGGTCGGCTGGCCTGGCCCTGCGCGGCTTTGACCTGGGCGTGGACATCATCATGCAGGCGCTGACGAAATACCAGTCGGGTGGCTCGGATGTGCTGATGGGCGCGCTCATTACGCGAGAGCGGGCGCTGCACGAGCGCCTGGCGCAGGCGCACATGCGTCTGGGCATGGGCGTGGGGGCGGACGATGCCTATTTGGTGCTGCGCGGCTTGCCCACCATGAAGCTGCGCTTCGACGCCCACGATGCTGGCGCCCGTGCGGTGGCCAGCTGGCTCAAGGCCAGAGGCGAGATTGCCACGGTGCTGCATCCGGCTTTTGCCGATTGCCCGGGCCACGCCATCTGGCAGCGCGATTTCACGGGCGCGGGCGGCCTGTTTTCCGTGCTGTTCGATGCCCGCTACACAGAGCAGCAGACGGACCGTTTCGTCGATGCCTTGCAGTTGTTCAAGATTGGTTACAGCTGGGGCGGCGCGAACAGCCTGGTGATGCCCTACCGCATCGCCGCCATGCGCAAGGGCTGGCAGTTGCCGGGCCAGCTGGTGCGCCTGAATGTGGGACTGGAAGATCCGCAGGACTTGATCGCCGATATCGAACGGGCGCTCGCGGCGATGTAGGCAGCGGCAAGTCGTTGGCTTGCCGCGAAGCCCCCTTTACATGGGCACGGGGGTATTGTTGTTCAGGTCGAGGAAGCCGCGCAGCAAGCGGTAGGCTTTCCACAGCCAGGCCACGCCCCACACGACGAGCGCCAGCGGAATGCCGATCAGCGTGATCCACAGGATGGCGCCGACGACGATCCAGGCCACATACCACCAGAAGGAACGGATCATCCAGCTGTGATGGCTGTACACGAAGGTCCCGGCCGCCTCGTCCCGCTTCACATAATTGATGATGAGCGGAATGAAGGAAAACGCACCCAGCGAAAACACAAAGCTGGCGCCATGTATCAGGTACAACCACCAGGCCAGGTTTTTGGTCTGCTGGAGTCGGGTATCGAGAATAATATCTTGTGACATGCAGGCTCCCGCTTGATTGTTTGCTCAAGTTTTTATTGTAACAAGCTATTTGCGCGGGAGCGCAGTCCATGGAAAAAGGCGAAAGACATTGTTGAAAGCATATCCACATCCCACCTGGGCCGCGCGCGCCAGAACATGGCTGCGTCGTAGCTTTCCCTTGCCGGCCTTGCTGCTGTGCGCCACGCTGGCCCATGCCGCCGGCCCTACGCTGGAGGCGGAGTTTGCTTCCGGCTTGAAGGAGGAGGGCCTGGCGGGCGCCGTCTGGAGCGAAGTCTTGCCAGATGGAACAGTCAAAGTCGGCGCATCCGGCTTGCGCGATGCCGCCAAGCACATGCCCATGCAGGCGGACACGCGCGTACAAGTGGGTTCCGTGGGCAAGGTGGCGCTGGCGCTGGGCGTCTTGCGCCTGATCAGCGAAGACCGGCTCACGCTCGACACGCCCTTGCAGCAGGTGCTGCCGGAACTGGCGCTGAAAAACCCGTGGCAAGCCAGCGATCCTGTGCGCATCCGCCACCTGCTGGCGCATACGTCCGGCCTCGATAATGTGCGCTTCTGGCAGGCGTTCAGCCTGAACCCGGCGCCGGACACTCCACTGGCCGCCGCTTTCGATGGCGGCCGCAATCTGCTGCGCGTGCGGGCGCGGCCCGGCAGTCGTTACGCGTATTCGAACATGGGCTATGGCTTGCTGGGCATGGTGATCGAGAAGGTCACGGGCCAGCCGTACGAGCGCTACCTCGATGCGCAGCTGCTGCAGCCGCTGGGCATGGCGGACAGCACGTTTGCTTTCGTCACGCAGACGGGCGCGCACGCGGACCCGCACCTGGCCATGGGCCACTTCGAGCATGGCGTGGCGCAGCCGGCCGTGCCCCAGTATTTGCGTCCGGCTGCGCAATTTACCACCACGGCGGCCGACATGGGCAAGCTGGCGCAATTCCTGATGGGCGATGGCAAGCTGCAGGACAAGCGCTTCATCGATTTGGCGCTGATGGGCGCCTTGTCCGAGCCGGCCGGCACGGATGCGGCGCAGGCGGGCCTGGAAACGGGCCACGGCCTGGCCCTGGCTGCGCGCGACCGCCACAATGTGGTGGGCGCCTGCCACCCCGGCACGGCCGTGGGTTTTCGCGCCATGCTGTGCATCTATCCGGAGCAGGACAGCGCCTTCTTCGTGGCCTTCAACACGGATGCGGAGCAGGCCGACTATGAACGCTTCAACCGCCTGCTGCTGCGCGACCTGGAGCTGCCGTTGCGCGCGCCGGCCCCGCATGGCACGCCCGCGCCCACGGTGGAAAACTGGCAGGGCGTGTACGTGCCGTCGCCCAGTCCCATGGCCAGCATGGCCTGGGTCGATGCCGTCTTCGGCTTTACGCGCCTGAAATGGGATGGCGAGTCGCTGTTCCTGATCCCGTTCCAGGGCGAGCCGAAGGAACTGGAACCGGTGGGTGGCTTGCTATTCCGCGCCAGCGACCGCAGCACGCCATCGCATGTGCTGATGCAAGAGGATGGCAAGCATATCCTCAGCGACGGCTTGCGCAGCTATGAGCGGGTGTCGATGCTGCGCATGCTGGTATTGTGGGGCAGCCTGGCGCTGGGCGTGGCTGGCTTGCTATATGTGCTGCTGGTGGGCGTCTGGCGCGCCGCGCTGCGCAGCCTGGGGCGGGGCGACCATCTGTTCGCGCCCCTGCTGTCGCTGTTGTCGCTGCTCCTGCCCATGCCGCTGTTCTATTTCCAGTCTTACCTTCGCCTGGGTGATGTCACCGTGGCAAGCGTGCTGCTGGCTACGCTCACGGGTGCGCTGCCGCTGGCCGTGGCGTTTGGCCTGGCGCGCTGCTGGCGCAGCCGCGGCACGGCAGCCGAGGCAGGCTCGTGGGCGAAATGGGATTGGGTCGCCTTGCTGGCGGCGCTGCAACTGCTGCTGGTGCTGGCCTGGTGGGGGCTGCTGCCGCTGCGGCTATGGCAGCTGTAGCAGCTGTGGCGGGCCGTCAGCGCCAGACTTGCAGCAGCCGGCGCCACCAGCGTTGCACCGGCCTGGCCTGGCTGCCATGTTCGGCGCGCCCGGCCTGCTTGGCGCGATAGCTCGCCGCTGCCATCTGCAGGCCGATGCGGTCCATCGCCGCCATCGCGCCGGCTTCCTGCGGCGACAAGCCATGCAGCAAGGCTTGAGTACGGGGATCGAGCAGGAAGGCGTCACGCAGGGCGTCGTCCGTGTAGAGCCTTGCCAAATAGGTTTCGAGTGCTGCGGAACTCATGCGCACCGCCCCGCGCGCAAGGCAGCGCGCGCCAGCTCCAGCTGGCCCAGCACATGGTCGAACGACGGGTAATTGCCGTCGCGCTCGACGATCACCGTCAAGGGCTGGGGCGCATGGCGCGCCAGCAAGGTCAATAAAGCGAAGACGGCGGGCGGCACGTCGTGCAGATGGTCGTCCAGCAAGCGCTGGCCGCCGCCCGGCGCAGCTATCCAGTGGCCACCGCTCAGGTGCACGGCGCCGACCCTGGACAGGGGCAGGCGCAGCAGCAGTTGCTCCGGCTCTTCGCCAAAATTGACGGCATTCGCATACAGATTGTGCAAATCCAGCAGCAGCGGCACTTGCGCGCCGTCAAGGATACGCGCCAGCCACTCGGCTTCGTCCAAGGTGCTGGCCGGCGGGTCGACCAGAGTGGCGATGTTTTCCATCAGCGGCGCGCTGCCGACGATGCGGGTGGCCAGCGCGATATTGGCCACCGCGCCGGCGGCGCTGTGCAGCGTGCGCGGCGGCGCCGCCAGGTGTCCGATTTCGACGCCGCCGGCGCGCACGAAACTCAGGTGCTCGGACCACGAATCCGCCTGCACCTCTTTCATCAGGCGCGCCATCGCATGTAGCCGGCGCGGGTCGGCGGGAATGCTTGATGCCAGCCCCATGCCCACGCCGTGCAGGCTGACGGGCACCTGGCGCGCCAGGCTGCTCAAGGCGGCGATGCCGGCGCGCGAGGCGCGGTAGTAATCGTCGGCGATCACTTCCAGCACGTCGATGTGGGCCAGGTTGGACAAGATGCCGGAAGCCAGTTCGCCGCGCCAACCCAGGCCGACGCGGTCGCGTGCGGCCTCCGTGCTAACTGCCACAGCCGCCGCCACCGCCGCAACCGCCACAGCCGCTGCCGCACGAAGAGCCGCCGCCGTCGCCGCCCGGGGAGGAGCCGCCCGAGTCGCCCGTGCCGCCGGACGACGCGTCGCTGCCCGTGCTTTGCCGGGGTACCGGGTACAGCTCGGCGACATACGCGTACACCGACGGCGGCAGGGCGCCGATGCCGAAGATGGCCGCCAGCAGTGCCATGTCGCCGCTGCTGCTGCCCGCCTGCAGGCGCGATGCGCGCATGTTCAGCCGGCCAAACAGCATGCGCAGATCGGTCAGCAGCCGCTGCGCGCTCCAGCTGGTCGACTGGGTGCGCAAGCCGCGCAGCATGAGCAGGAATATTGCCAGCAGCAGCGCCAGGAACAGCAGGTTGTAGTGCTGGCGGCTGATGGCGATGATGGCCTTGACGGCGGCCACCGTCAGCAGCAGGTAGTGCGCGACCCAGGTGATGCGTTCGCGTCGGCGCAGCAGCGGCGGGCCGACCAGCAATTCCTGCTGCGTCAAGGTGTCCAGGTAGGCGCGGCACGATGGCAGCATGTCGGCCTGCACGGCCAGTTCCTTGCTGTGGCCCTGGCGGCCCAGGTACAGCCGCAGCACGTCGCGTTCGATGTCATGGCTGGCGAAGCGCAGGCTGTCGCCGCTGGCCGTTTCCAGCAGCGGGCCATCGGCGCGCAGCAAGCCGCGGTCGACCAGCACGATGGCAGCAATTTTCACGGCTTCGGGCGCGCCGCCGCGCAATAAGGCGATGCGGTAGGGATCATCGGCCAGCGACAGCTGGGCGTGCGGATTACGCAATTCCTGGCGGATCAGCAGCTCGCGCACGCTGTAATACACAAACACGCCGAAGATCAGGTAGGCCAGCAGGAACCACGGCCCGCTCCAGTCAAATGGATTGTAGCCGTTCACCGCATCGACTCTGCGTGTTCGCGCAAGCGCTCGGTAATCGTCATCAGGCCCGTAAATGCGGGCAGGGCCTGCCCTGGCGCCAGGCGCGCCGTTTCGCGCGCTGCCGACATGGCTTGCAGGGCCGCGTGCAGGGCCGGGTCGCCCAGCTGGACGACAAACGCTTCGAATGCCTGCTTGCCGGATAGCGCAGACTTGCCCTCCAGCTGCGCCAGCGACGCCGCGGCCGAGCGCAGGGGGCCGGCTGCGGCTGCGATGGCGCCGGCCAGCTGTTCTTCGTTCAGGCTGAGGAGTAGATACCGTTCGCGCATGCGCACCTGCTGGTTCAGCAGCACTTGCCGCAGCCGGCGCAGCACGGCGTCGCGGCTGGTGTGCAGGCTGGCGAAAGGATCGACGCCCAGCAGGACTCGATGGCGCGCAATGATATCGGCAAACTTGACGGCGAAGGCGTCGGCGGCTTGCGGCAACTCGCTTTCGAGCAGGAACATCACCTGCAAATCGATGGCGGCGTGCGCCAGGCGCAAGGGCCCGCGCAGTGCATCGGCCGCCTGCGGCGTAAAGTGCTTGAGCAGCAACAGCAGGTTGACGTCGGACGTGGCGCGCAACTGGCCATCGGCTGCCGAGCCAAACAGCACGGCGGCGGCAAGGTCATCACCAAAGGCCCTCTGCGCGGCGGTGACAAACAAGTCCAGGTGGCGTTGTATTTCTTCTGGCAGCGATGGCGGCATGCGGTGTTCTTTCACGATGAGCAAGCTTGGTATTCACAAGTTTGCAATATAGCAAAAATTTGCCACCGTGCGCGCGCCGCCATACGCCAAGTCAGGTCAATACGTTCAGCAAGCCATCGAGGCCCACAAAGTTCAGCGCCACATCGGCCTGCGAACGCACCACGGGTTTGGCGCGGAAGGCAACTGACAGGCCGGCGATGCCCATCATTTTCAAGTCGTTGGCGCCGTCGCCCATGACGATGGCTTGCGATGGCGTAATGCCCAGCTCCGCGCACACGCGCTCCACCGTGCGCTGCTTTTCCTCGGCGTCGACGATGCCGCCGATGACTTTGCCCGTCAGCTTGCCGTCGACGATTTCCAGTTCGTTCGCGTGCGTGTAATCGAGACCCAGACGCTGTTTCAGGCGTTCCGTAAAGAAAGTAAAACCGCCCGAGACCAGCAGGGTTTTCAGGCCGGCCTTCTGCACGGCCGCCAGCATGGTTTGCGCGCCCGGCGACAGTTTCAGGCGCTCGTCGTAGACGCGCTGCAGGGCCGACGCATCGAGGCCTTCGAGCAGGGCCACGCGCTGCTTCAGGCTGGCGGCAAAATCGAGTTCGCCGCGCATGGCCGCTTCCGTGATGGCCGCCACCTGCGGTTTCAAACCCTGCATGTCGGCGATTTCATCGATGCACTCGATGGTGATCAGGGTCGAATCCATGTCCATCGCCACCAGCTTGAATTCACTGAGTTCGCGCTGTCCCATCATGTAGGTGGCGTCCAGCTGCGCTGCCTGCGCCGCCACTTCGATGGTGGGGCGCAGCGCGGGCGAATAGGCGATCTTTTCGCAGCGCACGGCGTTCGGTCCCAAGCGCGTGATGGACGTCGGCGCGGCCAGGGCGGCGATGCGCTCCAGCCTGGCCATGTCGCCGTCGAGACCCTGCAGGATCAGATTCATGGTGATGGAAGTCGTGTTGGTCATGGAGCAGTCCTACTTAAAGTTATCTGAGTTTACACCGTCAATTGCTTGATGGTGGTCTTGATCTGCGTCACGCGAGCGGCCAGGTCAGGCATGGCGGCCGTGATTTTCAGCTTGTCCTGGCCATGCAGCTTGATATGGCGGTTCTTCTGGATCAAGTCGATGATGCGCATCGGGTCGATGGGGGGCTTGGCCATGAATTGCAAGGTGGCCGCCTCGCCATGCACGTCGATCTTGACGATGCCCACGGTTTTCGCCGCGATGCGCAGGCGGTGCGTCTCGATCAGCGCTTTCACGGGATCGGGTAGCTTGCCGAAGCGGTCGATCAGCTCTTCCTGGATATCGTCGATCTTCTCCTGCGTGGCGCAGTTGGCCAGGCGCTTG
Organism: Janthinobacterium breve; assembly: GCF_051380895.1. Taxonomy (NCBI): domain Bacteria; kingdom Pseudomonadati; phylum Pseudomonadota; class Betaproteobacteria; order Burkholderiales; family Oxalobacteraceae; genus Janthinobacterium; species Janthinobacterium breve. The sequence continues at coordinate 51,988 of NZ_JBNYXY010000012.1, read as the reverse complement.
TAGATTGACAGGCGCTCGTGCACGTCGCCGCAGAAGTCGGCCGGCAGCAGGGCCGGCACGTGCAGGTTGATCTCCGTCGTCGACGCCAGCGGCGCGGCTAGGTCCGGCTCCTTGCCGGCCTTCAGCGAGCGCACGGCTTCGTTGAGCATGTCCGAATACAGCTGGAAGCCGATTTCCGTCATCTCGCCCGACTGGCTCTCGCCCAGCACCTCGCCGGCGCCGCGGATTTCCAGGTCGTGCATGGCCAGGTAAAAGCCGCTGCCCAGTTCTTCCATCTGCTGGATGGCGTCCAGGCGGCGCTGCGCCAGTTTTGTAAGCCCCTGCACGTCGTGCACCAGCAGGTAGGCGTAGGCCTGGTGATGCGAGCGCCCGACCCGGCCGCGCAGCTGGTGCAGCTGCGCCAGGCCGAACTTGTCGGCACGGTGCATGATGATGGTGTTCGCCGTCGGCACGTCGATGCCCGTTTCAATGATTGTCGTGCACAGCAAAATATTGAACCGCTGGGCGACGAAGTCGCGCATGACCTTTTCCAGGTCGCGCTCGTGCATCTGGCCATGCGCCACGGCGATGCGGGCCTCCGGCAGCAGCTCCGTCAGCATGGCCAGGCGGTTCTGGATGGTTTCCACCTCATTGTGCAGGAAGTAGATCTGGCCGCCGCGTTTCAGTTCGCGCAAACAGGCTTCGCGGATGATGGCTTCGCCCTCGCTGCGCACGAACGTCTTGATGGCCAGGCGCTTTTGCGGCGCCGTGGCGATGATGGAAAAGTCGCGCAAGCCTTCCAGCGCCATGCCCAGGGTACGGGGAATCGGCGTGGCTGTCAGGGTCAGTACGTCCACTTCCGCGCGCAAGGCCTTCAAGGCTTCCTTCTGGCGCACGCCGAACCTGTGTTCCTCGTCGATGATGACCAAGCCCAAACGGGTAAACTTCACGTCATCGGACAGCAGCTTGTGCGTGCCTATGACGATATCGATGGTGCCGTCGGCCATGCCCTTGAACGCTTGCGTGATTTCCTTGCCGGTGCGGAAGCGCGACAGCTCGGCGATGCGCACGGGCCAGTCGGCGAAGCGGTCGGCGAAGGTTTGCGCATGCTGCTCGGCCAGCAGGGTGGTGGGCGCCAGGATGGCCACCTGCTTGCCGCCCATGACGGCGATGAAGGCGGCGCGCAGCGCCACTTCCGTCTTGCCGAAGCCGACGTCGCCGCATACCAGGCGGTCCATCGGTTTACCCGAGGTCATGTCCTTGATGACGTTGCGGATGGCCTCGGCCTGGTCCGGCGTCTCGTCGAAGCCGAAGCTGTCGGCGAAGCGCTGGTAGTCGTGCGCGGAGAATTCGAAGGAATGGCCCTGGCGCAGGGCGCGGCGCGCATACAGGTTGAGCAGCTCGGCGGCCGTGTCGCGCACCTGTTCGGCCGCGCGCTTTTTCGCCTTTTCCCACTGGCCCGAGCCGAGCGAGTGCAGCGGCGCGTCTTCCGGCGAGGCGCCCGAATAGCGGGAGATCACATGCAGCTGCGATACGGGCACGTACAGCTTGGTATCCTTGGCGTATTCCAGGTGCAAAAACTCTGTCTCGCCTTCGCCCAGGTCCATGCTGGTCAGGCCCATGTAGCGCCCGATGCCGTGGTTGATGTGCACGACAGGGTCGCCGATTTTGAGCTCCGACAGGTCGCGCACCATCGACTCGACCTGCGTCACGCCTTCCTGTTTTTTTGTTCCGACCCGGCGGCCGGAACCGGCATACAGCTCCGTCTCGGTAATGAACGCCAGGTTGCCGTCGGCCGTGTACAGCTCGAAGCCCGCATGCAGCGGCGCTACGCCCAGCATCAGCTTGGCGCTTGATTGCAGGAAGCCGTCGCAGCCTTCCACAGGCGTCAGGTGCAAATCGTATTCGGTGAAGTACTGCTGCAAGGTTTCGCGGCGGCCGTTCGATTCGGCGCAGATCATCACGCGGCGGCCCGCTTGCAGCAGATAGCTGCGCAGCTTGGCCAGCGGATCGTCGGCACGGCGGTTGACGGCGATGTTCGGCACGGGCGCCGACAGTTCGGACGCCAGCGCATCGTTCGATTTCGTGATGGCCAGGCGCGGGTAGGGCTTGGCCAGACCGAAGAACTGCTCGTCGGACAGGAATAGCGATTCGGGCGGCAGAATCGGCCGCTCGCGGTCCGCCTTCAAAAAGCGGTAGCGCGACTGGGTATCGGTCCAGAAGCGACCGATGGCCGCGTCGATCTCGCCCACCAGGGCCAGCGAAGCGTCCGGCGGCAGGTAATCGAACAGGGTGGCCGTCTGTTCGAAGAACAGGGGCAGATAGTATTCGATGCCGGCCGAGGCGATGCCGCTGCTGATGTCCTTGTAGACGACGGAGCGCGAAGGGTCGCCCTCGAACTGTTCGCGCCAGCGGTTGCGGAAGGTGGTGCGCGCCGCTTCGTCCATGGGGAATTCGCGCCCCGGCAGCAAGCGCACTTCGTGCACGGGGTACAGCGAGCGCTGGGTGTCGGCGTCAAACGTGCGGATGGTCTCGATGGTGTCGCCGAACAGGTCCAGGCGGTAGGGCAGGGCCGAACCCATGGGAAACAGGTCGAGCAGGCCGCCGCGCACCGAGTATTCGCCCGGCGACATCACTTGCGAGACATGGCTATAGCCGGCCAGGGTCAGCTGCGACTTCAATCGCGCTTCGTCGAGCTTTTCGCCCTTCTTGAAGAAGAAGGTATAGGCGGCCAGGAAGGAGGGCGGCGCCAGGCGCACCAGCGCCGTGGTGGCCGGCACGATCAGCACGTCGCACTGGCGCGTCTGGATTTCGTGCAGGGTGGCCAGGCGCTCGGAGACCAGGTCCTGGTGCGGCGAAAAGGCGTCGTAGGGCAGCGTTTCCCAGTCCGGCAGCAAATGGCAGCGCAGTTCCGTGCCGCCAAACCACGGTATTTCATCGAGCAGGCGCTGGCCGTCGCTGGCCTGCGCCACCACCACGGCCAGCATCTGGCCCCGCGCTTTCAATTCCAGCGCGGCCAGCGCCAGGGCATAGGCGTCGGATGAACCATACAGGGCGGGCAGCGCATAACGGTTGCCGGGCTTGGGGAGGGCTTTTTTTAAGTCTAAGGACATGCAGGCGATGACACTAGTGGCAGAGGCAGTTGAGTGGGACAGCTGTGGTGCGCGCCGCGCCGCCAGTGACGGCGCTGACAGGCGAGATTATAGACCATTGCCCTTATCTCCGCGCTTGAGAAAACCGTCGCGAGCGGCAGCGATTTGTGGTCATGAAGCGCAGCCGTACGTTAGTACGGTGAGCATCGCAGGCCGCAAAGCGCGACGCGCAGCAGGTTTTATCCCGCGCGCGCATTCGCTATGCCGAAGGGGACGTGGACCATGGGGATGGTGCCGCCCGCCGATTTCAGGTGGCTCAGCTGGTCGTCGAAGAAGATATGCGGCTTGAACACGGCCAGCACCCGCGATTTGTCCATGCCGCCCAGGAAAAACGTCTCGTCGGCCGCCACGCCCCAGCTTTTCAGGGTCGTCACGACCCGTTCGTGGGAGGGAGCGTTGCGCGCTGTGATGATGGCGATGCGCAGGATCTTCTTGTAGCCGGGGTCGCGCCGTTGCGCCTTTTCTTCCAGGCGCTGCATGGTAGCCAGCTTCTGGAACAGGTCGGCCAGCGGCCCGGGGCGGTGCGGCGTGCCCACGTTCAGGGTTTCATGGGCGTGGAATTCATCGACGTCATTGTTGCGCTTGAACACGGTTTCCGCTTCGTCGTCGGCGATCACGCCGTCGAAATCGAAGGCCACGCGCAGTTCTTCGTCGTTCTCGTCGTCTTCCGTGCGCGACGGCAGCACCAGGCCGGCCGGATAGTTGCAGGCCAGCGCGCTGCGCACGTCATCTTCATTCGCGCTGAGGAAGAGCGAGGCGTTGAAGGCGGGCAGGTAGGGGTAGGGCGACTTGCCCGTCATGAAGGCGGCGCGCGAAATATCCAGGCCGTAGTGGGCGATTGAGTGCATCACGCGCAAGCCCGTTTCCGGCGAATTGCGCGAAAACAGCACCACTTCCACGGGCGACTGGCGCGGATAGTGCTTGTTGATGTTCAGGAAGCGGCGGATGAAGGGGAAGGCCACGCCGCGTGGCAAGACCGTGTCGATATGCGTTTCCTGGTACTTGCGGTATTCCTCGGGGCCGTTGTCGAGGTAGACCTGGTGTGATTCGGCCAGGTCGAACAGGGCGCTGGAAGCGACCCCGATCACCAGTTTGTGTTCGATTGGATAAGCCATGCTGTGCCTGAGGTGTGCGTATTGACCATCTTATACGACTATTAACTGCGCAGCCAGTAGTGGCGCCCGGCCATTTATTGCACCAAAGCAGGGCGACAGGCCATTTTTTCTGTCCGCTGTGCAATACGCGCCACAGTAAAGAAATAAATCTTGTTTTGTATCAAGTATGTATCAGTCAGAAACATATTTTTACTCTATGCTTCCAATTATAAAATCTCGCCAATTGTAACGAAGCGTACGCCCCATCCCCGCCACCTTTATACAAATGTCAGCTGTTTTACTCGAACATGCCAGCCCGAACCTCGCCAGCAGTCGTCGTGACTTTATAAAGGACCTAGCCATGTTTAAGAATTTACTGATCAAATGGAAGTTGGCGACCCTCGTCGCCGTGATGATGGCGGCCTTGCTGGTGGTGGGCATTTGCGGTTACACGGGCATCGCCACCGTGGGCAACGCCGTCAATGAAATCGGCGTGGTGCGCCTGCCGTCGATCCAGGGCTTGATGATGATCAGCGAAGGCCAGACGGCCGTTGCCGCCGCCACCCTGACGGCCGCCATCTATGAAAATAATTACCAGGCGCAAGACAAGTTCGCGGAAGCGCTGCAGCTGCGCACCAAGGCCTGGAGCAATATCGAGGCCGGTCGCAGGCTGTACGAGCCGCTGCCGCAAACGCCGGAGGAAGCCGTGCTGTGGAAGCGCTTCCAGGACGAATGGGCCGCCTGGAAGGGCGATGACGACAAGGTGCGTGCCATCCTGCGCCAGCTGGCCGACAACCGCGACGAGCCGCGGCAGAAAGAGTTGTTCGTGGCGTTCTACAAGCAGTATCTGGATTCGCGCAGCGTGTTCGGCAAGGCAGAAGCCACGCTCAATGAGATCATCAAGCTCAATAACGGCGTGGCCGACGCCGGCGTCAAGGACGGCAGCGCGGCCGTGATCCGCTCGGAAAGCCTGATGCTGATCCTGGGCGTGCTGGCTGCGGCGCTGGGCATCGCTTGCGCCGCCTACATCACGCGCGCCATCACGCAGCCGATCAACCTGGCCGTGAAAGTGGCGCAAACGGTGGCTTCGGGTGACCTGACCAGCCAGATCGAGGTGCACACGACGGAAGAAACGGGCCATCTGCTGCAGGCGCTGAAAGACATGAATTCCAGCCTGGTCAACATCGTCGGCCAAGTGCGCAGCGGTACGGAGACCATCGCCACGGCGTCGTCGGAAATTGCCAGCGGCAACCTGGACCTGTCCTCGCGCACCGAAGAACAGGCCAGCTCGCTGGAAGAGACGGCGTCGTCGATGGAAGAACTGACGTCCACCGTGCGGCAAAATGCCGACAATGCCCAGCAGGCCAATCAGCTGGCGCTGAGCGCTTCTGGCGTGGCCGTCAAAGGCGGGGCCGTAGTGGGCAAGGTGGTCGAGACCATGGACGCCATCAACGATTCCTCGCGCAAGATCGTCGATATCATTTCCGTCATCGACGGCATCGCTTTCCAGACGAATATCCTGGCCCTGAATGCCGCCGTGGAAGCGGCGCGCGCGGGCGAGCAGGGGCGCGGCTTTGCCGTGGTGGCCACCGAGGTGCGCAACCTGGCGCAACGCTCGGCGGCGGCGGCCAAGGAAATCAAGACCCTCATCGGCGACTCCGTGGTGGCGGTCGACGCGGGCAGCAAGCTGGTGGCCGAGGCAGGCAACACGATGGCCGAAATCGTCGCCAGCGTGCAGCGCGTGACGGACATCATGGCGGAAATCAGCCTGGCGACGCAGGAGCAAAGTTCGGGTATCGACCAGATCAACCAGGCCATCGGCCAGATGGACCAGGTGACGCAGCAAAACGCGGCCCTGGTGGAAGAGGCGGCCGCTGCGGCCGAATCGCTGCAGGAGCAATCGGGCCAGCTGGCCGAAGTGGTCAGCGTCTTCAAGCTCGATGGCGCACTGGCGGCTGCCGCGCGCGCGAAGGCAGCCGCGCCGCGCGCGGTGCTGGCCAGCGCGGCGCCGAAGAGTCCGCTGCCGCGTCCCACCGCAGGCCGCCCGGCCTTGCGCGCCGTGCCGTCCCAGCGCCAGAGCGCGCCGCGCGACGACGAGTGGGAAGTGTTCTGACGGATTGACGGCGCCAGCATGCGCTACCGGACGGCCGCCTTGTGCGGCCGTTTTTACATGCGTCCACAGACGCGCACTGCGGTTACTACTTACTAAAAAAACAGCGTTATGCAAATAGCTGTTTTGCCATCTAAGCAAATCTTTTCAAAACTTAACGCGACATTGCTTGTGAGATAACTCACACTGCCTGCCGTACCACCGTTGTTCCCGCCTCGGCCACATCCCGGCTGACCCATTCGCCTGTTACGTCCGGCCATTCGTGGCAGGCGGCAGCCATTGCCGTCAGCCTTGCATGCGAGTCCGGCGCAAGACCGATGCACCACACTGAAGGATGCGAATAAATGGCAAATATGAAAATCGGCACGCGCCTGCGCTGCTCCTTTGCATTGTTGACCTTGCTGCTGCTGGCGACTGCCGTGCTGGGCATGCTGCGCCTGTCGAGCCTGGAACTGCGCATGCGCGACGTGATCGATGACAAATATCCGAAAACCGTGCTGGCCAACGACATCATCAAGAATGTCAACATCATCGCGCGCTCCTCGCGCAACCTGTTGCTGATGAGCGAGCCGCAGCAGCTGGCGCAGGAACGCGCCACCATCGCCAGGGCGGGCGACGCCACGGAAAAGGGACTGGCGCAGCTGGAAAAAGTGGTGCAGTCGCCGCAGGGCCGCAAGCTGATGGTGGCCGTGACGCAGGCGCGCGCCGCCTTCAACGGCGGGCGCGACAAGGTACTGGCCCTGCTGGAAGAGGGCACGCGCGACGAAGCGACCAGTTTGCTGCTCGGCGCGGTGCGCGGCGAGCAGCTGCGCTACCTGGCGGCGCTGGAAACGCTCATCACGCACCAGCATGACTTGATGGAGGAGGCGGGCGCCCAGGTGGACGCGGAATATGCCACGGCGCGCAACATGATGCTGGCGCTGAGCGTGCTGGCCGTGCTCTTTTCGCTCGTTACCGCCTGGCTGGTCACGCGCAGCATCGTCAATCCGCTGCACCACGCGCTGGCCGTGGCGCAGACCGTGGCCGCCGGCGACCTGACATCGACCTTCGGCCGCCACGGCGGCGATGAAACGGGCAAGCTGCTCGACGCGCTGTGCATCATGAACGGCAACCTGTTCGACGTGGTGCAGCAGGTGCGCAGCGGCACCGACACCATCGCTACGGCTTCGTCGCAGATCGCCGCTGGCAATCTCGACCTGTCGTCGCGCACCGAGGAGCAGGCCAGCGCGCTCGAACAGACCGCATCGGCGATGGAAGAACTCAGCTCCACCGTGCAGCAGAATGCGGACAATGCGCGCCATGCCAGCGTGCTGGCCATCGAGGCGGCGAACATCGCGGGCGCAGGCGGACAGGCCGTGGGGCAGGTGATCCATACCATGGACGCCATCAGCGCTTCCTCGGCGCAGATTGCCGACATCATCGGCGTGATCGACATGCTGGCCTTCCAGACCAATATCCTGGCCCTGAATGCCGCCGTGGAAGCGGCGCGCGCGGGCGAGCAGGGGCGCGGCTTTGCCGTCGTGGCGACGGAAGTGCGCAACCTGGCGCAGCGCAGCGCGGCGGCGGCGCGCGATATCCGCGCCCTGATCGCCAATTCCACCCGACAGGTTGACGCGGGCGCAGCCCTGGTCGCGCAGGCCGGCGCCACCATGCAGGAAGTGGTGGCGGCCGTGGGCCGGGTCAGCCAGATGGTGGCCGACATCACGGCCGCCAGCGCCGAGCAAAGCACGGGTATCGGCCAGGTCAGCCAGGCGGTGGTGCAGATGGACGAGGTGACGCAGCAGAACGCCGCCCTGGTGGAAGAAGCGGCGGCCGCATCGCAATCGCTGGAAGGCGAGGCGGCGAACCTGCTGCAGGTGGTCAGCGTATTTCGCCTGCATCAAGGGCCGGCGCACACTTTGCCACGCCGCAGCGCGCCGGCCGTGCCGCGCCTGCTGGCCTAGTGGCGCGCCTGGCAAGGTTCTGGCATGGCCCGCGGGCGCGGGCGCTGCTGTGCGCTGCACTGGCCGCCGGCCTGCCGCTGGGCATCTGGCTGGACGGCGCGCAGCTGCGGCATGTGGCGCTGACGGCGCTGGCGCTGGGCTGCGCCTTGCTGTGGAGGGTGCGACGGCGCCAGGCGCGCGATGGGCAAGGCGGCAAGCCCCTGGCATCGGCGCGCAGCCGGGAGTTGCAGGCGCGCCTGGACAGCGCCATCGTCAACGGCGAATTCTGCTTCCACTACCAGGGCAAGTTCGATACGGCGCAACTGCGCCTGGTTGGCCTGGAAGCGCTGCTGCGCTGGGACCATCCGCACCACGGCCTGATTTACCCGAACGCATTCATCGGCCTGGCCGAGCAGACGGACGCCATCGTCGCGCTGGGCAACTGGGGCATCGACGCCGCCTGCCGCCAACTGGCGCAATGGCGCGCGGCGGGCCTGCCATTGGCGCCTGTCGCGGTGAATGTCTCGGCGCGCCAGCTGTGCCAGCCGCACTTGCCGGACTTCGTGCTGCGCTGCCTGCAGCAGCACGCCATTCCTCCCGGCCTGCTGGAGCTGGAAGTGACGGAAAGCTGCTGCATCGACGACATGGCGCAGGCGACGCAGGTGCTGTGCCGGCTGCGCGCGCTGGGCCTGGCCATTTCGCTCGACGATTATGGCACCGGCCATTCAGGACTCAGCCATGTCAGGATGCTGCCGATTCACACCATCAAGATCGACCGCTCCTTCATCCGCGACGTGGGCGGCGGCAGCGCAGGCAGTGATACGGTGATCGTCGCCTCGACCATCGCGCTGGCGCGCGGCCTGGGTTTGCAGGTGCTGGCCGAGGGCGTGGAAAACGGCGAACAGCTGGCGCAGCTTCGGCGCCTGGGCTGCCCCCAGGTCCAGGGCTTTTACCTGCACCGGCCAGCGCCCGCGGCCGACGTGGCCGCGCTGCTGGCCGCTGGCGCGCCGGCCGGCCTTGTACGGCATGGCGTGGATGCTCAGTAAAATAGGGCCACTGCAAGCCGCATGCTTTAACACTTTCTTCCCCACGCAAGAATGATAAACAGTCCCGTCCCGGCCTATGTCTTCGGCCCGTTTCGCCTTTTGCCGCTAGAACGCCTGCTGTTCGAGGGCGAGCGCGCGCTGCGCCTGGGCAGCAGGGCCATGGACTTGCTGCTGGCCTTGCTGGAACGCGCCGGCGACATCGTCGACAAGCGTGAATTGGTGGCCATCGTCTGGCCCCATGCCGTGGTGGACGACGCGACCTTGCGCGTGCATCTGGCGGCGCTGCGCAAGGCGCTCGGCGATGGCCGCGATGGCCAGCGCTACATCACGACCATTCCCGGGCGCGGCTACGGCTTCCTGGCGCCGCTGGCGCTCACGGGCCGGCTGGCGCCCGGTGCGGCTGGCGCCGAGCCACGGCATAACCTGCCCGTCATGCTGACGCGCATGCTGGGCCGCGCCGAGGCGCTGCAAACGATGGCCAACCAGCTGCTGCAATTGCGCCTGCTGTGCATTGCCGGTCCGGGCGGCATCGGCAAGACCACGCTGGCCGTTGTTCTGTCCACGCGCGTGCTGCGCCGCTATGCCGACGGCGTGTGTTTCGTCGACCTGTCACCGCTGGATGAGGGCCGCCTGGTGCCGCTGGCGCTGGCCACGGCGCTGGGAGTGGCGGTGCCGGCTGGCGAGGCCATGCCGGTCCTGCTGGCCTATTTGCGCCCGCGCCACATGCTGATCGTGCTCGATAACTGCGAACACGTGATCGGCGCTGCCGCCACGCTGGCCGATGCCTTGCTCAAGGGCGCGCCGCTGCTGCATGTGCTGGCCACCAGCCGCGAGCCGTTGCGCATCACCAGCGAGCAGTTGCTGCGCCTGCCCGCGCTGGAATTGCCGCCCGCCGATGCCGTGCCCGATGCGGCGGCGGCCCGGCATTTCTCCGCGGTGCAGCTGTTTTGCGAACGCTGCGCGGCTGTCGACGATGCTTTCGTGCTGGCCGACGCCGATGTTCCGGTGGTGGTGGACATCTGCCGGCGCCTCGATGGCATCCCGCTGGCGCTGGAGCTGGCGGCCGGGCGCATCGGCCATTTCGGCTTGCACGAATTGCGCCGCCAGCTCGATGACCGCTTTCGCCTGCTCACGCGCGGCGCGCGCAACATGCCCTTGCGCCACCAGACCCTGCGCGCCACCCTGGACTGGAGCTACGGCTTGCTCGATGCGCAAGAACGCCAGGTGCTGCAGGCGCTGAGCGTGTTCAAGAGCCGCTTCCGCCTGGAGTCGGCCAGCGCCGTGGCGGGATGCGACGTGTTCGACACGCTGGCCGACCTGGCCGCCAAGTCCTTGGTCAGCATCGAGTTTTGCTGCCAGCATGTGTATTACCGGCTGCTCGACACCACGCGCGCCTACGCTGCGGCGCTGCTGTCGGCCAGCGGGGGTGCCGGTGCCGTGCTGCTGCGCCATGCGCGCCATTGCCTTGGCCTGGCGGGACGCATTGCCGCCGACTGGGAAAGCATGCCGCCGGCGCAATGGAGCGCGCGCTACGGCCGCCATGTCGATGACCTACGCGCCGCCATCGACTGGGCCTTCGGCGAGGAGGGCGACGTAGCGCTGGGCGTGGCCCTGACCCTGGCCGCGCAAACCCTGTTCTATCAGCTGTCGCTGATGGATGAATACCGCGTGCGCGTCGAGCGGGCGCTCAAGCGCATGGCCACGCATGCGGTGGAGGACCCCGACAGCGAGATGCAGCTGCACGCCTCGCTGGCGCACCTGCTGCTGCATACGCAGGGCGTCACCGGCACCATGTTGCGTTCGTTCCAGCGCGGCTATGCGCTGGCCATGCGCACGGACGATGTCAGCCGCCGCTTTGATGCGATTTGCGGCATGTGGATCTGCAGCCTGAAGATGGCCGATTTTCAGGGCGCTGACAATTACGTGGCGCAGCTTGCCGTCCTGTGCGCAGCGCGCGACGACACGACGATGCGCCTGGTGCTGGCGCGCATGCGCTCGGCAGGCGAGTATCTGCGCGGGCGGTACGCGCAGTCGGCGGCGCTGGCGCGCATGGTGCTGGCGCACCGCGAGGGCGCCGGACAGCTTGGCTTCAACAATGCCTTGCTGGCCGATCACCAGGTTAGCCTGCGTGGCACGCTGGCGCGCTGCCTGTGGATGCAGGGCCGTCCCGACGACGCCCTGGCGCTGGCGCGCGAGGCGGTGACGGCGGGCTTCGAGCACAATGGCGTCACGCTGTGCGTGGCGCTGGCCATCAATGCCATCCCCGTCGCCCTGTGGTGCGGGCAGCAGGGACAGGCGCATGCCTGGACTTGCCTGCTGTGCGAGCATGCGGCCCGCTACGGCTTGCTGTACTGGAGCGCCTGGGGCGCCGCCTACCAGCGCCTGCTCGATGCGGGCGAGGCGATGACGGAGTTTCCCTGGCCCTCGGTGCGCAGCTGGCCGATACAGATCGATTTGATGGCCACCTTGCACGACGCCGCCGCCGATAGCCAGGCGCTGCGGCGCGCACGCACAGGGCAGGCGCCGTGGAGCGCGCCGGAAGTGCTGCGTCGCGATGCGCATCACCGCTGGCGGGCGCTGGCGCAAGGCGATGCGGCCGGCCTGGAAGCGGTACGCATGCAGCTGGAAGAGGCGCTGCAGCTGGCCAGGGGCCAGCAGGCGCCGGGCTGGGAGCTGCGCTGCGCCACCAGCCTGGCGGCCGTGATGCAGGCGCAAGGCCGCGGCGCCGCCGCGCATGCCTTGCTGGCCCCTGTCCATGCGCGATACCTGCAGGGGCGCGAGACGATGGACGTGATGGCGGCGGCGGCTTTGCTGGCGCAGCTGTCCTGATGCCTATTCGTAGGCGCCCAGCCGGCGCTGTTCGTCCGGCGTGAAACTGGCGTCGCGCAGCTGCTGCAGTGCTGCCGCATCCTGCGCGCCGCCGGCCAGGCCGACCTGCTGCGCCTTGAGCGCTTGATAGGCGATGATGCGCTGCTGCCACTGCGATTCCTCGCGGTCCAGTTCCGCCAGGCGCGCTGCCGCCGCCGGCGTGAACGTGCTGGCGCGCAGGCGGTAGACTTCATTCTCGCCGGCGCCCTGTGCCCGCAGGGTTTTGACGGAGGCGTCCAGCTGCGCCACCTGCAGCGGCGCATCGCGCGCGGCGCGCTGGGCCGGCGACAGCCGTTGATCCAGCGCCGCCAGCTGCGCCTGGCGCTGCGCTTCGTCCAAAGTGGCATCGCCGAGTATCGCCATGCGCGCCACGGCATCGTCGTCATACGCGTCGCTGGCGCCGAACAGGCCAGCGCTCTCCTCGGGCGTAAAATAATTGCCGCGCAGCGCGCGCATCGTTTGCAGGCGCGCGCGCGCGGCCAGGGCCGCATCGGCTTGCGCCGGCAAGGCCTGTTCCGCGCCGGCCAGCGCCTGCTTGTAGGCCAGATACGCGCCCAGCAGGCGTTTCGCTTCGCGGGCGGGGACGGGCGCCAGGCGCCGGTCCAGTTCCGCCTCGATCTGGCTGCGGATGGCGGCCAGCGGCTTTTCACCGAGGCCCGCCAGGTAGTAGTCGAACAGATGGCCCAGTTCCGCGTCGACCACCAGCTTGTCGCCGGCGGCCACCGTCACGTTGCCGTCTGGCCGCGTGCCTTGCATCGAGCGCACGAACGCGAACAGGTCCGGTTCCGCCTTTTCCTGCGGCGGGGCGGGTGGCTCGCCCGGGCGCAGCACCAGGTACAGGGCCAGGGCTGCCAAGCTAGCGCCGATGATCCATTTCGCGTGCATGCGCTTCTCCTTACAGTCCCAGGCCTTGCAGGCGGTTGGCTTGCTGGCGGAAGACGGTGACGGGGTTCGTCTCGAACAGGTTGACGATGCCGACGAACTGGTTGACTTCATCGAGGTGGTTCATGGCGTAGTCGTCGCGGATCACCTTGCCCAGGTGGCTGGAGCAGCTGCTGACCAGGCCATCGTTCTTGACGCCGCCGAAGGCCAGACTGATGGCCGCCAGGGCGGGGTCGCCTACGTCGAGCACATTCGTGTACGGTTGCGCGCCGCTCCACGAAAAATAGTACACGCCTTGCACCTGGTAGGCGCCTTCGCCGCAGGCGGTGGTCGGGATGCCTTGCGGGTGGCGGCTGTTGAAGGCCAGCGAGCCGGCCGTGGACAGGGAGGTCAGCGAGGCGCCCGCGTTTTGCGGCAGTCCCTTGTTGCCCGACAAAATGCCGATCAGGGAGGCGAGCGCGTTGCCCAGCGCGCCGCTGGTGTTGGGAATGGCGCCGCTGAGGATATCGGCCACCCTGGAACCCTTGTTGACGCCAGCCACGCTGGTGACGGACGCCACCAGGTCGGGCCGCACGGAGGCGACATAGCGGGCCGTGGGGCCGCCGTGGCTGTGGCCGATCAAGTTGACCTTGGTCGCGCCCGTGGCGGCGAGGATTTGTCGTACCTGCGACAGCAATTGTTCGCCGCGCACTTCGGTGCTGTTGGCAGCCGACACGGTGGTCACATACACTTGCGCGCCGCCGCTGCGCAGGGCGGCGGGCACGCCATAGAAATATTCGACGGGACCGAGCTTGTCGAAGCCGAACAGGCCGTGCACCAGCACGATCGGGTACTTTGTTTGCGTGTAGCCGGCGGCGCTGGCGCTACCGGGCAGGATGGCGAGGGAAAGCAGAAGGGTGGATAGCAGTTGCCAAAAGCGAGTCTTCATTTTGTCTCCGTTATGTATTAATACTCGATTAATAGTGGAAATGTCGATGCTGTAGCTATTAGCCGTGCGCTCCTGCACATTCTATCGATGCATTAAACATAGCGAGCGCTCGGTTTTTTGAATGTAGCACTACTGGATGTAAATTGCAGTGAATTGCAATGATGCAGCGCAATAACTGTGGGAATTTGGCGTTGCTTATGCACCCATTGCATAGTTGAAAAGTAAAATAGTTGTTTTCCTGAGCTATAATCGGCCCGGCATCAGCCGTCCCGCCGTCTTGCAATGCCGTGTCCAGGCATTGCATGGATATCGCTCCTACCACGTTACTTGGGAATGCACTTGTCGACCCATTTTAATTTTGAACAGTTTCAGCAGATGACGCCTTTAAATGGCGAAAACATCTGGGAATATATTCTTGACCGCCACGCGGAGCGCATCGGCGTCAAACGCCGCAAGCCGGCGCTGGAAAATCTTGAACGCATCTTCGTCGCCACCTTCCGCCTGGCCAATGACGTGGGCTTCCGCGCCATGAGCTTGCGCGACCTGTGCCGCGAGACGGGGCTGTCGATGGGCGGCCTGTATGGCTACATCACCAGCAAGGACCAACTGGCCGAAATGATCGAGGACGTGGTGCGCCACGCCACGCAAGCCTTGCCGCTGCTGTTTGCCGACGTGAAGTCGCCGCTGGACCGCCTGGAAGCGATGATACGTTCGTCGATCTACCTGTCCGAAGTGCTGCAGCCGTGGTTTTATTTTGTCTTCATGGATTCGCGCGTGCTGCAGGTGGAGCAGCGCAGCATGGCGAAGAATTCGGAACTGTATGTGCAGACGCTGATCGCTGCCACCATCGAGGAAATCGAGCCGAAGCCGCAGGGCGATCCCACCTTGCTGGCCGCGCACTGCCTGGCCCTGTTCCAGGACTGGTACGTGAAGCGCTGGAAGTACCGCGCGGCGAAGGTCCATGTTGACGATTTCGCTGACAGCACCGTGCAGACGGTGCGCGGATATCTGAGCATGGTCAAGGCGCCGTAAAAAACGCCGCCGTAAAAAAAGCCAGGATCGCTCCTGGCTTTTTCACTAGTTGGTTTCCACCGGTACCGTCTCCGGCACGGCCGCCGGATCCGTCGGCGTTTCCACGTCCATGTCGAGCGTCTTGACGCCATTCATGTCGATGAATTCATCGTACAGCCACTCGCCATCGACCTGGCTCAGGCCTGCCGGCACGGCGCGCGTCACTTGCGGGCGCGTGGAAAGCGCGGTGCGCATGTAGTCGATCCAGATCGGCATGGCCAGGGTCGAGCCGAATTCGCGTCCGCCCAGCGATTTCGGTTCGTCATAGCCCATCCACGCCACCGCCACGATGCCGCCGCCGTAGCCGGCGAACCAGCCGTCGACGGCGTCGCTGGTGGTGCCCGTCTTGCCGGCGATGTCGCTGCGTCCCAGTTTTTTCGTCGCCGCCGCGCCGGTGCCCGTGCGAGCCACCTCGCGCAGCATGCTGTCCATCACGAAGGCGTTGCGCGGGTCCAGCGCCAGGGTCTTGTCGTCGTTCGGCGCGGGCGGCTTGGTTTGCATCAGCACCGTGCCCTTGGCGTCGACGATGCGGTCGATCAGGTAGGGCTCCACCTGGTGGCCGCCATTGGCGAACAGGGCGTAGGCGCCCGCCATCTGCACGGGCGTGACGGAACCCGTACCCAGCGCCATGGTCAGGTTGCTGGGCTGGCGCGCAGGGTCGAAGCCGAATTTTTCCAGGAAGTCGTGCGTGTACGACACGCCCAGCGCGCGCAGGATGCGCACCGAGGCCACGTTCTTCGACTGCGCCAGCGCATAGCGCATGGTGATCGGGCCATCGAACTTGAAGTCGTCATTCTGCGGTGCCCATACCTTGCCGCCCGCCTGCATTTCCAGCGGCACGTCGTTGATCAGGGTAGCTGGCGAAAAGCCTTTTTCCAGCGCCGCCGAATACACGAAGGGCTTCATGGCCGAACCGGGTTGGCGCCAGGCCTGCGTGACGTGGTTGAACTTTTGCAGGTTGTAGTCGAAGCCGCCCACCATGGCGTGGTAGGCACCCGTGTCGGCATCGAGCGAAACGAAGGCGGCGGCCACCAGCGGCACTTGCGTGATGGCCCAGTTGCCCTTGCCATCCTTGGTGATGCGGATCACGGCGCCCGGGCGCAGCTTGATGCCGGCGCTCGCCTTGGCGGACAGCGCAGGGGCGGCAAAGCGCAAGCCTTCGCCCGTGATGGCCTTGGCGTCGCCATCGCCCGTGTCGGCCACCACCTTCCCGCTGGCGACGTCAAGGACGACGGCGGCGATCAAGCCGTCGCTGTCCGAGCGTTTTTGCAGTGCAGCATCGATGGCGTCGTCGCGCTGCTCGGGATCGGGCGGCATGTCGATGAAGGTTTCCGGGCCGCGGTAGCCGTGGCGCTGGTCGTAGGCGATGACGTTGCGGCGCGTCGAGGCGTAGGCCGCGTCCTGGTCCGCTTTCAGGATCGTCGTGTAGACGCTGATGCCCTTGGTGTAGCTGTCTTCCTTGTACTGGGCGTAGACTGCCTGGCGCGCCAGTTCGGCCACGTATTCGGCGTGCGTGTCGAAACCCTGCTTGCCGCGGGTATTGAAATGCAGCGGTTGCGCCAGCGCCTGCTGGTACTGGCCTTCGCTGATGTAATCGAGTTCGCGCATGCGTTTCAATACCAGCTGCTGGCGCGCGTGCGCCTTTTTCGGATTGCTGATCGGGTTGTGGCGCGAGGGGTTTTGCGGCAAACCGGCCAGCATGGCCATTTCCGCGATCGACAGTTCCGACAAAGGCTTGCCGAAGTAGGTCTGCGCCGCGCTGCCGAAGCCGAACGAGCGCTGGCCCAGGTACATCTGGTTCATGTACAGCTCGAGAATCTGCTCTTTTGACAGGGCCGCCTCGATTTTCAGGGCCAGCATGATTTCATTGAGCTTGCGCGAAGCGACTTTTTCGCGCGTCAGGAAGAAATTGCGCGCCACCTGCATGGTGATGGTCGAGCCTCCGCCGTGGCCGAAGCCGTGGCGCAGGTTCGACAGCACGGCGCCGCCGGCGCGCACGAAGTCGATGCCGTGGTGCTCGTAGAAGCGGCTGTCCTCGATGGCCAGCAGGGCTTTTTTCATCATTTCCGGCACTTGCGCTATCGGCACGAAGTCGCGGTGCTCTTCGCCGAATTCGCCGATCAGTACATTGTCGGCCGTGTACACGCGTAGCGGTATCTTTGGCTGGTAATCCGTGATGACGTCCAGCTCGGGCAGGCGCGGGCGCACGTACAGGAACAGGTAGGCGGCCAGCAGCACGGCTGCGGCCAGCGCGGCGCAGCCGGCGAGGATGAAGCCGCGCACGGTGGCGCGGCGGGAAGGCCAGGGGAATCCGGTTCGTTTGGCAGTCAAGGCAGTCTCACGTAAGCGTGCAAGGCACGGTGGCAGCGATTATAGACCAATGCGCCAGCGCTTCCTGTGCGGACGGGGCGCCGGATGCAGGAGCAAAAAACCTTTTCATCGAAACGCGGCTGTGCGATAGTCTCGGCTTCAAGAAAATAGCCCGGGCGTCAATCCGGGCTGTTTATTTTTAAAAATTAAGGAAATATCCATGGCAAAAGATGCAACACCGAGCGTCGTGAAGCCCTACATCCCGGCCGATGCGAAGCTGCCCGAGATGACCTTCCGCGCGCTGTTCATGGGCGTCATCCTGGGGATGGTCTTTGGCGCCTCCTCGCTGTACCTGGTGCTGAAAGTGGGCCTGACCGTCAGCGCCTCGATTCCCGTCGCCGTGATCGCCATCACCCTGTTTGGCCTGGCCAAGAAGGTGGGCGGCAAGGATTCGTCGATCCTGGAAAACAGCATCACGCAAACGGCCGGCTCGGCCGGCGAATCGCTGGCCTTCGGCCTGGGCGTGACCATGCCCGCCATCCTGATCCTGGGCTTCGACCTGGAAATCTCGCGCGTCATGCTGGTCGGTATCCTCGGCGGCCTGCTGGGCATCCTGATGATGATTCCCATGCGCCGCACCATGATTGTCGATCAGCACAAGGAACTCAAATTCCCCGAAGGCACGGCTTGCGCCGAAGTGCTGAAGGCGGCCGCCACGGAAGAATCGCGCATCGCCGCCGGCGAAAGCATCGAGAAGGATTCGGCTGCCGCGCTGGACGCCAAGCGCCGCGCCAAGATCATCTTCGGCGGCTTCGCCGTCGGCTTGCTGTATAAAGTGTTCAATATCTCGTTCAAGGGCTGGAAGGATACGCCGGGCGTGGAATTTGCAGCGCCGCTGAAGGGCGGCTCCATCGGCGCCGAGATTTCCCCTGAATTGCTGGGCGTGGGCTACATCATCGGCCCGCGCATCGCCGCCACCATGGCGGCCGGCGGCGTGCTGTCGTACCTGCTGCTGATCCCGATGATCAAGTTCTTCGGCGACAGCCTGACCACCGTGCTCTCGCCGGGCACCAAGTTGATCAGCGAAATGGGCGCCGACGACGTGCGCAGCGCCTATGTGCTGTACATCGGCGCGGGCGCCGTGGCCGCCGGCGGCCTGATTTCGCTGGTGCGCGCCATGCCCATGATCTGGCGCAGCCTGTCGGCTGGCCTGAAGGGCATCGGCAAGGGCGTCAAGAGCGATTCCACCCTGCGCACCGACCAGGATATCCCCCTGAAATGGGTCATCATCGGCTGCCTGTCCATCATCGCCGTGATCACCTTTGCCACGCCGCTGCACATGAATTTCCTCGGTGCGCTGCTCATTCTCGTCTTCGGCTTCCTGTTCGCCACCGTGTCGTCGCGCCTGACGGGCGAAATCGGCTCCTCGTCGAATCCGATCTCCGGCATGGCCGTGGCCACCTTGCTGTTTACCTGCCTGATCTTTCTCATCATGGGCTGGACGGGCGGGCGTTACTATGTGACTGCCTTGTCGGTGGGCGCCATCGTGTGCATCGCCGCCAGCAATGCCGGCACCACTTCGCAGGATCTGAAAACGGGCTACCTGGTGGGCGCCACGCCGCGCCTGCAGCAGTACGCGATCCTGGCCGGCGCCTTGTCGTCGGCCCTGATCCTCGGTCCGATCCTGCTGAAACTGAACGAAGCGAGCACCGTCTACGTGCCGGCCGCGCAAGTGGCGCCTGGCTTGACGGTCGATGCGTCCAAGCTGACGGTGACGGGCGAGCTGCATGGCCCGCAAGCCGACACCGACCACAATACGTATAAAGTCTGGCAAAAGACGGACACCGTGGGCGGCCCGGCCGGCAAATATTTTGTCAAGGACGATGGACAACTGGCTTACCTGGTCGATCCGGGCATCAATGGCCATTACAGCAAGCGTCCGGACGGTTCGGAAGTGAAAAAATACGATGCGCCGAAAGCCGTGCTGATGTCCTACATCATCAAGGGCATCCTCGACCAGCAACTGCCGTGGACCCTGGTGCTGTTCGGCGTGATGATCGCCGTGGTGCTGGAAATGGCCGGCATCCCGTCGCTGGCGTTTTCCGTGGGCGTGTACCTGCCGCTGTCGTCAACCCTGCCGATCTTCGTCGGCGGCCTGGTGCGCTGGCTGGCGGACCGCCGCAACAACAAGCTGGAACACAACGCAAAACTGAACGAGGAAGAGCGCCAGCTGGCGGGCGACCGCAGTTCGGGCGTGCTGCTGGCGTCCGGCTACATCGCCGGCGGCGCGCTGGCTGGCATCATCATTGCGATTACGGCCGGCGTGCTGACGCACTTCGACCAGATGATGGCCGACTGGGCCGAGCACGGCAACCCGTTCTACGCGGGCCTGCACTCGGATGCGCTGTCCCTGCTGCCGTATGCGGCCATCATCGTGCTGCTGTATATCGTGGCGCGTGAGAAGAAAGCGGATCGCCCGCAGGCTTGATGTTTTACGCATGCCAATGAGAACCGCCCGGTGTCATGACTATCCGGGCGGTTTTTTTATGTGTGCCCGATGGGCCGCGCCGCCAGCTGCGCCGCGCTGGCGTAGATCGTCACGTGCTCACTGGCCAGCCGGTGCAGGTGCTCATAAAACGCCTGCGCCGGAATGGCCCACGACGCCGCATCGCCAACCTGGCCGTTGACGCGCAGGCCGGCGGCGTCAAATTCCCGGTGAAAGTACTCGCGCAGGTCGCCACGGCCGGGATGGTCGATGCGGCGCTGTGCGACTGCCGGATCGAAAGGGCGCACGGGCACTTCCCAGCGCCGGCCGGCGTGGTCCAGGCAGGCCAGCAGCTTTGTATCGTCTTCCCACACGGGCACGGGAAAGGCGTCGCCCATGGCGTCTTCCAGCGCGTGATAGAACGTCACCGGCCCCATGGAGATGCCGAGACCCAGCACCTTCGCGTGCTCGCAGCCGATAAACCGCTGCCAGGGCGAGTCCATGCCGAAGATCGAGGGCGCGTGGTGGTGCGCCTCGGTGAGATCGGCGGCATGGCGGCCCCACGCGGACACGGAATGGGTGGGGTGGATGCTGCGCCGGACACCGGCGCTGGCGAGGAACGCTTCGGGCAGGCGGCCCATGTGCGTGCCATGTCGGCGTGGGTCGAACACATAGTCTGGCATGGCGCAGGTGGCGCGCACCGTGCCGCCGGGCAGATAGTAGGTGGGGAGCAGCAGGGTGCCTTGCGGGCCGACGGCGTCCTGCAGGGCGCCGATCACGGCCAGCGCACCGCCTTCCACGTAGCCCAGGCTTTTCAGCGAAGAATGGATGAACAGCGTCTCTCCCTGCGCGATGCCGAGTCGCGCCAGGCCGGCTGCCAGGGCGGCGCGCGTCACGTGGGGCGCGTTGTGGCGCACGTGCCGGGCGCTGGCGGCGCGGCGCCACGCTTCCAGCGCGGCCCTGGCGGTGCGTTTGGCACGTTCAAGCATCGCCGGCTTTCCGATCCAAATGCGGTTCCAGCGCCAGTTCCAGCAGGTTCGCATCGATGCAGAATTTGGCGGCCCAGTTCAGGTAAGCCCAGGTGCCGTAGTCGCCATCGATGGGAAACGAACCCTTGACGCCGCCGCGCGCGTACGCGGGGCCGTCGATGCTGACCGAGCGCCGCACGTAATGGTTCAGGCGGCGCCCTGCATCGAGGTAGTGGCGCTCGCCCGTGAGCTGGTACAGCAGGAACAGGCAATGCGCGTTTTGCGCGGAACCCGTGAGGCAGGCGTAGCTGGCCCCCGGCTGGAAGTCCGGGCCGAGGCGGCCCGCCAGGTAGCCATCGGCCGCCACGGCGTTGGCGATGCTCGTGCCGGTGCGCACGGCGGCGTGTAGCAGGTCGGCACGTGCCGAAAAGCGCTGCGCTTCGAGCAGGCCGCGCAAGGCGTAGCCGATGGTATGGGTCAGGGGCAGGAGCGGGTTGTCGAGGCAGTTCGAGGCGAACCAGCCGTTGGGACGCTGTTTGCTCAGCGCCCAATCGACCTGGCGCAGGCCGGCCGCGCCATAGCCGTAGCCCGGCGCCGCGCGCTCCGCTTCGAACAGGCCCCACGCTACATGCGTTTCGTAGGCCTTGTCGCCGGCGCTGGCGAACGGCGTCGGATGCCGGCGCCAGCAGCCGTCGGCATCCTGGCTGTCGCGCAGCCAGCTTGCCGCGCGGTGCATGGCATCCTGGTAGGCCGCGCCGTACGCTTGCGCGCCGGCGGCCAGACCAAGCAGGATCTGGCCCGTGTTGAAGGTGACGGGCACGCGCGGCGTCGAATCGATCTTCCCGCCCTGGAAGCCGCCTTGCGCGAACTGGATGGCTACGCACCAGTCGAGCATGCGGCGCGCGCGTCCGTGCAGCGCATCATCTGCCGTGCGCTGCGCCAGGGCGATCATGGTGGGGATGATGTAGCCGGTGGTCTCCGGGTAGGAGCTCGACCAGCCGGTCAGCAGGCTGTAGTCGCGCGCGACGCCGCCGTCGTTTGAACGGGAATGGTCTTGCGCCGCGCATAGCCAGGTCGTGCAGGCCTTGACGACGGCTTGCGGTCCGGGGTCGACGGCGGGCAGGCCGCGCCGGTCCGAAAGCCGCTCCATGCGCGCCGCCGCCGGCATGCCCGCTTGCGGCGCCAGTGTGTTCCTGATCTTCGTGAGCAAGGTGTGCATGGCAGTAATGGACAGTAATGGCGTGGTGGTGGGTTCAGGTTACTGTAGCGCTGGCAGCCGGCAGGGCCATTGACTTGCCGCAAGGATTAGCCGCCACATCGCTGCTGCCAGAATTGACGCAAATTGACGCATAATGGCTACTTCACCATCGTTGACGAGGCCCGCCATGAACAGCGTCACGCTTGAATACACCGTCGTCACCAATCCCGACTCCTTTGTCGGCTTCAAGTATTACGTCAAGGCAGGGCAGGCATTCGATGCCGATGATTTTGCCTATTCCTACAAGCTGAACCGGTCCGACCTGGACCCGGACAGCGTGCTGGCCACCCGCGAGGCGGCGGCGAATTTGCAGCCGGGCGAGTGGCTGAGAGTGTCGCATTCGATTGCGGCGTAGCGGTCCCACTACGTGTTTCTTCTTTCACTTTACCGGCCCGCCAGAGGTCTTTGCGTGTGAATCTTTCAGCATTTCCTGATATTTCTATTGTTCCAACCTCGGCTGAACACGCCGAAGCCCTTGCTGAACTGGTAGGACACAACCGTGACCACCTACACGCTTTCCTTCCCGCGGTGGTGCAACTGGCGTGCGTCGACGATGCCAGGGCCTATCTGGAAGCCGCTGCCGCGCGCGCCGCCAGCGGTGAAGTACTGGAATGGCATGTTTTTTCCGGCACGGCTTTATGCGGCAGCATCCGCCTGAAAGACATACAACAGGCTGACCGAAATGCGAGGATCGGCTATTACGTGGGACGCCAGTTCCAGGGCCGAGGCATCGCCAGCGCAGCGGTACGCGCCGTCCTAGTGCATGCGTTTGGCGCGCTGCAATTGCACCGCATCGAATTGCAGTGCGCGGCAGGCAATCATGCCAGCATGGGGCTGGCCGGGCGGCTGGGATTTACGCGCGAAGGCGTGTTGCGGCAGGCGGAATGGTTAAATGGTGCGTTTGTCGACCTGCATGTGTATGGCTTGCTGCAGCCGGATTTCGTGCCGGAAGGCGCCGCCTTGCCTATGTGATGGCCTGGTCTGGCATGAACCAGGCCCGCAGTTCCGCCTCGGCGCGCTGCGCCGCTGCCTGTGTCAAGGTCAGCACGATGATTTTTTCCCGCGCCGGGCGGTGCCCATCGTCGTCGGCCAGCTCGATGGCTTGCTCGAAGCTCGTGTAGTCGTGGCCGAATTCACACGGGCATTGCTGCACGATGCGCGCAGCCTTGCCAGCGTTCCGGTCCGCCAGGTTGACGATCGGATTGCCGTCATGAAACGGCTGGCCGTTGGCAAACGCGGTGCGCAGATACGGCGCGCACAGGCCATCGAGGAAGGCCAGGCGTGCCTGCCAGTAGACTTCTACCGCCGCATACACTGCCTGGTCCTCAAGAAAATCGGCAAACAGGAAGTCGTTCATCATGGTTTCCTCGGCTAGATGCCGAACACTTTCAAGATCGCATCGGTGAACCCCTCGAACCAGCTGCCCACCTTGCCCGGCTGCTTGCCGTGGTGCGGGGTTTCCTCGTACAGGTAGACGCCGTTGTCGCCGTCGAAGCGGTCGTTGAGCAGGGCTTGCTGGCCGCGCAGGTAGGGGATGAAGGTTTCGCTGCGCATCGTCGAGTACAGCACGTCAGTAGTAAAGCCCAGGGTGGCGGACTGGCTGATGGAGCGGCCCTGGCCCGCCCGCTCCAGGCGTACGCCACGGCAGCCGCGCACGATCAGGGTGACGGGGCCGCGAAAGACGATGAAGCGCAGCTGCAGGGTGAGCCAGGCATGCAGGCTGCCCAGGCGCCAGTGGCTGGACATCGCCAGCGACTGGCCCGTGTCGCAGATCAATCCCACCAGGCCCCGTGGCTGGAACACCAGCGCGCTGCCGGCCGGCAGGTGCAGGACGGCGATTTCCAGTAACGGGTCGTCGCTGGCGGAGATCGTCACGGATGCTGGTACGTCGCTGCGCAGGCGCGTCAGCGCCACCATGCCGGCGGCCAGGCTGGTAATTGGAAAGCGCCAGTCCAGCAGCCATTGCGTGCGCTTGCGCGTGCTGACGGGGGACGATTGCAGGTATTCGGGATGGATCAGCATCTGCTGCCCAGGGTTTAGCTGTAATGCCTGCGACACGGCGGAGATGCGCGATTCGCCATGTGGCGGAAGGGGAAGGGAGCTGCCCGCCATCTGCAGTTCGCGCGCAATCGACAGCGGCGGCAAACGGGACGCGATGGGCGCCAGCACGAAGTAAAAGAAGGCCTTGATGGCGACGGGCAGCAGGATGGCCGACAGCACCAGCAGGGCAGCCGTGGGCGCCACGTCCATGACGGGAGCGCGCCAGCGGGCGATCCAGTTGCGCGCCAGCTGCGTTTCGCCGGCCGCGATGGCCTTTTGTACGGGCGCCAGCGCGCCGGCCAGTGCCGCGTTGTCGATGGCGAATGGCGCGGGAAGGGCCGCATCGCTGGTGCGCGCGCGTTGCGTTGCCCATGCCCGATACGCTTGCAGGTTGATCTCGCGCAAGCGCTGGCCCTCGGCTTCGAGGCGCGACAACTGCGCGTAAGCGTCGCTGCCGGGCAGGCGGGCCGCCAGCGGGTGCTGGGCTTCCAGTTGCCGGCGCTGGCGCTGGTTGTGCTGCAGCGCGGCATACGCGCTGACGTGTTCTGCGTGCAGGCGCGCCAGCGTGTGCCGCGCATCTTCGCCGCTGATCGCCGCGTGCAGGGCGCTCAGATAACGGGCTTCCTGCGCCAGCACTTCGATTTCCACGTGGCGCGCCGCTTCGTCTTGCGCATGCAAGGCCAGCGTATCGGCATCGGGCAGGGGAAGGGTGAACAGCGACGGTTGCTGCCGCGCGCGTAGCTGGCGCAGGTGCGCCTGTACTTGCTGCAGGCGGGTGGCGATGGCGGTTTGCGAAGCGTGCTGCAGGGCGTTGACGCGGACCGTGGCGGCATCGGCCAGGCTGGCGCCATGGTTGCCGGCGTTGCTGGAAGCCTGGCGCAGGGTGGCCACGGCTTCGTTGCCGGCGCTGTAGGCGCGCCATTCGGCCAGCAGCAAGCGTCCGGCCAGCAGGATGACGATGAACAGCGCGAACTGCAGCGCGTGGCGCAGCAGGAAGCGCAGCAGGGACGTCAGCAGCTGGTGCAAGGAGGTGTTGTCTTAGGTGGCCGCGCTATCGGCGTCGGCGCAGCATTTTTTGTATTTTTTGCCGCTGCCGCAGTGGCACGGGTCATTGCGGCCCGTCTTCGGCACGTCGCGCAGCACGGTGGCGCCGGGCTGGTTTTGAACCTGGCTTTTCAGGTGGCGCTGGCGCGCCCAGGCCGCGTTGATGGCGATGACTGCGGGAATCACGCCATCCATGGCCGTTTCGGCCGCATCGTCGTCGAGCTCGCTGGCAGCGGCCAGGTGCTGGAACGGCGCCAGATATTGCGGGTGGCTGACGGCCAGGGCCGCCCACTGGGGCTTGTCCAGGCTGGTGCCAAGCAGGAAGCCTGCACACCAGGCGGGCACGCTCCATTCGGGGCCGCATACGTAGATGGGCTCGAAGCTGTCCGGGTCCTTCGCCAGCCATTCGACCATGTAGGCGTGGTGGCGCTGCGCCAGGGAGGCGGCACGTTCCTTGTCCGCGTCCTGTGCTGGCGCGGCGCTGCCTGCCGTCTTGTCCCATACCCAGGGCAACCATTGTTCAGGCGTGATCTGTTTCGGGCTCAGGGCGACGGCCGTGAGGAAACCTTCCAGCATGGACACGTCCATGGCGGCACCGGCCAGGGCGGGCGCGGCCAGCAGGGTGTCGAGTTCGGCGTATTCGTCGTCGGAGAGGGGCGTGGTGGTGGAGATGCTGGACATGGGATTCTTTATCGGGGTTGGTCGGGTGGCCGCTGGCCATGGCGGTATTGTACCGCCAGGCCAGGGCGAAACGGCTGTCGGAATGAAAAACGGCGACCCGCAGGCCGCCGTTTTGAGCGAGCACAGGACGCTTACTTCACGCCGTGCATCAGTTTGTTGATCAACGGTGCGATCAGGAACAGTACGACACCGGCGCCCAGCAGGGACCAGAAGCCGAAAGTATAACCGGACAGGGCCGACTGCACCGACATGCCGCTGGTACCGCTGACGTGGCTGGCGAAGATGCCCGACAGGTTGTTGCCGATACCGGTCGACAGGAACCAGCCGCCCATGCCCAGGCCGACCAGGCGCACTGGCGCCAGCTTGGTGACCATCGACAGGCCGATAGGTGACAGGCACAGCTCGCCGATCGATTGCAGCACATACACGGTGGCCAGGGTCCAGAACGGGATCTTGTTATCGGCGCCAACCAGGCTCGACAGAGCGAAGATCAGCAAGCCGAAGGCCACCGCATTGCCCAGCAAGCCCAGGCCGAATTTGCGCGGGATCGAAGGATTGACGTTGTGGCGCGCCAGGAAGACCCAGATGGCGGCGATGATAGGCGCGAAAACGATGATGGCGACCGAATTGACGGTCTGGAAGTAGGCGGTCGGGAAGATCCAGAAGCCCAGGTCGCGGTTGACGATCTTGTCAGCCAGGAAGGTAAACGAGCTGCCTGCCTGTTCGAAGAACATCCAGAACAGGATGTTGAAGACGAAGATCAGCAGCATGGCGATGACGCGGTCGCGCGCAACTTTACCGTTGCGTATGCCTTCGATCATCAGCATCACGGCCAGGCCGATGAACAGCGCGGTCAGGACGATTTGCAGCTTTTCAGCGCCGACGGTCAGCAGGAAGTACACGAGCGGGATCACGCACAGGGAGCCAACGGCTACCCAGAGGACGCGCATCGGGTTGCCGGCGCCGGCTTCCGGAGCGCCGATGCCTTTCAGGGCGCGGCGGCCGATGGCGAACCATACCAGGCTGATCAGCATGCCGAAACCGGAGGCCATGAAGACCATCTTGTACGACGGCATGGCGCTGGTGCCGAAGATCGACTCGGCCAGCCACTGGGTGAAGACAGGGGCAACCATGGCGCCCATGTTGATACCCATGTAGAAGATCGTGAAGCCACTGTCGCGGCGCGGATCGGCTGTCGTGTACAGCTTGCCGACCATGGTCGAGATGTTCGGCTTGAACATGCCGTTACCGACGATCATGGTGGCCAGGCCCAGGTTGAAGATGTCCTGGTTCGGTACCGAGATGCAGAACAGGCCTGCAGCCATGAAGACGGCGCCCAGCAGGATCGAGCGCTGGTAACCGATGACCCGGTCGGCGATGTAGCCGCCGAACAGGGCGCCGGCGTACACCAGCGCGAGGAAGGAACCGTAGGTCAGGTTGGCCGCTGCCTGTCCTGAACCGTCGCCACCGTGGAACTGGGCAACGATGTACAGTACCAGCGCCCAGCGAACTCCGTAGAACGCGAAGCGTTCCCAGAATTCAGTCATGAACAACATCCACAATGGGCTTGGATGGCCCATAATCTGCTTGAACTCGGGAATAACGGCTTCCTTGTTGGGCGTAGTCGCACCGCTCATGCGGTTCCTCCTGAAAAATTATTATAGTCAATCGATACAACAAACTTATGGAAGCCTGCGGGCGGCGGGGACTCTCATGAAGAACCTCACGCACGGGAATTCCAATAGGCAGGCATTCTAATCTACAAATTGCGCTGAGCGAAGGTTTCCATTCGCATTAGCAAGAATGACTGTTTCATATTAATCAAACCGGTTTGCAGGCAAGGGCGGCTCGGGCGATTTTGCGGCGCCACAGCACAACCTGCCCGACTTGTCGTATATTAAGGCTGCAAGACCTTCGAGCATCGATTTTTAAAGGGATTTTTCGCATTATGGAACACGACGTTATCGATACTCTGGTTTCACCGGAAGGCCGCCTGGACGTGCTCTCCAAGACTGAAGTCAACAAACTGCTCGACACTAGCCAGGGCGGCCTGTACAACACCTTCCGCCGCTGCGCGCTGGCGGTACTCAATTGCGGCAGCACCATCGACGATGGCCGCGCCTTGCTGGAGCGCTACCAATCGTTTGAAATCTCCATCATCCAGCGCGAGCGCGGCATCAAGCTCGACATCAAGGGCGCGCCAGCCATCGCCTTTGTCGATGGCAAGATGATCAAGGGCATCCACGAACACCTGTTTGCCGTGCTGCGCGACATCATCTTTGTCAGCGATGAAGTCACGGGCAACCCGAAATTCGACTTGCAGAGCACGGAAGGCGTGACGGACGCCGTCTTCCACATCCTGCGCAACGCCAACGTGCTGCAAACCCAGCTCAACCCGAACCTCGTTGTGTGCTGGGGCGGCCACTCGATCAACCGCGCCGAATACAATTATTCGAAAGAAGTAGGCTACCAGCTGGGCTTGCGCGGCCTCGACATCTGCACCGGCTGCGGCCCCGGCGCCATGAAGGGCCCCATGAAGGGCGCCACCATCGGCCACGCCAAGCAGCGTTTGCACAGTGGCCGGTATCTGGGCATCACCGAGCCTGGCATCATCGCGGCCGAATCGCCGAACCCCATCGTCAATGACCTCGTCATCATGCCGGACATTGAAAAACGCCTGGAAGCGTTCGTGCGCGCGGGCCATGGCATCGTCGTGTTCCCCGGCGGCGCCGGCACGGCCGAAGAGATTTTGTACATCCTCGGCATCCTGCTGCACCCGGACAATGCCGAAATCCCGTTCCCGTTGATCTTCACGGGACCGGAGACCTCGCGCGAGTACTTCGTGCAGATCAACCAGTTCATCAGCGACACCCTGGGCCCGGAAGCGCAGCAGCGCTATAAAATCATCATCGACGACCCGGAACTGGTGGCGCGTGAAATGCTCGAAGGCATACGCCAGGTGCGCGAATTCCGCAAGGCCCACAGCGATGCGTATTACTTCAACTGGCTGCTGAAGATCGACCACGAGTTCCAGAAGCCGTTCCAGCCCACGCATGAAAACATGCGCAACCTGAGCCTGCACAAGAACCAGCCCACGCACTTGCTGGCAGCCCAGCTGCGCCGCGCGTTCTCGGGCGTGGTGGCGGGCAACGTCAAGGATGACGGCATCCGCTCGATCGAAGAGCACGGCAACTTTGAAATCCATGGCGACAAGGACATCATGGGCCCCATGGATGCGCTGCTGGCCTCGTTCGTGGCGCAGCACCGCATGAAGCTGGCGGGTACGGCGTACGTGCCTTGCTATACCGTGATCCAGTAAATAGTCTTGACACCATCGCGCCGCCCCCCCCTGCGTTTGCCGGGGGGGGGGGGGCGGCGCCTTTCACATTTGCCCCAGCGTGTGCTTTCGCCGCCACAGCCAATCAAATCGCTTGCGTCATCGATTCCTGGGTGCTATCTTTGGAACCGGTTCCAAAATAAAAATATGCATATCAACAGGTAGTGGAGATCAATCTTGGATTCAGTACGCGGCAGCAAAAAAACCGTCTCCGGCCAGCCGGCCCGGCCCGTGACCATCGCCCAGGTGGCGCGCGAGGCGGGCGTGTCGAAGACCAGCGTGTCGCGCTTTCTCGGCGGCGAACTGGACGCTTTGTCCGAGAACATCCGCCAGCAGATCGAAAGCACCATCGCGCGCCTCGGCTACCAGCCGAACCAGATGGCGCGTGGCCTCAAGCGCGGACGCACGCGCCTGATCGGCATGGTCGTGGCGGACATGCTCAATCCCTATACGGTGGCCGTGTTGCAAGGCGTGGAAGCGGCCTGCCAGCAGCATGGCTACACCTTGATCTTGTGCAATACCGGCAATGACGAACTGCGCGAACGGCAGTCGCTTGCCGCGCTGCGCTCGTACAGCGTGGAAGGGCTGATCGTCAACACGCAGGGGCGCAACATCCAATCGTCCGACTTGCAGCAGGCGGACATGCCCATCGTGCTGGTCGACCGGCGCATCGAGGGCGTCGATTTTGACCTGGTGGGCCTGGACAATGTGCAAGCTGGCCGGCTGGCCACCGCGCATCTGATCGAGCAGGGTTTCGACGCCATCGCCTTCGTCGCGCCGCCATTGACGGGTGTCAGTTCGCGGCTGATGCGCGCCGACGGTTTTCAGGCCGTGATTGCCGAGCATCCCGGCTGCGTGGGCGAAGTGCTGGCGGTGGACCTGGACGACCGTCCCTCCATCGACGCGCAGGTACGGCAATGCCTGGCGCAGTGGCGCGGCCGCCGCGTGGCGCTGCTGGCCTCGAACGGCATGGTGGCGCTGGAACTGGCGCTGATGCTGCAGCGCCTCGATTTGCGCATGCCGCAAGACGTGGGCCTGCTGGGCTTTGACGAATTACCTTGGTCGCCGCTGGCGGGCCTGAGCACGATCGAGCAGCAGACTTACGAGATCGGCTTTTCGGCGATGACGTGCATGCTGTCGCGCCTGCAGGGCGAGCAATGCCCGCCGCGCGAGGTGCTGTTGCCGGGTAAGTTGATTGTGCGCAATTCCACCCAGGGAGGAATTGCGGGCAAAGGCGGCGATTGACGGGGAAGAGGGCGTTGCCCTTTTTTTTGGGCAAGGTATGGAACCGGTTTCATGGATGGTGTTCACGCTGGAAAGGGGCATGGGTAGTCAGGCAGGGCAATGGCAGGAGTTTGGCATGAGGTTGAAATTAAGTTGAAACGACACGGCAAGAGACGATCTGAATCGTCCATTTGACAATATTCCCGGAAGCGCCTCGACGAGGCCGGTACCGGGATCACAGGAGACTGAAGCATGAAGATGACGACACTGTTTTACGCGAAGTTCGTGGCCTGCGCGCTCGCAGCAACGTGCGCCCTGGGCGTAGCCGCCGACGCCGGCGCCCAGACGCTGGGCGACTTGATCAAAAAAGGCAAACTGACCATCGGCGTGGTCAGCGGCACGCCGCCGTTTGGCAGCATCGACGCCAAGGGCGCGCCCGTCGGCTATGACGTCGATGTCGCTAACCTGATCGGCAAATACATGAACCTGCCCGTGGAAGTGGTGCCCCTGACGGCGCCCTCGCGCGTGCCGTCGCTGGAATCGGGCAAGGTCGATTTCCTCGTGGCGACCCTGGCGCCCACGCCGGAACGGGCCAAGACGCTGATGTTCACCATGCCTTACAGCGCGTTCGAACTGGCGATCGTCGCACCGGTCGGCGGCAAATTCAAGGCCCTGGCCGACCTGAAGGGCAAGAAGGTGGGCGTGACGCGCGGCACCACGAATGACACGGCGCTGAGCCGCATGGCGCCGGTCGGCACCAGCATCGTGCGTTTCGAGGATGACGCCACCGTCACGCAGGCCTTGCTCAGCAAGCAGGTCGATGCCGTCTCTATCCCCAGCACGATGGCGCTCGATATCATCAAGACGCGCGGCGCGGGCAAGATCGAGGTCAGGTTCGCCTATTCGCTGCAACCGAATTCGATGGCGGTGCGCCGCGGCGACTTCGAGCTGCACCAGTGGCTCAATAACTTCATCTACTACGTCAAGCTGAACGGCGAACTCGACGCCATCGCGCGCAAGTGGAGCGGCGCGCCGCTGCCGCCATTGCCGACCTTCTGATACCGCGACCCGCACAGGGAGAGTGCCTGTCCGCACGGCGCGCCACCATGGTGGCGCCGCCGGGGATGCGCACGTAGATAAGGAGTTGAGTATGCCGTATGAATTTCATTTCGAACTCGTCATGCAATCGCTGGACCGCCTGTTGTGGGGCGCGGCGCTGACGATACGCCTGAGCGCCCTGGCTATGGTGCTGGGACTGGCGGTGGGCGTGTGCGCCGCCGTCATCCTGAAGAACGGCCCCGGCTATGCCCGCGTGGCGGTGCGCGCGTATGTCGAGGTAATCCGCAGCACGCCGTTCCTGGTGCAGTTGTTCATCATTTACTTTGGCTTGCCGTCGCTGGGCCTGCAGCTCGACGCCAACGGCGCCGCGCTCGTCGCCATGACGGTCAACCTGGGCGCCTATGCGGCGGAAATCGTGCGCGCCGGCATAGGCGCCGTCCATCCGTCGCAGCTGGAGGCGGCGCAGGCGCTGGGCATGACGCGCTGGCAGGTGATGCGCCACGTCGTGCTGCTGCCGGCGCTTGAAAAAGTGTATCCGGCGCTGGCCAGCCAGTTCACGCTGATGATGCTCGCATCGAGCGTGGTGTCGGCCATTTCCGCCGAAGAGCTGACTGCCGCCGCCCACCTGCTCGACGCGGTAACCTTCCGCAGCTTCGAGATCTACATCGTCGTGATGGTGCTGTACATCCTGCTGGCCCTGCTGTTCCGCTTCGGCTTCTGGGTATTGGGCCAGATCGTCTTCAAACGCCGCCGCCGTATGGGCGCGGTACGCATGGGAGCATGACATGATCAGTGACTTTTCCTGGGATAACCTGCAATTCCTGCTCGAGGCCACGCGCTGGACCATCGGCCTGTCGCTGATCGTCTTCATCACGGGCGGCATCGCCGGCTTCGCGGTGGCGCTGCTGCGCACGGCGCGCAGCCCGTTCCTGCGTTTTGTCAGCGCCCTGTACATCCAGCTGGTCCAGGGCACGCCCGTGCTGATCGTGCTGTTTCTGACCTATTACGGCCTGGCCCTGTTCGGCTACAAGCTGTCGCCGATCATCGCGGCCGGCGCGGCGATGACGATCTTTGCCAGCGCCTACCTGGGCGAGATCTGGCGCGGCTGCATCGAAGGCGTGCAGCGGCAGCAGTGGGAAGCATCGGCCGCGCTGGCGCTGAACCGCTACCAGCAGCTGCGCTATGTCATCCTGCCGCAGGCACTGCGCCATTCGCTGCCGCCGACGGTGGGCTTCATGGTGCAGATCATCAAGAACACCTCGATCACCTCGATCATCGGCGTGGTGGAACTGACGCGGGCAGGGCAACTGGTCAGCAACGCGACCTTCCTGCCTTTCATCGTCTTCCCCGTCGTCGCCCTGATCTACTTTGCGATGTGCTACCCGCTGTCGCGCTACAGCCATTCACTGGAAAGGAAATTCCATGCCCATCGTTGACATTGACAATATCAGCAAGAGCTTCGGCGCCAATCACGTGCTCAAGGGCGTTTCGTTCGCCGTCGAGCGGGGCCAGGTCATCGCCGTGATCGGCCGCAGCGGTTCCGGCAAGAGCACTATGCTGCGCTGTATCAACGGCCTGGAAACCATCGACAGCGGCAGCATCGTCGTGGCCGGCCATACGCTGACGGCGCGCCAGGAGCACCTGCTCGACTTGCGCAAGGATGTCGGCATGGTCTTCCAGAGCTACAACCTGTTCCCCCACCTGACCGTGGAAGAAAACGTCATGCTGGCGCCGCGCATTGCCAAGAAGGTGCCCGATGCCCAGGGCCGCGCCACGGCGCTGCGCGTGCTCAAGCAGGTGGGTCTGGATCACAAGCGCGAAGCTTATCCCGAGCAGCTGTCGGGCGGCCAGCAGCAGCGCGTGGCGATCGCCCGTTCGCTGGCGATGGAACCGCAGGTGATGCTGTTCGACGAAGTGACGTCGGCGCTCGACCCGGAACTGACGCAGGAAGTGCTGAAGGTGATGGAAGAGCTGGCGCAGGCGGGCATGACGATGCTGCTGGTGACGCACGAGATGGAGTTCGCGCGGCGCATGGCCCACGTCACCGTTTTCATGCATGAGGGGAAGGTGTGGGAGAGCGGGCCGTCGGAAGCCTTCTTCAGCAACCCGCAAACGCCCGAGGCGCGCCAGTTCGTCGGCGCGGGAGCAATCAAATGAGCCCCGTCCTGGTGGCGGCGTCGGCCTATGGCGCAAGCAGGGTAAGGCAGCTGGGGCAAAGCCATTTCATCGACGTGGTGGCCGACGCGGGTGGCGCCGGCATCGAGATTCGCCGCGAACTGTTTACTTCCGATCTGCCGGACCTGGTGCGCATGGGCGCGGCGGTGGCCGTGCGCGGCCTGTACTCGGTGTATTCCACGCCCATCGAATTGTGGGGCGCGGACGGGCTGCTGCAGCAAGAACTGCTGCAGCAGATGCTGGACGAGGCGGCGCGCCTGGGGGCGCGCTACCTGAAGGTGTCGCTGGGGCACTACCCGGCCGCGCCGGAGCTCCAAGCCTTGAACGCCCGGCTGGCGGCGGCGCCGGTGGCGCTGCTGGTGGAAAACGACCAGACGGCCCATGGCGGCAAGCTGGCGACCATGGCGCGCTTCCTGGCGGCGGCGCACGAAATCGGGCTGCCGGTGGGGCTGACGTTCGACATCGGCAACTGGCGCTGGGTGGGCGAAGACGCGCATCAGGCGGCGCGCCTGCTGGCGCCATATGTGCGCTATGTGCATTGCAAGGCCGTCATGGAGGACGCGGGCCGCCTGTCCGCCTGCGCCGTCTCCGAGGCCGATCCGGCCTGGCGCGCCGTCTTCGCGCACTTCGCGCCGGGCGTGCAGCGGGCCATCGAATTCCCACTGGAGGGCGCCGACCTGGTGGCTGAAACGGGCCGCTACATTCAGATGCTGGAGGTCGCATGATGGAACATGAACTGAATCAAGGGGCGCATGCGCTCGACGTCGTCACCTATGGCGAGGCGATGGCGATGTTCGTTGCTGAGGAAACGGGAGACCTGGCGGCCGTGGCGCATTTCACGCGCCGCCTGGCCGGCGCCGAGACGAATGTCGCCATCGGCTTGGCGCGCCTGGGCTTGCGCGTTGGCTGGCTGAGCCGGGTGGGCGACGATTCCTTCGGCCGCTTCATCCGCGCCAGCGTGCAGGCCGAAGGCGTCGACTGCAGCCGCGTCGTCACCGTCGCCGGCCAGTCCAGCGCCTTCCTGCTCAAGGAGAAGGCCGAGAACGGCGCCGATCCGCTGGTCGAATACTTCCGCAAGGGTTCCGCCGCCAGCCGGCTGGCGCCGGAGCATTTCGACCCCGCTTATTTCCTGTCCGCGCGCCACTTGCACGCCACCGGCGTGGCTGCTGCGCTGTCCGCCACCAGCCTGGCATTCGCCGGCCAGGCGCTGGACTTCATGCGCGAGCATGGCCGGACCGTGTCGTTCGATCCGAACCTGCGGCCCTCGCTGTGGCCCTCGCAAGCTGTCATGGTCGAACAGATCAACCGCCTCGCTGCCAGGGCGGACTGGGTGCTGCCCGGTCTGGGGGAGGGGAAAATCCTCACCGGTCACGACCTGCCGCACGACGTGGCCGGCTTTTATCTGCAGCGGGGCGCGCGGCTGGTGGTCATCAAGCTGGGCGCCGAGGGCGCTTATTACCGCACGGCCGGTGGCGACAGCGGCATGGTGCCGGGCGAGCGCGTGTCCAACGTGGTCGATACGGTGGGCGCCGGCGACGGCTTCGCGGCCGGCCTCGTCAGCGCCTTGCTGGAAGGCCTGCCGCTGGCGCAGGCGGTAAGGCGCGGCAACCGCGTCGGCGCCTTCGCCATCCAGGTGGCCGGCGACATGGAAGGCTTGCCGACCCGCGCCCAGCTTGATGCGCTGGTCCAATCTTGAACCGAACAGGGGAAACACATGAAAAAAAATGTCGTTGTCTATAAAAAGCTGGCCGAACCGCTGCTGGCGCGCCTGCGCGCCGAATGCGAGGTGACGTATTTCGAGGCCATCGATGCGGGCAACCGCGCCGCGTTCGCCGCCGCCATCCGCGGCGCGCATGGCTTGCTGGGCGCCAGCGTGCGTCTGGACCGCGAACTGCTGGACCCGGCCTTTGACCTGCGCATTATTTCCACTATATCGGTGGGCGTCGACCAGTTCGACGTCGATTACCTGCGCGAACGGGGCATCCTGCTGGCCAATACGCCGGACGTGTTGACGGAAACGACAGCCGACACGATCTTCGCGCTGATCCTGGCCAGCGCGCGGCGCGTCGTCGAACTGGCCGAATTCGTCAAGGCGGGAAGCTGGACGCGCAGCGTGGGCGAAAGTCAGTATGGCGTCAACGTGCATGGCAAAACCATCGGCATGCTGGGCATGGGCCGCATCGGCCGCGCCGTCGCCCGCCGCGCGGCACTCGGTTTCGGCATGCAGGTGCTGTACGTGAACGGCGAAGCAGTGCCCGAGGTGGAAACGGCGCTGGGTGCGCGCCAGGTGGCGTTCGACGACTTGCTGGCCGGCTCCGATTTCGTCTGCGTGGTGCTGCCGCTGACGGCGCAGACGGAACGCATGATGGGCCGGCGCGAGTTCGCGCTGATGCGGCCCGGCGCCATCTTCATCAACGGTTCGCGCGGGCGCATCGTCGACGAGGCGGCGCTGATCGAGGCGCTGCAACAGGGCACCATCCACGGTGCCGGTCTCGACGTGTTCGAGCACGAACCGCTGGCGCCGGATAACCCGCTGCCGGGCATGGCCAATGTGGTGGCGCTGCCGCACGTCGGCTCGGCCACGCATGAAACGCGCTTTGCCATGGCGCAGCAGGCGGTGGACAACCTGCTGGCAGGCCTGCGCGGCGAGCGTCCGCGCCATCTGGTGCGCTAAGCGCAGTATCCACAGACAGGGAAAGAGATGAAGAAGAAGGTAGTAGGGGCAATGATCATTGGCGCCGGCAGCGGCCTGTGTAGCGCGCAGTCGAACGTGAGCATGTACGGCATCGCGGACCTGGGCGTGGTGTCCGAGAGCGGCGGCGCCGGCGGCAGGGTGCTCAAGCTGACGAGCGGCATCGCCAACGGTTCGCGGCTGGGTTTCAAGGGCAGCGAAGACCTGGGCGGCGGCATGACGGCGCTGTTGACGATGGATGCGGGCATCCTGGCCGACACGGGCGCTTCGGCCCAGGGCGGCCTGCTGTTCGGGCGCCAGGCGTTCGTTGGCCTGAGCGGCGCGGCGGGTACGCTGCGGCTGGGCCGCCAGTACACCTTCATCGATTCCAGCCTGGGCGTGCTGGATCCGTTTTACCTGGGTTTTGCGGGCAGGATGAGCAATGTCTTCACGGCCGGCTACATCAGCCGGGTTGACAACAGCATCACCTACAGCTCGCCCGTGCGCGACGGCCTTTCCGGCGAACTGGCGTACGGTTTCGGCGAAGTGCCCGGCGACGCGGCGGCCAGGCGCTATACGGGCGCAGCGGCCACCTATGCCAGCGGGCCGCTGTATCTGCGCATGGCGCACCAGGACGCCAACACCATATCAAACGCGCTGGTGGCGGGGACGGCGCGCAACACGGTGCTGGGCGCCACCTGGGACTTCGGCGTGGTCAAGGCGCATGCCGCCGTCGCCGTCAGCAAGAGCACGGCGGGCGCAGTCACCACGGTCGACAGCGCGGACCTGATGCTGGGTGCCACCCTGCCGGTGGGCCCGCACCGCGTGTTGTTCTCGTACGTGCGGCGCGACGACCGGCGCGCCGCCAACGGCGACGCTTCCCAGATCGGCATTGGCTACACCTACGCGCTGTCGAAGCGCAGCACGCTGTACGCGGCCTATGCGCATATCGACAACCGCAACGGCGCCGCTTATGTGGTGGGTAACGCCACGGATAACGGCAGCGGCAACCAGGCCTGGAACCTTGGCCTGCGCCACACTTTTTAACTGGAGAATGGAATGAAGAAGATCGGATGGATACTGGTTGGCGCCAGCACCGTGGCGCGCGAATGGATGGTCGATGCGATCCGCCAGCAGGGCGACGCGGAAGTGCTGGCCGTGGTCAGCCGCGACGCCGCGCGCGGCGCCGCGTTTGCCGCGCAGTTCGGCATAGCCGCCAGCTATACAGACCTGGATACGGCGCTGGCGCATCCGGGTGCGGATGCCGTGTACATCAGCACCACCAACGAATGGCATATGGCGCAGACCTTGCAGGCGGCGCGCGCCGGCAAGCACGTGCTGTGCGAAAAGCCCCTGGCGCTGAACCTGGAGGACGCCCGCCGCATGGTCGATGGCTGCGCCGAAGCAGGCGTGGTGCTGGGGATTAACCATCACCTGCGCAACGCCGCCAGCCATGGCAAGGTGCGCGAGCTGATACGCGCCCGCGAGATCGGTCAGCCCCTGTATTGCCGCGTGCTGCACGCGAACAACCTGCCGCAGCACCTGCGCGGCTGGCGCCTGGACGCGCCGGAGTCGGGCGGCGTCACGCTCGACATGTTCGTGCACGATGTCGACACCTTGCGCTTCCTGCTCGACTCGGAACCGCGCC
Source organism: Janthinobacterium breve (assembly GCF_051380895.1). Taxonomy (NCBI): domain Bacteria; kingdom Pseudomonadati; phylum Pseudomonadota; class Betaproteobacteria; order Burkholderiales; family Oxalobacteraceae; genus Janthinobacterium; species Janthinobacterium breve. Next base: position 14,036 of record NZ_JBNYXY010000012.1, on the reverse strand, counting down.
ATGTGACGGCCTGCGCCACCAGCGGCGGCATGACGGTGGCCGGGTTGGAGGAGGGCCTGATGGCCGTCATCGAGTTCGACAACGGCACCCTGGTACAGGTGCACGACGCGTTCAACGCACCTTATTCGCTGTCCGGCGTGGAAATCATCGGCAGCAAGGGCACCATCTTCGCCACCGGCGTCATGACGCAGCGCCCCGTCGGCACCATTTGCCTGACCCGCGACGGCGGCAGCGTCGACATCCCCGTCGAGCATGAAAACCTGTACGTACGCTCGGTGTGCGCCTTCCAGCGCGCCATGCGCGGCGAAGGGCAGCCTGCCGCCACTGGCGACGACGGCATGCGCGCGCTGGCCACGGCGCTGGCGGCGCAGCAGGCCAGCCGCAGCCACCAGCGCGTGACCCTGGCCGATTGACGGCCGGCCGCAAAAGTAAAAAAGCCGCCTGATCTTGCGATCAAGCGGCTTTTTATCGGCTTGCGTCCGTGATTAGTCTTCGCGGCGCAAATGCGGGAACAGCAAGACGTCGCGGATGTTCGGCGAATCCGTGATGATCATCATCAGGCGGTCGATGCCGATGCCGCAGCCGCCGGCTGGCGGCATGCCGTATTCCAGCGCGCGGATGTAGTCGGCGTCGTAGAACATCGCCTCTTCATCGCCGGCGTCCTTGGCAGCGACTTGCGCCAGGAAGCGGGCCGACTGGTCTTCCGCGTCGTTCAACTCGGAGAAGCCGTTGGCGATCTCGCGGCCCACCATGAACAACTCGAAGCGTTCGGTGATGCCGGCCACCGTGTCGGAAGCGCGCGCCAGTGGCGACACTTCGACAGGGTAGTCGATGATGTAGGTCGGTTCCCACAGCTGCGCTTCAGCCGTCTCTTCGAACAGCGCCAGTTGCAGCGCGCCCAGGCCGGCCGTGGCGAAGGGCTTGACGCCGAATTTCTTCAGCTCTTCCTTGATGAATTCCGCATCGCCCAACTGCTCGGCGGTGTAGCCCGGAGCATACTTGTTGATCGCTTCGACGATGGTCAGGCGGTGGAACGGTTTTGCCAGGTCCAGCTCGCGGCCGCCGTAGGTCAGGGTGGCGGTGCCGTGCGCGTCGATGGCGGCCTGGCGGATGACGGCTTCCGTGAAATCCATCAGCCATTTGTAGTCGGTGTAGGCCGCGTAGAATTCCATCATCGTGAATTCAGGATTGTGACGGATCGACACGCCTTCGTTGCGGAAGTTGCGGTTGATTTCGAACACGCGGTCGAAGCCGCCCACCACCAGGCGCTTCAGGTACAGCTCGGGCGCGATGCGCAGGAACATTTGCATGTCCAGCGCATTGTGATGCGTGATGAACGGCTTTGCCGCAGCGCCGCCCGGAATCGTGTGCAGCATCGGCGTTTCCACTTCCATGAACTCGTTCTTTTCCATGAAGCGGCGGATCGACGAGATGGCGGCGGTACGCGCCTTGAAGGTGCGGCGCGTCTCTTCGTTCATGATCAGGTCGACGTAGCGCTGGCGGTACTTCGTTTCCTGGTCGGCCAGGCCGTGGAATTTGTCCGGCAGCGGGCGCAGCGACTTGGTGATCAAACGCAGTTGCGTGACCTTGATGGTCAGTTCGTCTGTCTTGGTCTTGAACAGCGTGCCTTGCACGCCCAGGATATCGCCCAGGTCATAGTGGTGCAGGGCGGCCATGGCCGCTTCGCCGGTCAGGTCGAGCGTGGCGTAGATCTGGATGCGGCCGTCGGCCTTCGGGCCGGAAGCGTCTTGCAGGGTGGCGAAAGCGGCTTTCTTGCCAGCTTCGCGCTTGAGCATCATGCGGCCGGCCAGCACCACGTGTACGGGGTTTTCTTCCAGCTCTTCGCGCGTTTTGCTGCCGTATTGCGCGTGCAGGTCGGCTGCCTTGTGCTCGGGGCGGAAATCGTTCGGAAAGGCGATGCCTTGTTCGCGCAATGCGGCCAGCTTGACGCGGCGCTCGGCGATGATCTTGTTTTCATCGGGGGCGGCGGCTTGTTCTTGGATATCCGTAGTCATGGTGTTCTTCGTTGGTGATGATTGATGATGTGGTGCCAGCGCTGGCGCCGCGCAGGCAAACAGTGCGTCGACGTCGAGTGCGGAGAAATCCGGCACGATGGCAATCACGTTGTCGAATGCGGCAAACGCTTCGGCCGGCAGGGTGGTGGTGAGCACCACGACGCGCATGCCGGCACGGCGCGCCGCTTCCACGCCCAGGGGCGCGTCTTCAAAGACGATGCAGTCTTGCGGCAGCGCGCCGGCCAGCTGCGCGCCTTTCAGGAAAACGTCCGGATGCGGCTTGCCCCGTTCCACGTCGGCGGCGCCGACGATGGCGTCGAAGCGATGCCGCAGGTCCAGGCCGTCGAGCGTGAACGCGATGTTCTCGTCCGGCGCGGCCGTACCCACCACCAGTCCCACGCCGTTCTGGCGCGCGCTGGCGATCAACTGGCCGAAACCGGCCACCGTGGCCAGGTGCGGGCCATACAGTTCGCGGTAGACGACTTCCTTTTCAGCCAGCAGCGTGACATGGTCGGCATCCTCGCCCAGGTACTTGGCGATGATTTCGCGGCCTTGCCGTCCTGCCGTGTCACGGAAAAAGGCGTCCGCATCCAGCACATGGCCCTGGCGTTCAAAGAACGCCAGCCACGATGTCGTGTGGAAGGCCATGTTGTCGACGATCGTGCCATCCATGTCGAACAGGAAGGCACGCCGGGCTGGAACGGATGCATTCATCCTTACACGCCTTGCTTGAGCGAGGCGGAGATGAATTCGTCGATGTCGCCATCGAGCACGCCCTTGGTATTGCCCGTCTCGAAGCCGGTGCGCAAGTCCTTGATGCGGGACTGGTCCAGCACGTAGGAGCGGATCTGGTGACCCCAGCCCACGTCCGTTTTCGAGTCTTCCAGCTTTTGCTGCTCGCTCATGCGCTTGCGCAGCTCATGTTCGTACAGCTTGGCTTTCAGCATTTCCATCGCTTCGGCGCGGTTGCGGTGCTGCGAACGGTCGTTCTGACACTGCACCACGATGCCGGTCGGCGCATGGGTCATGCGGACGGCGGAGTCGGTTTTATTGATGTGCTGACCACCGGCGCCCGACGCGCGGTAGGTATCGACGCGGATATCGGCCGGGTTGACGTCGATCTCGATCGAATCGTCGACTTCCGGATACACGAACAGCGATGTAAACGAGGTGTGGCGGCCGTTGGCCGAGTCGAATGGCGACTTGCGCACCAGGCGGTGCACGCCCGTTTCCGTGCGCAGGAAGCCGTAGGCGTGATCGCCCTCGACCTTCAAGGTGGCCGTCTTGATGCCGGCAACCTCGCCGTCGGACTGCTCCAATATTTCGACCTTGAAGCCCTTGCGTTCGCAATAGCGCAGGTACTGGCGCAGCAGCATCGAGGCCCAGTCCTGGGCTTCAGTACCGCCGGCGCCGGCCTGGATATCGATGAAGCAGTTGTTCGGGTCCATCGGATTGTTGAACATCCGGCGGAACTCCATGCTTTCGATGACCTTGCGGATTTCCTGCACGTCCTGCTCGATCGCTTCCAGCGTCTCGTCGTCGCCTTCTTCACGGGCCATGTCGAACAGGTCGCGGGTGTCGCGCAGGTCGGCATCGGCCTTGGTCAGCGTGAAGACGATGGCTTCCAGCGCCTTCTTCTCTTTACCGAGGTCCTGGGCGCGCTTGGGATCGTTCCAGACGGTCGGATCTTCCAGTTCTTCGTTGACTTGCTCTAGTTTCTCCGACTTGACAGTGAAGTCAAAGATACCTCCGAAGTTCGGCTTCGCGGACCGTCAGGTCGTTCAGCAGGGCGGAGATGATATTGATGCGTTCGGCTTCCATAATGTTCTGGTCTTCTATGGTGAAATCAAACCTTGAATTATACGCGAGCGCGGCGGGTTTTCGCTGCCGCTGCGGCGCAATTGCTGCTGCACAGGGCAATAAAATGACTATTTTGCTGTATTTGCGACAATATTTTTGCCTTGATGAGCGCTGCCGTGCTGCGTATGATGCGGGCGATATTGTCTTTCCACAGGAACACTCATGTGCCAACCCCTGCGCCAACTCCCCCGTCTCGCCCTGTTACCGCTGCTGCTGGCCGGCTGCGGCGCCTTGCCGCCCGCCGCCATCGGGCCTGCCCGGGCGCCTGTCGCCGCGTCGGCCGGTAGCAGCGCCACCCTGGCCCTGCTGGAGACGACGGACTTGCACGCGAATGTGCTCAGTTATGATTACTACAAGCTGCAGGCGGAACCGTCGATCGGCCTGGAACGCACGGCGGCGCTGATTGCCCAGGCGCGTGCCGAATTTCCGAACAACCTATTGCTCGACAACGGCGACACCATCCAGGGCACGGCGCTGGCCGACTACCAGGCCCTCGTCAAACCGCTGGCCTGCGACCAGACCCTTGCTATCTACAAGGCCATGAATTTGCTGAAGGTGGACGGCGGCGGCATCGGCAACCATGAGTTCAACTATGGCCTGGCGTTCTTGAGCCAGGTGACGGGCAACCAGTTCGATGTCGACAGCGTCGATGCGGCCAAGCCGCGCTGCGCCGGCCCCGCGTTTCCGCAAGTGCTGGCCAACGTCTACAGCGTCAAGACGGGCAAGCCCCTGTTTGCGCCATACCACATCATCGCCAAGCAAATCACGGCGACCGGCCCCGATGGCAAGGCCGTGACCAGTACCGTGAAGGTGGGCATCATCAGTTTTGCCCCGCCCACCATCATGGCCTGGGACAAGCGCTGGCTGGAAGGGCGCGTGTATACGCAGGGCGTGCGCGAGACGGCGGAAAAATTCATCCCCGAGATGCGCGCCAGGGGCGCCGAGCTGGTGGTGGCCATTTCGCACGGCGGCTTAGATAGCAGCCCATACTCGCCCACCATGGAAAACGGCAATTACTACCTGTCGCAAGTGCCGGGCGTGGACGCCATGCTGATCGGCCATTCGCACCAGCTGTTCCCGAACGCCAGCAGCACGGTGCCGCAGTTTAATTTGCCCGGCGTCGACAAGGTCAAGGGGCTGGTCAACGGCGTGCCTACCGTGATGGCCAATTTGTGGGGCAAGCACCTGGGCGTGATCGGTTTGCGCTTGCGCCACGACGGCAAGCAGTGGACCGTCGACAAGAGCGCCACAACGGTGGAAGCGCGCGGCATCCAGAACGTGGACAAAAGTTATGTCGCGCCCGATGCGGCCATCGCCACACTGGTGGCCGAGGAGCACGCGGCGACGATTGCCTACGTGCAGACGCCCGTGGGCGCCACGGACTTCCGCATGTCGACGTATTTTGCCGACGTGGGCGATGTCAGCGCCATCGAAGTGGTAAACCAGGCGCAATCTGGCTACCTGGCCGCGTATGTCAAAGCGAACTTGCCGCAGTACGCGCACTTGCCCGTGCTGTCGATGTCGTCGCCATTCAAGAGCGGCTCGGCCGGCGTGTCCGACTACACGGACGTCAAGGCGGGCAATGTGGCGCTGAATAACGCGGCCGACCTGTACCTGTACCCGAACGCGCTGTATGGCGTGAAGATGAATGGCGCGGAACTGAAAGCCTGGCTGGAGCAGTCGGCGCAGCGTTTCAATACCATCGATGTCAACAAGGCGGAGCCGCAGGAACTGGTCAACTCGGCCCATCCGAGCTACAACTTTGACGCCATCACCAGCGCCGACGTGCGCTACCAGATCGACGTCACGCAGCAGCCGGGCCGGCGCATCAAGGGTCTCACCTACCAGGGCAAGCCAATGGCCGCGACGCAGGAATTTCTGATTGCGACAAATAACTACCGCGCCAGCGGCGGCGGCAATTTCCCTGGCCTCGACGGCAGTAAGACGGTGGTGGCCTCGCCCGACAATAACCGTGAACTGCTGATCGCCTACGTCACGCAAGAGAAAAACCTGACGCGCGCGAAAAACGGCTCGGCGCGCAGCTGGCGCTTCGCCAAAGTGGCCACCAAAGGCCCGGTGGTGTTCCACTCGGCGCCGAATGTGATCGACCTGGCGCAAGCGGCCGGCATCGACAACGTCACGCAACTGAAGGCCGACGATGGTGCGGGCAAGGGCTTTGCGCTGTACCAGCTTGACCTGTCCAAATGAAGCTGGTGGTGTGGTTGTTGGCGGCGGTACTTGTCTCCCCCTTTGCGTCGCCCCTGGCGTCGTCGGTACCTGACCTCACGGCCCAGGCCAAGGCCTTGATGCGCGCCGGGACAGCGTCCCAGCCGCAGGCGCGCGCGCTGTTCGAACAGGCGGCGGGGCAGGGCAGCGGTCCCGCAGCGTACTATCTGGGCCTGATGCTGAAAAATGGCATGGGCGGGCCGCAGGACAGCGCCGCCGCGCTGCGCTGGCTGGAGCTGGCGGCCTGGCGCAACGTGGCGCCGGCCATGTTCATCGTGGCGAACCTGCTGCTGGACAGTGACGTGGAAAAGGCGCGCTATTGGCTCGACGCCGCCTGCGATCTTGGCTACCCTGAAGCGCTGCAGCAGAAATCCGTGGCCCTGGCCGAAGGGCAGATGGGCTACGCGCACAACGAGGAGCAGGGCCACCTGTACCTGATGATGGCCACGCATGCGATGGGACACCGCCCGCCGGAACCTTAGGTCTTCTCGTCCTTCTTTGACTTGGCCCGCAAGCTGGCTGCCGCCTCGCCGATGGCGAGCGGGTCGCGCGACAGGATGGCCGCGCCCAAGTCGACCAGCCTGGCCGCCGCGGCTATGGCGGCCTTCACGTCGGCGATGCGCTTGAGCTGCAGCTTGCCCTTGGCGATGGCGCCCTCGATATCGCCGCGCGCCTGTTCCGCGCCTGCTGCGGTCAGGTAAATGCCATACGCGCGAAACAGGGCCACCATCTGGTCCAGGTGATTTTCATATTGCTCCAGCAGCGCGCGCTCGTCCGGCGTCAGCGCTTCCCGTTCGCGGATGCGCAATTCCAGCACCAGGCTTGATGCCTGCGCCAGGCTGTCGGCGATGGCGTAGCTTTGGTCTTTCGTCAGTTCGGTCAGTGGGGCCATGGGATACTCCAGTGTGCGCGCCGCTTACCAGCGGGCGGGACCATAGAAAACAGCCTGTTTTTGCAGCGTGGCGACGTCGCGTGCAAACTGCGCCAGCTGCCGCTCCAGTTCGGGCGCCTGCGGGCGGTCGAGATTGGTCCGCAGCGCGGCCACGCTGGCTTGCAGCGCGTCGACGGCGGCGACATACGCGGCGACGATCTTTTCCCTTTCCTGCAATTGCCGCCCTTCCAGGTGCAATCGCGTGCGGATGTAGTTGGCGGCCAGCGGTTCGCGCGGCGCGGCGTTATCGACGGCGCCGCGCAGATGGGCCAGGTCGCGCAATTCATCCTGCAAGCCTGCGCGGTAGCTGCGCTGGGCATACTCCTTGAGCGCATTGCTGACGATATCGACGGCTTCCTGCTCGTCGAGCAATTCGCGCAAGGCTGATTGTTGGACGCGCTGGGTGGCCAGGCGGCTCAGGTGTTCGCTCAATTTGACGACCTTGGCCAGCTTGTCCGCATCGAGCAGGGGCGCGCCGGCGTCCGGCTGTGCCAGGCCGCCCAGCGAATCGCCGAGTCCGCCGAACTCTTCTTGGTAGACGGGAAGCTTGTCATCGGCCAGCGCCGCCAGGGTGTGGGCATAGCGCAGCAGGACGTCGTTCAGGCTGGCGACCGACGCGCTGGCCTGCGCGATGGCGGCGCAATCGGCGCGCGCCGCCTGTTCGCTGGCTTGCGCATCGAAACGCTCGGCCAGGATTAAACGCTTGCGCATGGCCTTGCCCATGCAGCTGTGGACGCCGCCCGCCAGCATGGGTTCGAAGTTGACCGACATTTTTTGTGTCTGTTCGGCAAAGGTGCGCACGGGCGCCAGGTCGGTGGCGCAGCCGCCCAGCAGCAGGCTGGCGGTGGCGCAAAGAAGCAGGGCGGAAACGGATGAGTTCTGCGGGCGCTGCATATGGCCTCCATGCGGTAGCAGTGGCTGATCGGGCCTGCGCGCACGCGCTGGCATGGCCGACTTTAGCATGCTGGACAGTGCCAATATTGCGCCAGATCAATGGCTTGGTGAATCGCCGAGCTCGCCTGCTTGCCTGTGGTGTTTTTCCGCGGATTGTTGCGCGATGGCGCAGGTGCGCCAATTTGCCCCATATTTTCCTTACAAAAGACTGACATGGGGCAGGCAATTCGGTCTTTTCTGCATGTTGCGATGCGTCATATGTAGTTGTTGCTGGTGCATGTTTACTCACCTACAATGATTTATCGATGGGGCGGTTATCCAGCGTACGACTATAAAAATAAGTGGCATTAAAAACGTTGTATCAGAGGAGATGACAATGAATTTGAAACAGAAATTGCTCGTGGCAAGTTTGGTTTTGGGTTTCTCGCAAGCGGCAGTCGCAGCCGACCCCATCAAGATCGGCGTGTCCGGTCCGTTCACGGGCGGTTCCGCGCCGATGGGCGTGTCGATGCGCGACGGCGTCAAGCTGGCGGTCGCTGAAATCAATGCCAAGGGTGGCGTACTGGGCCGTTCGCTGTTGCTGATCGAGCGCGATGACGAAGCGAAGAACGAACGCGGCGTGCAGATCGCCCAGGAGCTGATCAACAAGGAAAAGGTCGCCGCCACCGTCGGCTACATCAACACGGGCGTGGCCCTGGCTTCGCAGCGCTTCTACCAGGAAGCGAAAATTCCCGTCATGAACAATGTGGCGACGGGCTCCATCGTCACCAAGCAATTCGCCGACCAGCCGGAAAACTACATCTTCCGCAACGCGGCCAATGACACCATCCAGTCCGGCATGATCGTGCACGAGGCCATCGAGAACCGCAAGTTCAAGAAAGTGGCGATCCTGGCCGATTCCACCAACTATGGCCAGCTTGGCCGGGAAGACCTGGAAAAGGCGCTGGACAAGAAGGGCATCAAGCCCGTTGTCGTTGAAAAATACAACATCAAGGACGTCGACATGACGGCCCAGTTGCTGAAAGCCAAGCAGGCGGGGGCGGAAGTGGTGCTGACCTACGGCATCGGCCCGGAATTGGCGCAGATCGCCAACGGCATGGAAAAACTGGGCTGGAAAGTACCGCTGATCGGCAGCTGGACCCTGGCCATGGGTAACTTCATCGACAACGCGGGCAAGAACGGCAATGGCACGCGCATGCCGCAAACCTTCATCCAGGATGCCAGCACGCCGAAGCGCAAGGCCTTCATCGATGCCTATGTGGCCGCCTACAAGCCATCGGGCGGACGCATGCCATCGGCCGTCTCAGCCGCGCAAGGCTACGATTCCATCTACCTGCTGGCTGCCGCCATCACGCAGGCCGGCGGCACGGATGGTCCGAAAGTGCGCGCCGCGCTGGAAAACCTGACGGACAAAGTGGAGGGCGCCGTGACCACCTATAACAAGCCGTTCAGCAAAACCAACCATGAAGCGATCACGGCCGAGCTGACCGTGTTTGGCGAAGTCAAGGACGGCAAGGTCGTCCTTGCCAAATAAGTCCGGCTAATTCCAAGTATCTAGCCGCGAAATGGCCAGCCTTGAGGAATCAGGACTGGCCATTTTTTCATCTTTCGTCTTCCGGGGAATACCATGGAAATCTTCCTGCAGCTCGTCTTCAGCGGCATCGCGCTTGGCATGATCTATGCCGTCATCGCCTTCGGCTATCAGCTGACCTTTGCCACTTCAGGCACCCTCAATTTCGGCCAGGGCGAATCCTTGATGCTGGGCGCGCTGGTGGGCCTCTCGCTGGTGGGCACCATCCATGGCGGCCCGTACATGAGCTATTTGCTGATGGTCCCCATCGTCATCGCCTTCGGCGCCTTGCAGGGCGTGTTCGTCGAATGGATAGGCGTGCGGCCCGCCATCAAGATCAAGTCCGAATTCGGCTGGATCATGTCGACCATCGCGCTGGCCATCATTTTTAAAAACGTGGCGGAAAATATATGGGGCAAGGATGACCTGATGTTTCCGTCGCCGCTGTCGGCGGTGCCGTTTCAGGTGTTTGGCGCCAATGTGCAGCAGATGCAGGTGGCGGTGATCGTCGGCGCGCTGGCCATCATGCTGGCCGTCGAAGTGTTCAACCGCAAATCGATCTACGGCAAGGCCGTCGTGGCGACAGCCAACGATCGCGACGCGGCCGGTTTGATGGGCATCAATACGGGCATGGTGATCACCTTTTCCTACGCGCTGTCGTCGGCCACGGCCGCCTTTGCGGGCGTGCTAGTGGCGCCGCTGACCCTGACGGGGGCCACCATGGGCGCCTCGCTGGGCCTGAAAGCGTTTGCCGTGGCGATCATTGGCGGCCTGACGTCGGGCGTGGGCGCCATCGTCGGCGGCCTGATCCTGGGCATCGCGGAAACGACCACCGGCTATTACATTTCCACCGGTTACAAGGAAGTGCCTGGCCTGCTGCTCCTGCTGCTGGTGCTGGCCGTCAAGCCATCCGGCCTGTTCGGCAAAGCCGCGATCAAGAAAGTCTGAGGATCACATGAACAAGAAAATCACCATGCTGGCGCTGAGCGCGGCAGGCCTGGCCGCGCTCGCGTTGTTCCCCATCGTCATTCCGAACCCCTACTACATCCACCTGGCCGAGACCATTCTGATCTATGCCATCCTGCTGTTCGGCCTCGACATCGTCGTCGGCTATACGGGGCAGGTATCGCTGGGTCACGCGGGCCTGTTCGGCATCGGCTCGTACGCCACGGGCGTGCTGGTGTTCAAGCTGGGCTTGCCGTTCTGGCTGGCCATCCCCGCCAGTATCGTGGGCGCGGCCGCCTTTGGCGCCATCCTGGCCTTGCCGGCCCTGCGCGTGACCGGCCCTTACCTGGCCATGGTGACCCTGGCCTTCGGCACCATCATACAAATCCTGATCAATGAAATGAGCTTCCTGACGGAAGGGCCGATGGGCATCAAGATCCACAAGCCCGTCTTGTTCGGCCACAAATTGAGCGAAGTGGAGTACTACTACATGGTCGCCGCGCTGATGGTGGTCTCGCTGGTGGTCGTGCACCGCATTTTAAAGTCGAACCTGGGGCGGGCGTTTGAAGCATTGCGCGACAGTCCCATCGCCTCGGACTGCATGGGCGTGTCCGTCTATCGCTATAAAGTGTATGCGTTTGTCATCAGCGCCGGTTTCGCGGGCCTGGCCGGCAGCCTGTATGCGTATTCGGAAGAATACATCTCGCCCAATACCTACAACTTCGAGCTGACGATCTTGTTCCTGCTGGCCGTCATCATGGGCGGACGCAAGACGCGCTCGGGCGCCTTGATCGGCGCCTTGATCGTCGTCATGCTGCCCAGTTTGCTGGCCGACATCGAGTTGTTCCGCAAGATCGCCGTCAGCGCCGCCGTGCTGGGCGTGATCGGCTCCGCCTTCATGCTGGCGAAAAAACGCTCCACCGTGCGCGGCGTGCTCGTGCCCCTGGTCGCCACCATCGGCCTGGCTGCGTTTTCCTTTAAACTGGAGAACATGATCGACTGGCGCCTGACCATCTTCGGCCTGATGACTTTATTTGTCGTGTACTACCTGCAGGACGGCATCGTCGGTTTCCTGATGAGCTTTATCGGCAAGGGCCGGGGCCATGTGCAGGCCGTCGCTTCGCATGGCGTGGCGCCTTTTGACCACGCCCAGGGCGGCCAGCGCGGTGAAACGCTGCTGCGCGTGGACCAGGCCCTGATGCAGTTCGGCGGCCTGAAAGCGCTGAACCAGGTGGACCTGAACGTCACGCAAGGCTCCGTGCATGGCTTGATCGGGCCGAATGGCTCGGGCAAGAGCACGATGATGAACGTGCTGACGGGGATCTACAAGCCGACGGCGGGCAAGGTGGAATTCGCCGGCGCGGTGATCTCCGGCCGCACGCCGTCCGAAATCGCCCTGGGTGGCGTGGCGCGCACCTTCCAGAACGTGCAGCTGTTCGGCGAGATGACGGCGACCGAGAACGTGCTGGTAGGCTTGCACAACACCTTTAAATCGAATGTACTGGACGTGATGCTGCATACGCCCCGCTACAAGCGCGAAGAGACGGCGGCGCGCGAGCGGGCCGCCAGCATCCTCGAGTTCGTCGGCCTGGCCGACCTGGCCAACGAAGAGGCGCGCAATCTGCCGTATGGCAAACAGCGGCTGCTGGAAATCGGCCGCGCACTGGGCCTCAACCCCCGTTTGCTGCTGCTCGACGAACCGGCGGCGGGCCTGACGGCGCCCGACATCAAGGAACTGATGGCCATCATCCGCAAGATCCGCGAACACGGCATCACCATCATCCTGATCGAGCACCACATGGATGTGGTGATGGCCCTGTCGGACGTGGTGACGGTGCTGGACTTCGGCCAGAAGATCGCCGAAGGCGTGCCGAGTGCCGTGCAGAGCGATCCGAAAGTGATCGAAGCCTACCTGGGCGGCAGCGCCGAAACCCTGGCGCCAGCGGCGCACTGAGAGGAAGACCATGCTGACCATTCAAAATCTGCACGCCGCCTACGGCAAAGTCGAAGTCTTGCACGGCATTTCGCTCGACGTCCCGAAGGGCAAGCTGGTGACCCTGATCGGCTCGAACGGCGCCGGCAAGACCACCACCATGCGCGCCATTTCCGGCATGCTGAAACCGAAATCGGGCACCGTCACACTGGGCGGCAAGGATGTCACAGGGCTCGATTCGCACCGCATCGCGCGTGCCGGCCTGGCCCATTCGCCGGAAGGGCGGCGCGTGTTCGCCTCAATGTCGGTGACGGACAACCTGCTGCTGGGCGCTTTCCCCCGCTTTACGCGCGCACGCCCGAAAGGCGACATCAAGGGCGACCTGGACAAGGCCCTGGAGCTGTTCCCCCGCCTGAAGGAGCGGCGCGACCAGCTGGCCGGCACGCTCTCGGGCGGCGAGCAGCAGATGCTGGCCATGGCCCGCGCCGTGATGCTGAACCCGGAAGTGATCCTGCTGGACGAGCCGTCGATGGGCCTGGCGCCCATCCTGGTGGAGGAAGTCTTCCGCATCATCACGCGCCTGAAGGCCGAAGGCGTGACTATGCTGCTGGTGGAGCAATTCGCCGCCGCCGCCCTGAACGTGGCCGATTACGGCTACGTGCTGGAAAACGGCAGCATTTCAGTGCACGGCCCGGCCGAGAGTTTAAAGAACGATCCGAAGGTGATCGCCGCGTATCTGGGGGGAGGGCATTGAGAGGACGTTTGACGCGCATCTCCAGCTCACTGCACTGACGATTGTGTCAGTGCAGTAGATTAATTGGTAGTGTCAAATCATGGCTTGACGTATTTGCTTCGATCACCGCAGCGGCACGCTCGCGCCGGTCCGCTGCTGCAGTTGCTGCCAACGCAGGCAATTATTATATAGGACGACATCCGGCCGCGCCACCGCTGCGGCCGCGCGCACCGGACCTGCCTGAGTTCAAACCCGGCGATACCGTCGCCTTCACCGACAAGTACCTGGCGTACGCGTCGGCACCATTATCGGCATGAACACCACAAGCTGCTGCCTGCTGTGCGATGGCGGGCAATGGCGTGTGGCGCCGTCACTGCTGTGGGAAATCATCGATTTAAAACGTAGCGCTTATTGGCAAATCGACCAGAAACTGCTTGATCGACGCGCCGTTTGAGCATTTTGCGCGCCAAACTCGCCAGGAAAGCGAATCGATGAGCACTTTCCTAATATAAAAAATAAAGATGGTCAAGTTTTAGAACGGAACTGTTACAGTATAGGAACTATTAAATTAATATATGGCAACTTTGCCTCCCACCGCTGATTCTGTGATCGAGAGGATTTTTTTGCGCGCCAAACTCCTGCCCCTGCCCCTGACCTTGCTGCTGTTGATCCAGAACGCGTACGCTGTCGATCCTCCCAGCGCCGGCAGCCAGCTGCAGCAGATTCCGGTCGCGCCCCAGCTACCCAAGGCGGCACCGGCCATCCGCGTGCAACAGGGCAATGTGCCGGCCACCACGCTGGGCGATACCACCCGCATCACGGTGCAGCGCCTGCAGGTGACGGCGCCGCCCGTGTTTCCTGAAAGCGAATTGATCGCCAGCACGGGTTTCGTGCCGGGCAGCGAGCTGACCCTGGGCGAGCTGCGCGCC